>JAEWNA010000035.1 GCA_023392975.1 Pseudomonadota bacterium | reverse complement strand
GGCCCGAGGCTGCCCGCGCCGCGCTCGAAAGCGCGCCTGTGAAGCCACCCCCGATCATGTCGCGGCCGTTGCCGCCGGTCGCGCTGGACAATCCGGCTGCGCCGGAGCGTCCCGTCGCGCCGCCGGTGCCGTCCCCGCGGATCGAGGTCACGGCACCGCCGCCGGCCGCGTCGCGCCCGACCGCGACTGCAGCCCCCGGCATCGACATCGAGATCGACGCCGAGCGCTGGCTCGACCTCGTCGATCGCTGCGACCTGCGCGGCCCGGTGCGCGAACTCGCCGCGCACGCCGCCTTCGTCGCCTGCGCGAACGGGACCCTGCGCCTGGCGCTGTCGGCCGAGGACGACCACCTGCGCAGCCCGGCGCTGATCAAGGCCCTCGGCGATGCGCTGGCGGCGCAGCTCGGCGGCCCGGTGCAGCTCAAGTTCGAGACCGGCAAGGCCGCGAACGCCGAAACCATGCACGCGCGCAACCTCCGCCAGCGCGACGAGAAACAGGCGGCGGCCGAGGAGGCCTTCCTCGCCCATCCCGACGTGCAGCGCCTGATGCAGCAGCAGGGCGCGAAGCTCGTGCCCGATTCCATCCGCCCCTTCGAAGACTGAAACGAGAACGCCCCATGCGCGGAAACATCGCCCAACTCATGCAGCAGGCGCAGAAGATGCAGGAAAACCTGCAGCGCGCCCAGGAAGAAGTCGCCAAGCTCGAAGCCACCGGCAGCGCCGGCGGCGGCATGGTCAGCGTCACGCTGACCGGCAAGATGGAGTGCCGCAAGGTGCGGATCGAGCCGAGCGTGCTCGCCGACGCCGAGATGACCGAGGACCTCATCGCCGCCGCGATCAACGACGCGGTGAACAAGATCAACGCCGAATCGCAGGCGAGGATGTCCGCCGCCACCGCCGGCATGCCGATCCCGCCGGGGATGAAGATCCCGGGGATGTTCTGACGAAGTTCTGAGCCGGTAGAGCAGCCTGACCAATTATTTGGCTGTCAGATGCCTATGACATATCCAGACCATCAAGCGCTTTTTTCAGCAGTGCTTCTGGCGGCTATCGCATCCTGTTCCGGCTGTTCGGGTCAGAATGCGGGATCTGACTATGCGCAACAAATCGAGACGTCTGGCTCCGGGCGGTACGACAGGATCAAGTTCAATCTCGGCATCGTAGCCAGCGACGGCTCAATCCAAGCCACAATTCCAACCAAAGTCTCCGTTGGCAAAACAATCGAGGTTTCGTTTGTAAGAGATGGACAAGAGATCACAGACTCTTGGCAAGTCGTGCGCATCTCCACTAAGGGTACGCTCTGCCGTGTGCACAGCGCACCAGATCGCACTATCGGCAACACTGTTTACGTGAAGCCATGTCGGGTGTTGCGTTGAGGTGCGTATCTAACAATCCAAGTCGAAGCCACTTCGCGGCTCGACTTGATTCGGACATGAACACTAAGCCGCTGCTTTCCCTGTATGGAAAGCAGCGGCTTTAACGCCGATCTGCCGCCATAATGCAATGACCGTCTCCCTTCTCGAACAGCTCATCGACGCCTTCCGCATCCTGCCCGGGGTTGGCCAGAAGACCGCGCAGCGGATGGCCTACCACGTGCTGGAGCGCGACCGGGACGGCGGGCGCCGGCTCGCGGACGCGCTCGCGACTGCGGTCGAGCGCGTGGGCCATTGCGAGCGCTGCCGCGACTTCAGCGAGACGCCGGTGTGCGCGATCTGCGCCAGCGGCGCGCGCGATGCGCATCTGCTCTGCGCGGTGGAATCGCCGGCCGACCGGCTGGTGATCGAACAGGCGACCGGCTACCGCGGCTTCTACTTCGTGCTGCAGGGCCGGCTGAGCCCGCTCGACGGCATCGGTCCGCGCGAACTCGGGCTGGATGCGCTGGCCGCGCGGCTGGCCGAGGGCGAGGTGCAGGAACTGGTGATCGCCACGAATCCCACCGTCGAGGGCGAGGCGACTGCGCATTACCTCGCCCAGCTCGCCCGCCAGCATGCGGTGAAGCCGACCCGGCTCGCGCACGGCGTGCCGCTGGGCGGCGAGCTGGAGTACGTCGATCGCGGCACGCTGTCGCACGCGTTCGGTTCGCGCAGCGAGATGCCGGCGTAGGACGGGCACCGGCCCGCCATTTTGACCTTCAGGATCCATCGACGACGACGCCCGGGCGCATCGCACCCGGGCGTCGTGTGCGGAGGGCGTCAGCGCATCCGCGGGATGGTCGTGAGCGGCTTGTTGTTGTTCGCCGTGGGCAGGCCGTTCGCGTCCCACTCGAAGTAGCGGCCGTAGGCGACGACCGTTTCGCGCATGCCGGCGCCCGGCACGTGTTGCAGGTCGCGCGCGTCGAACGTGCAGGTGGTGCCCGCGGGGCGGTAGGCGCAGGGGCCGCTGGCGTAGCGGGGGACATTGAGCAGCGGCTGCGTTTCGATCATCGTGCCGGCGCCGTCGAAGATCCAGTAGCGGCCGTAGGCGGTGATCGATTCGTACAGTCCGCCCCACTCGGGCGCGTCGATCAGGTTGCGGGTGTCGAAGATGCAGGTGGTCGATGAAGCCGCGTACGCGCAGGGGCCGCTGGCGTAGCGCGCCACGCTCGACAGCAGCGCGCCGTTGCCGGGCATCGCGTTGCCGTTGGCATCGAAGTTCCAGTAGCGGCCGTAGGCGGTCACCGACTCCACGTAGCCGATGCCCGGGTGGTCCAGCGTCGTTGCCGAGTCGATCAGGCAGTATTTCGACGCGGTCGCGTACGCGCAGGGGCCGTTGGCGTAGCGATCGATGCCTTCGAGGCGCCGGGTCGGGCCGATCTGGTTGCCCGCGGCGTCGAACTGCCACAGGTAGCCGTAGGCGAACACGGATTCGACCAGCGAACCGTTGCTGCTGCGGTACTGCGCGAGGGCCCGCAGCGTGCAGGCGCTCGGGCTGAGGCTGCAGGGGCCGGTGGTGGTGGTCGAGACCAGGTTCACCGCAGCGTAGGCGTTCAGCAGGCCGGGGCCGCAGTCGCTGCCGCATGCGGGCATCGCGGTGGCGGTGGAGCGCAGCATGCTGGCGATCTGGTCCGGGCGCAGCGCGGGCTTGCGCGAGAGCATCAGCCCGGCGACGCCGGCCGCGTGCGGCGTGGCCATCGAGGTGCCGGAGAGGTAACGGTAGCAGTGCGCGCTGCCGCCGGCGGGCGAGGTGGTCCAGGTCGAGAACGCACCGACCGTGTACGGGTTGAAGTAGCTGTTGGGGTCGGCCGGGCAGTTGTAGCCGTCGCCGTAGCCGCTGTCGGAGCCCGAGTTGAAGGTCCCGCCGCCGCCCGGCGCGGTGATGCCCACGCCGGTGCCGCGACTGCTGTAGGCCGCCAGCTGGCTGTTGCGGTCGCTGGCCGCGACCGCGATGACGCCCGGGCAGGACGCCGGACTGACGTTGGCCACGTTCACCGCATGGTTGCCGGCCGCCGCGAAGACCGCGACGCCGTTGTTGATCGCACGGGTGATCGCGTTGCGCATCACCGACTGCGAGGATACGCTGCAGGCCACGGCGCTCTCGAAGCTCATGTTCACGACGCGGGCACCGTGGTCGGTGGCCCAGTTGAGGCCGTTGATGATCGCGGCCGAATCGATGCTGCCGTTGGAATAGGTGATCTTCACGTTGAGCAGGCTGCAGCCCGGGCAGACGCCGGTGCCGCCGATGCCGTTGTTGAGCGCCGCGCCGGCGATGCCCGCGACGTGCGTGGCGTGGTGCCAGTTGCCGACGTCGATCGCGCTGGAGCCCGGCGACGACGCGTTGTACTCCAGCGACGACCAGCGGCCGATCAGGTCGGGATGCAGGGTGCGGCCGGTGTCGAGGATCGCGATCGGCGCCAGGCCGTTGCCGGTCGTCAGGTTCCAGGCCGAGGGCAGGTTGATGTTCGGGTACTGCCACTGCAGCGGATAGAGCGGATCGCTGGGGGTCAGCGCCAGTTCGAAGACGTAGTTGAGCTGGGCGTCCTCGACGTCGTCGCGCCCGAGCATGCGTTCCAGCAGCGCGAGGGTGTCCTGTTGGACGTCGGCCGCGGTGTAGCGCTTGGGCGTGGGCACGATGAGTTTCGCCACGCTGAAACCGCCGGGTCGTTCTTCCAGCGTCGCGTCGAGGATCGAGGCCTTCGCGGCGCCGGCCCGGACGCCGGGCTTGAACTTGACGATGACCTCGAACGGGACGAACTG
>JAEWNA010000023.1 GCA_023392975.1 Pseudomonadota bacterium | reverse complement strand
GCCTCGACCCAGTGCCGCTCGCGGGCGAACGGATAGCCCGGCAGCGCGACGCGACGGCGGGTTTCATGCGCGACGTAACCGCACCAGTCCGGCGTGCCGCCCAGGCACCACCAACGACCGAGCGCGGCGGCGAGCGCGGCGCTTTCGACGTCCGGCGCATCGGCGAGGCTGGCGACGGCGACGGCACCATCGCGTCGCGGCAGGCACTGCTTCGCAAGCGTCGCCAGTGTGGCGCGCGGGCCGAGTTCGATACCGACGCGGAGAGGATCAGCCAGCGCCTGCGCAACCGCGGGCGCGAAGCGCACCGGCACGCGCAGGTGCGTGGCCCAGTACTCGGCGTCGCAGGCCTGCGCGTCGGTCAGCGGCGCGCCGGTCACGGTCGAGACGATGGGAATGCGCGGCGGCGACAGCGTCACTGCACGCAGGCGTTCGCGCATGGCGTCGATCGCCGGCGTCATCATCGCCGAGTGGAAGGCGTGCGACGTGACCAGTCGTTTCGCGACGACGCCGTCGGCCGCGAGCCTGGCTTCGAGCGCGTCGAGCGCTGCGTTCGGCCCGGCGACGACGCAGAGATTCGGCGCGTTCTCGGCAGCCAGTTCCACGTCGGTGTCGGCCAGATACGCGGCGACCGCATCCGCCGACAGTCGCACCGACAGCATCCCGCCGGCCGGCTGCGCCTGCATCGCGCGGCCGCGCAGCGCGACCAGCGCGACCGCGTCGGCCAGCGTCATCACGCCGGCCAGCGCGGCGCAGACGAATTCGCCGACGCTGTGCCCGACCAGCGCCCGCGGCTGCACGCCCCACGACATCCACAGGGCCGCCAGCGAATACTCGAGCGCGAACAGGGCGGGCTGGGTCAGGCGCGTGGCGGTGAGCGCGTCGTCGGCAACGGCATCGAGGAACAGCGCGCGCGGGTCTTCCTCGAACTCGCCGGCGAGCAGGTCGCAGCAGGCGTCGTAGGCGGCACGGAACACCGGCTCGGATTCGTACAGGCCACGGCCCATGCCGGCGTACTGCGCGCCCTGGCCCGTGCACAGGAACACCGCTTCCGGTGCGTCGGCCGCATGCATGGACGATGCGGCTTCGCGCAGGCAACGCACAGCATCGGCTGCATCGCTGGCGACGACGGCGCGGCGATGCGGGAACGCGCGGCGGGCGACGCGCAGCGTGTGCGCGGCGTCGGCCAGCGAGGGCGCGTCCTCGCGCTCGAACGCGGCGGCGAGCCGTGCGCACGCCATGTCCAGCGCCTCCGGCGTGCGCGCCGAAACGACCAGCAGCTGTTCGTCGCGCGACGACGGCTGCGCGACCGGCATCAGCGCAGCGAACGGCGCTTCCTCGACGATCACGTGCGCATTGGTGCCGCCGAACCCGAAGGCGCTGACGCCGGCACGGCGCGGCGCATCGCCGCGCGGCCACGCGGCCAGCGTCGCCTGTGGCACGAACGGCGTCGTGTCGAAATCGATCTGCGGGTTCGGACGCGTGTAGCCGATGGTCGGTGGCAGCGTCTCGCGATGCAGCGCCAGCGTGGTCTTGATCAGACCGGCGGCGCCGGCGGCGGTGACGAGGTGGCCGACGTTGCTCTTCACCGAACCGATCGCGCAGAAGCCGCTGTCGGCGGTATGCCGACGGAACGCGCGGGTGAGGCCGTCGATCTCGATCGGGTCGCCGATCGGGGTCGCGGTGCCGTGCGCTTCGACGTAGCCGATGCTGCGCGCGTCGACGCCCGCGGCGTCCTGCGCCATCGCGATGACGGCGGCCTGGCCGGCGGGATTGGGCGCAGTGAAGCTGGCGCGGTCGGCGCCGTCGTTGTTGATCGCGCCGGCGCGCAGCACCGCGTACACGGTGTCGCCGTCGGCGATCGCGTCGGACAGCCGACGCAACGCGAGGATCGCGACGCCGTCGGAGAACACGGTGCCGCTGGCGTCGGCGTCGAAGGTGCGGGTGTGGCCGTCGCGCGAGACCATCGCGCCGTCCTGGTGCAGCAGGCCGCTGTTCGGCGGGCAGGTGATGGCGACGCCGCCGGCCAGCGCGAGGTCGCAATGAGCCGCGCGCAGGCTGTCCATCGCCAGGATCGTCGCGACCAGCGAGGTCGAGCACGCCGTGTGCACGCTCACCGCCGGGCCGTCGAGGCCGAGCCGGTGCGCGGTGCGGCTGGTGAGGTAGTCCTTCTCGTTGGCCAGCATCGTCGGCATCTCGCCGAGGCGCGCGATCAGCTCGGGGTGCGCGAGCACGTGGCGCTGGTAGTACGTCGCGTTGTACATGCCGCCGAACACGCCGACCGCACCGGGCACGCTCTCGGGCACGTAGCCGGCGTGTTCGAGCGCATGCCACGCGGTCTCGAGGAAATGCCGATGCTGCGGGTCCATCAGCTGCGCTTCCAGCGGCGAGATGCCGAAGAAACCGGCATCGAAGCCTTCGACGCCGTCGATCACGCCGCGCGCCGGGACGTAGGCCGGATCCTCGCGCAACGCGGCGGGAATCGACGGATCGAGTTCATCCGGGCGGAAGAACCGGATCGATTCGACACCGTCGCAGAGGTTGCGCCAGAACGCTTCGACGTCGTCCGCGCCCGGGAAACGCCCGGCCATGCCGACGATGGCGATCGGCTCTGCGAGACTCGCCTGCGCGTCGCCGCGCCTGCGCACTGGACGCGTGCGCGGTGCGGGCGCGTCCTCGCCCGCGAGCCGGCGCGCGAGCGCCGCCGGCG
>JAEWNA010000013.1 GCA_023392975.1 Pseudomonadota bacterium | reverse complement strand
GGCCGCGGCCACGCGCTTCGGCCACGGCCTCGGCGAAATTGCCGAACAGCACGGTGACCAGCAGGATCGCGGTGACGGCGATGCCGAAGCCCGCGGGCGCCTGCCCGGCGGCGGTGATCAGCGCCGCCAGCACCGTGCCCAGCAGCACGATCGCCATGACCGGGCTGCGCACGATGTGGCGCGGCGAGAGCTTGAGGACGGCGTCGCGGCTCGCCGCGCGCAGGGTGGCGGCGTCGATCAGCGGCGGTGCGTTGCGGCCCGCCTGCGGGCCGCTGCGATGCGAAGTCATGGCGGATGCCTCAATGGGTCAGTTGCAGGTGGTCGGCGATCGGGCCCAGCACCAGCGCCGGCATGAACTGCAGCAGCGTCAGGACCAGGATCACCGCGACGACCGTCAGCGCAAAGGTCGGGGTTTCGATGCGCAGCGTGCCCGCGCCCTCGGGCGCACGGCGCTTGCGCGCGAGCGAGGCGGCCACCGCCAGCGGCACGACCAGCGCCGGGAAGCGGCCGAGCAGCAGCACGAGCGTGCAGGTCAGGTTCCACCAGGGCGTGCCGTCGCCCAGGCCCTCGAAGCCGGAGCCGTTGTTGGCGAACGCCGAGGTGTACTCGTAGAACACCTGGCTGATGCCGTGGAAGCCGGGGTTGGAAATTCCTGTTTCAAGGCTGCCGGTGAACTGCGGCAGCGACAGCGTCAGCGCGGTGAAACCCAGCACCGCCAACGGCTGCAGCAGGATCAGCAGCGACAGCAGCCGCACTTCGCGCGCCTCGATCTTGCGGCCGAACAGTTCCGGCGTGCGTCCGGTCATCAGCCCGGCGAGGAACGCCGCCAGCAGCAGGTAGACGAGGAACTGGGCGAGGCCGCAGCCGACGCCGCCCCAGATCGCGTTGATCAGCATGTTGCCGATCGCGACCAGCCCGGTGAGCGGCGCCAGCGAGTCGTGCATCGCGTTGACCGAGCCGTTGCTGGTCTGCGTGGTCAGCATCGCCCACAGCGCCGAGGCATCGCTGCCGATGCGCGTTTCCTTGCCTTCCATCAGCGCGGCCCCGACCGGGCCGTGGCCTTCCAGCCACACGCCGGCGGCGGTGGACAGCAGCGACATCAGCAGCATCGCGCCGAAGATCAGCGCGGTGAGCGACCGCCTCCGCGTGAACGGGCCGACCATGAACACCACGGCGACCGGGATCAGCACCAGCGCCAGCGTTTCCAGCAGGTTCGAGAACGGCGTCGGGTTCTCCAGCGCGACCGTGCTGTTGGGGCCGTACCAGCCGCCGCCGTTGGTGCCGAGCTGCTTGATCGCGACCATCGGCGCGATCGGGCCCAGCGGGAGTTTCTGCTGTGCCATGCCCGCGGTCGCATCGATCGGCGTCGCCGTGGGCCCGCCGTGCAGCGTCGCCGGCACGCCCTGCGCCGCGAGCAGCAGCGTCCAGACCAGGCACAGCGGCAGCAGGAAGCGCACGGTGGCGCGGATCACGTCGGCCCAGTAGTTGCCGACGTCGGGTTCGCCGGTGGCGACGGACGCGTTCCCGTTGTCACGACGGCCGCCGACCAGCGCGCGCAGCGTCGCCACCGCCAGTGCCAGGCCCATCATCGGCGTGATCAGCTGCAGCCCGACGATGCCGACCATCTGCGCGAGGTACGACAGCTGCGCCTGGCCGGAGTAGTGCTGCTGGTTGGTGTTGGTGAGGAACGACACCATCGTGTGCAGCGCGGTGTCCCAGCGCAGGTTGGGGACGCCGTCGGGATTCAGCGGCAGCCACGCCTGGGTCATGAACAGGACCCACACCAGCCCGCCCAGCACGAGGTTGCTCAGCGCGAACGCGCGGACGTAACCGCGCCACGACTGGCCGCGCGACGGGTCCACGCCCAGCGCGGCGTACAGTGGACGTTCGATCCAGCCGAATGCGCGGTCCAGCCGCGACGGCGCGCCGCGCATCACCGCGGCGAGGTAGTGCCCCAGCGGCCAGCCGAGGCCGATCGCGAGGGCGAAGACGAGCAGTGCTTCGATCATGGGAGTTCCCGGAGTGCGTCGATGCGTGCGAGGCGTCGTGCGGCGATGCCGCGCGAGGTCAGAAGCGTTCCGGACGCAGGATCACGTAGAGGAGATAGACGCAGGCGACGACGACCGCCGCGCTGCAGACGAAGACGAGCCAACCGGGCATGACGCGCTCCTGGTGAGAAGGGTCGAGGACCACGGCATCGGGATGCCGGGCGGCATTCTCGTGGGCGCCTGCGTAAAGTCGCCATGGCGCGCATGCCGCGGCGGCGTAAATTCCGCGTAAATTCGCGGGCGGCAGCGCCGGCGCGTTCCGGAAACGACGAAGGGCGCCTTTCGGCGCCCTTCGTGTGCGTGCATCGCGACGGTGCGAGGCTTACTTCAGCTTCGCGGCCTTGCGCAGTTCCTCGGCCTTGTCGGTCTTCTCCCAGGAGAAGGCGGTGGCCGTGTGCTGCTTGCCGGCGCCGTCGACGTAGGTGACTTCCTTCGGCTTGCGGCCGAAGTGGCCGTAGGCGGCGGTGGCCTGGTAGATCGGGTGGATCAGGTCGAGCATCTTCACGATGCCGTACGGACGCAGGTCGAAGTGGGCGCGGATCAGCTTCTCGATCTGGTCGTCGGCGATCTTGCCGGTGCCGAAGGTGGTGACCGAGATGCTGGTCGGCTCGGCCACGCCGATGGCGTAGCTGACCTGCACTTCGCACTTGTCGGCGAGGCCGGCGGCGACGATGTTCTTGGCGACGTAACGCGCGGCGTACGCAGCCGAGCGGTCGACCTTCGACGGATCCTTGCCCGAGAACGCGCCGCCGCCGTGGCGGGCCATGCCGCCGTAGGTGTCGACGATGATCTTGCGGCCGGTCAGGCCGCAGTCGCCCACCGGGCCGCCGATCACGAAGATGCCGGTCGGGTTGATGTGCACCTTGTTCTTCGGCAGCGCCTCGTACCACTTCTTCGGCAGCACCGGCTTGAGGATGTGCTCGCGCACGCCTTCGACCAGGTCCTTGTGCTTGATGCCCGGGTCGTGCTGCGTGGACAGCACCACGGCGTCGAGGCCGAGGATCGCGCCGTCGCTGCCGTAGCGCAGGGTGACCTGCGACTTGGCGTCCGGGCGCAGCCACTTCAGCTTGCCGTTCTTGCGGACCTTGGCCTGCTGCTCGACCAGGCGGTGGCTGTAGTAGATCGGCGCCGGCATCGATTCCGGGGCTTCGTTGCAGGCGTAGCCGAACATCAGGCCCTGGTCGCCCGCGCCCTGTTCCTCCGGCTTCTTGGCCTTCTTGTCGGTGCCGTCCACGCCCGCGGCGATGTCCGGCGACTGCTTGCCGAGCATGTTGATGATGGCGCAGGTGTGGCCGTCGAAGCCGACGTTCGAATTGTCGTAGCCGATCTGGTTGATGACCTTGCGGGTCAGCTCCTCGATGTCGACCCAGGCGCTGGTGGTGACTTCGCCGGCGACGATCGCGGCGCCCGTCTTCACCATGGTCTCGCAGGCCACGCGGGCACGCTTGTCCTGCGCGAGGATCGCGTCGAGGACGGCGTCCGAGATCTGGTCCGCGATCTTGTCCGGATGGCCTTCGGAGACCGATTCGGAGGTGAAGAGGTAGCTGGACATCGACGGGCTTCCTTCTGTTTCGGGCGGTGTCGGGGATTCATCCCTCGATCGGGATGAAAAGATGGGCGCGCATCATACACCCCCCACCTGTCCGCTGCATGACCGCAGGCAGGGGGCGGCCGCGCGCGGCGCCAGTGTCACGCGATCGCCGTCCGGCCGCCACGCCGCTGTCGCCGGCGGATCGCAGGCTGGCGGCCATCCCGGCCGACTCGTCCACGCCCATGCAAGCGCTCGAACGCCACCTCCAGGCCCGCCATCCCCGCTGGTTCGCCGGCCGCCGCGCCGGCGTCGCCCGGTCCGTGCTCCGCGGCCTCGGCCGCTGGTCGCGGCTGGACGAGATCGAGGGCTTCCTCGCCCGGCAGGGCCACCTGCGGGATTTCGAATTCCTGGCGGCCGGGCTGGACTTCCTCGGCCTGCGCTACCGGGTGGCGGATCGCGACCTCGCGGCGATCCCCGCCGTCGGCCGGCTGCTGATCGTCGCCAACCACCCCTCCGGCGCGCTGGACGCGCTGGCGCTGCTGCATGCGGTCGGCCGGGTACGCCGCGATGTGCGGATCGTCGCCAACGACCTGCTGTCGCTGCTGACGCCGATGGCCGGCCTGTTCCTGCCGGTGAAGGTGTTCGGCGGCCAGGCCGGCGCCGACAGCCTGCGCGCGATCGAGGCCGCGCTGGAGCGCGAGGAATGCGTGATCGTCTTCCCCGCCGGCGAGGTCTCGCGCCTCGGCCTGCGCGGTGTCCGCGACGGACGCTGGCGCGCGGGCTTCGTCCGCTTCGCCCGCCGCACCGGGGCGCCGGTGCTGCCGGTGCGCATCGACGCGCGCAACTCGGCGCTGTTCTACGGCGCCTCGACGCTGTTCAAGCC
>JAEWNA010000120.1 GCA_023392975.1 Pseudomonadota bacterium | reverse complement strand
TACACCGCGATCGTGAGCAACGCCGGCCCGAGCGACGCCGCCTCGGCGTCCATCGCTCTCGCGTTCGACGCGCTGGTCTCGCCGACGGTCACCGCGCCGGCCGGCTGGACCTGCGCCGCGCCGGTCCAGGCCGGTTCGACCACCACCGTGACCTGCACCGCGGCCACGCTGGCCTCGGGCGGCAGCGCCACGTTCACTGCCAACGTCGTCCCCGGCGCCGCGCAGGCGGACACCGACCTCGGCATGACCGCCGCGGTCGCGTCGCTGACCACCGATCCGGCGAACGCCAACAACAACGCCAGCGCCAGCGTCCACGTGATCGCCGAGGCCGACCTGTCGATCACCGCCAGCGCCGGCGGCAACGTCGACGTGGGCGGTACCGCGACCTACATGGTCGTCGCCGCCAACAACGGTGCGGACGATGCGCAGTTCGCCAGCGTCGCGCTGGTGTTCGGCGCCACCGTGTCGCCGAGCGTCACCGCCCCGGCGGGCTGGACCTGTGCCGCCCCGGTGCAGAGCGCCGGCACCACCACCGTCACCTGCACCACCGCGGTGTTCGCGAACGGCGGCAACGCCACCTTCGGCGCCAGCGTGCCGGTCGATGCCTCGCTGGGCGGCCAGTCGCTGACCCTCGCCGCGGCGGTCGCCTCGCAGACCACCGACCCGGTCGCCGGCAACAACCAGGCCACGGCCACCGTCGACGTCCGCGCCATCGCCGACCTGTCGGCGACCGCGGCCGCCACGGCCGGCACCGTGCCGGTAGGCGGCACCGCGTCCTATACCGCCAACGTCGCCAACGGCGGCCCGAGCGCGGCGGCGTCGGTCACCCTGACCCTGGGCTTCGACGCCCTGGTCGCGCCGATCACCACCGCGCCCGCCGGCTGGACCTGCGGCACGCCGACCCAGACCGCCGGCACCACCAGCGTGGTCTGCACCACGGCTTCGATGGTGGCCAGCGCCAACGCCGCGTTCGCGACCAGCTTCCCGGCCACGGCCGCGCTGGCGGGCCGCACGGTGCGCATGACCGCGACGGTCTCCTCGGCTTCGCCCGACACGGTCGCCGGCAACAACAGCGCCAGCGCCACGGTGTCCATCGCCGCGGCGGCGCTCGATGCCGACCTGTCGGTCCGCATGATGGGTCGCAGCGAACGTGCCGGCGTGTTCCTGCTGGCCGTGCACAACGCCGGCCCGGCCAGCGCCGCGGCGCCGGTCCTGACCATCACCGGCAACCTGCGCCTGCGCAACGTGTCGATCGTGCCCGCGAGCGGCTGGACCTGCACCAGCGCCTCGGTGGGTACGGGCTTCCGCTTCGTCTGCACCGCCAGCGGCCCGATCGCCGCCGGTTCCGACGCCTACTTCGGCCTCGCGCTGGCCGGTCGCGGTGTCCGGGTGGTGACCGTGACCGCCAACGTGACCTCGGCCACGCCCGACCCGAACACGGCGAACAACACCGCCGTGCGCACGCTGATCGGTGCGGGCCTGCCGGACGTCTGCCGTCACCGCTACTGCCGTCGCTGATCAGGATGGCGTGATCCTCACGGAACCCCCGCCGTCCCACGACGTCGGCGACACCAAGAAGCGCGGCTCCGGCCGCGCTTCTTTTTTTGCGGGATCGTCCTTCGCGGCAACGGCGACAGCGGCGGCGGCCCGGTGTCGGTCACGCGACGGCGTGGCGCCATACGCCATCGCACGTCGTTCGTCATGACGCGCCGCGCAACGAACCGCCAACGCGCTGCGGGTATCATCGGCGCACCGCACCCGCAACGGACGCACGATGACCGTCGCCGCACGCTTCGAAATCGAATACCTGCAGTACCTCGGCCCCGACGGCACGCTCGTCGCCGAGCCGCCCTCCCGCTTCGCCGATCCCGCCACGCTGCTGCCGTGGTTCAAGCAGATGCTGTTCGTGCGCACCTTCGACAGCAAGGCGATCGCCCTGCAGCGCACCGGCAAGCTCGGCACCTACGCCAGTTGCCTCGGCCACGAGGCCACCCACGTCGGCATCGGCGCGGCGATGAAGCCCGAGGACGTGTTCGCACCCAGCTATCGCGAGTACGGTGCGCAGCTCGTGCGCGGCGTGCGCCCGCGCGAGATCCTGCTCTACTGGGGCGGCGATGAGCGCGGCAACGACTTCGCCGAAGCGCCGAAGCACGACTACGCCTGGTGCGTGCCGATCTCGACCCAGTGCCTGCACGCCGCCGGCGCGGCGCTCGCGTTCAAGCTGCGCAAGGAGCCGCGGGTCGGCGTCGCCGTCTGCGGCGACGGCGGCAGCTCCAAGACCGATACCTACGCCGCGATCAATGCCGCCGGCGCCTACACCCTCCCCTTCGTCCAGTGCATCGTCAACAACGGCTGGGCGATCTCGGTCCCGCGCGCGTCGCAGACCGGCGCCAAGACCCTGGCGCAGAAGGGCCTCGCCGGCGGCCTGCACTGCCTGCAGGTGGACGGCAACGACCTGATCGCCGTGCTCGAAGGCATGCACCGCGCGCTCGATCGCGCACGCAGCGGCGAAGGCGGCAGCGTCATCGAGTTCATGACCTACCGCCTGCACGACCACACCACCGCAGACGACGCCCGCCGCTACCGCGACGACGACGAAGTGAAGGCCGCGTGGACCCGCGAGCCCATGGCCCGGCTGCGGACCTACCTCACCAAGGCCGGCCTCTGGGACGAGGCGCAGGAAGCGGCGTGGGCCGACGACTGCGGCAAGCGCGTCGACGCCGAGATCAATGCCTACCTGGAGACACCGGTGCAGCCGGCAACCGCGATGTTCGACTACCTCTACGCCGAATTGCCGCAGGATTACGTCGCGCAACGCGATGAAGTCGCCGCCGCGGAGGGCCGCAAGCATGGCTGACGCCGCGCCCATCACCCCCGCTCCCATCACATTGATCGAAGCGATCACCCAGGCGCTCGCCTACGAGATGCGCGCCGACGAGCGCGTGCTGGTGCTCGGCGAGGACGTCGGCGTCAACGGCGGCGTGTTCCGCGCGACCGCCGGCCTGCAGAAGATCTTCGGGTCAGAGCGCGTGCTCGATACGCCGCTGGACGAGACGACCATCGCCGGACTCACCGTCGGCCTCGCCTCGCAGGGCATGCGCCCGGTGGCCGAGGCGCAGTTCGACGGCTTCGTCTACCCGATGGTCGACCACATCATCTGCCACGCCGCGCGCTTCCGCTATCGCACCCGCGGTCGTCTTACCTGCCCGATGGTGCTGCGCGTACCGTGGGGTGGCGGCATCCGCGCACCGGAACACCACAGCGAGGCCAACGAGGCGATCTTCACCAACGTGCCCGGCCTGCGCGTGGTGATGCCGTCCTCGCCGCAGCGTGCCTACGGCCTGCTGCTGGCCGCGATCCGCGACCCGGATCCGGTCATCTACATGGAGCCCAAGCGCATCTATCGCCAGTACAAGGAACTCGTGCCCGACGACGGCGAAGCGCTGCCGCTGGATGTGTGCTACGTGCTGCGCGATGGCAGCGACGTCACGCTCGTGACCTGGGGCGCACAGGTGAAGGAATGTCTGGAAGCCGCCGACGCGCTGGCGAAGGACGGCATCAGCGCCGAGGTCATCGACGTCGCCACGCTGAAGCCGCTGGACTTCGCCACCATCGCCGAGTCGGTGTGCAAGACCGGCCGCTGCGTGATCGTGCACGAGGCCCCGAAAACCGCAGGCTTCGGCGCAGAGATCGCCGCGCGCCTCGCGCAAGAGTCGATGTACGACCTCGTCGCGCCGGTCGAGCGCGTCACCGGCTACGACACGCACATCCCGCTGTTCCGCCTGGAAATGAAGTACCTGCCGAGCGTCGAGAAGATCGTCGCCGCGGCGAAGCGGACGCTGGCCGCGAGCTGAGCGGATGGACGCGACCGCGATCAATTTCGCGCGGAAGCTGGGGCTCTTCGACGAGCCCTGGTCACCGCGCGTGATCGCGGAGATGAACGACTACACGCCGTCGAACATCGTGTTCAAGCTCGCCAAGCTGCGCGGGGAGTTCGTCTGGCATGCGCACGCGGATACCGACGAAACCTTCGTCGTGCTGCACGGCACGCTGTCGATGCGGTTCCGCGACCGGGTCGAGACCGTGTGCGAAGGCGAGATGATCGTCGTCCCGCGCGGCGTCGAACATTGCCCGTACGCGGAAGACGAATGCCACGTGTTGCTGATCGAGCCGCGCGGCGTGGTCAACACCGGCGACGCCGGTGGTGTGCTGACCGCACGTAACGACGTGTGGCTGTGAGCGCATCGCCATGACCCGCGCCTGCGTCGTCCGCGACTACCGCAGCCAGTACACGAACCCGATCCGGTTCGCGACCGGCGACGTGGTGACCCTGGGCATTCGCGACACCGAATGGCCCGCGTTCGTGTGGACGACCACCGCCGACGGCAACGCCGGGTGGGCGCCGGTCGACTGGCTGAAGCCGCTCGGCGACGACCGCGCCGAAGCACTGCGCGACTACTCGGCACAGGAACTTGACGTGGAAGCGGGCGACGAGGTCGTGCTGCATTCGGAACTCGGCGGCTGGTGGTGGTGCGAAGCCGCGGACGGACGGTGCGGCCATGTCCCGTCGGAACATCTGGAGATCGCAACGGCATGAGCGACGGGAAAGTCGAACGTCTTCTCGACGACTGGCGATTGACGCACGCGTCGCTCCATCCCGTTGCCGAAGCGGCGCGGGCCGCGGTGCACGCGATCGCGCCCAACGCCACGGAGCGGGTGATGTATGGCGGGCTGCTGTTCGGTGCGCCGGACCCGTTCTGTGGCGTCTTCGTGTATACCGCCCACGTGACCATGGAGTTCGGCCGCGGCGCGGAACTCCGCGACCAGCATCGGGTGCTGGAAGGCGGCGGCAAGTTCCGTCGCCACATCAAACTCAGGACGCTCGACGACGTCGCGACCACACATCTGCGCGACTACATCGAGCAGGCATTGCATCTTCCGGACGCGCCTTCGACATGACGCACGGCGCGCGCCATCGAATCCAAGGAACCGCACCATGAGCCAGACCAAGACCTTCTTCCTCCCCGACCTCGGCGAAGGCCTGCCGGACGCGACCATCGTCGAGTGGTTCGTGAAACCGGGCGACGTCATCAAGCTGGACGCGCCGCTGGTGTCGATGGAGACCGCGAAGGCGGTGGTCGAAGTGCCGTCACCGGTGTCCGGCAAGGTGCTGAAGCTGGCGGGCGACGCCGGCGATGTGATCATCACCGGCAAGATGCTCGCCGAATTCGAGATCGATC
>JAEWNA010000323.1 GCA_023392975.1 Pseudomonadota bacterium | reverse complement strand
CTCGTGCGCGGCGCGGTCGATGCCCGCCGCCAGCCCGCTCGTCACCGCGAACCCGGCCCGTGCCAGCGCCAGGGCGAAGTCACGGGCGTTGTCGCGGCCGCCGGCGGTCGGGCCGCGGCTGCCGACCACCGCAACCCCGGGATGCCACAGCCGCGCCGGGTCACCGTCGACGAACAACGCCAGTGGCGGGCTGCCGGCGCGGCGCAGCAGCGGCGGGTAGTCCGGATCGTGCCAGCCGACGAGGTGATGGCCGGGAACACGCAGCCAGGCGCGACAGCGGGCGAGCAGGTCGGCGTCCAGCGCGGCCGCATCGCCTTCCAGCGCGCGGATCTGGGGCTTTCGAGACCGGCCTCGCGCCAGCGGGCCCGCGGCAGCGCGCGCACGGCCGCGGGGCCGCCGTGAAGATCGAGCAGCGCCCGCCGCGGCGCGACGGGGCCGCCGGGGAGCAGCAGGGCGAGCAGGGCTTCGGTATCGGCATCGAGCGTGTCCATGCGCCCAGCGTGCCCCGCAAACGGCGACGGCGCCCTCGGGCGCCGTCGCATCGTGTCGTCAGGATTTTCCGAACGGTTCCGCGGCCGGCGTCACTTCGCGTCGGGTCCCTTCAGGCGGTAGCCGACACGGCTGGGCTTCACGCTCTGCATGACGAGGCCGTAGCTGACCTTGTCGAAGGTGCGGAAGATCATCACGTGGCCGGCGTACTCGTCCGGCAGTTGCACGCGAGCGCCCTTGGTGACGGTCTCTTCGCCGCGCCAGTAACCGGCTTCGACATGGTCGACCGCGTTCGTGCCCTGGCGCCAGATCGACAGCACGGTGCCATTGTCGATGCCGTCCTGCGCACCGACGGACAGCGCGACCACGTCGCGCGGGCCGCCGCTGGTCAGCGAGTTGGCGACCGCCAGCACGCGGGCCTTCTCCTCGTCGAGCGGCTGCTTCGGCGCGTGCGGGAAGAACTGCAGGTCGTAGGGCTGCGCGTCGACCGGGATCAGGCGGTCGCCGACGCGGACCTCGACGCTCTTGTCGTCGAGCTTGAGGGTCGTGACCTCGACGTCGCCTTCGCGCAGCTTGACCACGGTGCCGGCGTTGACCTTGTACAGCTCGTTGCCGAGGAATTCCTTGCCGAGGTCGGCGTTGGCGGTCTCGCCCCAGCCGAAGCCCGGGACCAGGCCGCCGCGGAAGTCGTAGTGGTTGCGGCTGAGCATGTCGGTGCCGGTGCGCTTGCCGATGCGCATGTAGCGCTGGGTCGGACGGACCACCGCGTAGCGCTGGCCGAGCTGGGCACCGTCGAGATTCCGGGCATAGGCCAGGTGGCCCTGCACGCCGCGGGTGATGTCCTCTTCCAGGCCGACCACGTACGGCAGGTCCTTGAACTCGTCGACCACGCGCAAGTCACGCAGGTAGGCCTCGATGTCGGACAGCGGGATGGCGCCGATCGGGCCGCCCTCGTTGCGCGGACCCGGCGTCACGGTGACGCGGTCCAGATAGGCCAGGCTGATGACGTCACCCGGGTAGATCAGGTGCGGGTTCTTGATCTGCGGGTTGGCCTGCCAGATCTCCGGCCACAGCCACGGCCGGCGGAGGAACCGCCCGGCAATGTCCCAGAGGGTGTCGCCCCGCTTCACCACGTAGGTGTCGGGGTGGTCGCCACGGAACTCCTCCTGGGCGACCGCGTACGTGCCCACGGTCAGGAGGGCAATGGCGCCCACCACCTTCGCACGGTGAGAAAAGCGCTTAAGGATGCCGGCCATCTACTTGCTCCCCTTGGGATTTTCCCCAATACATCGACCGCACTATAGCCCACAAATCCCGGGCGTTGGCAAGTCGGAAGGCGGTACAATGGCCCGGAATGGGCCTTTCGCCCGCCCCCATCGACGCAAACATGACGTCCCTCTCAATTCTCGAATTCCCCGACCCCCGGCTCCGGACCAAGGCACGGCCCGTCGAGGCCGCCGAAATCGCGTCCGCCGAGTTCCAGGCGCGGCTCGACGACATGTTCCAGACCATGTACGAGGCCCCGGGGATCGGTCTGGCGGCCAGCCAGGTGGACGACCACCGGCGCTTCATGGTCATCGACGTCAGCGAGGAGAAGAACCAGCCGCTGGTGTTCATCAACCCGGAGATCGCCGAGGCCGACGGCCACCAGGTCTACCAGGAAGGCTGCCTGTCGGTGCCCGGCATCTTCGCCGACGTCACCCGCGCCAACGTCATCACCGTGAAGGCCATCGGCCGCGACGGCCAGCCGTTCGAGCTGCAGACCGACGGCCTGCTGGCGATCTGCATCCAGCACGAGATGGACCACCTCGACGGCAAGCTGTTCGTCGACTACCTCTCGCCGCTGAAGCGCGAGATGGTCCGCAAGAAGCTGGAAAAGGCGCGGCGGGCCAAGTCGGCGGCGTGAACGTGCCGCCCGACCGACTCCGGTAAAGCCGCTTTCAGGCGGTTTCCAATGTCATCCCGAGGCAAAGCCGAGGGACCTGCTTGTGCCACCCAATGAGGAATGGACCGGGGATGCCATCGGCAAAGATCGTTCCAGCATCCAAGAGTGATCGTGGCTACTTCGTTACGACGACGAAGAACACGAATATCTCTCAGCGAAGCACGCTCGAAGAGATCATGTTGAACTCGTGCGACGCGCTGGGCATCAAGACGGTGTACCGATGCGTGAGCTCACGCGGCGCATATTTCTATGAAGTCCAAGGATCTGGTTTCGACAGCTATCAATCTGCTTCAAACACGATCCTTGAGCTTTCCAGACGCATTGCAGAAAAAAGGTCGGGCGCGCCGTCTTGAAAAGCGCTTTTCATCCGTGGCTTTGCGACATTCGATGTTAGAACGCAAAGCAGGTCCCTCGGCTCCGCCTCGGGATGACACCATCAATTTCCGGCCATCATGTCCCTGAGAATCGTCTTCGCCGGCACGCCGGCCTTCGCTGTCCCCTGTCTGCGCGCCGCGGCGCGACAGCACGAGGTGGTGGCGGTCTACACCCAGCCCGATCGTCCCGCCGGGCGAGGCCGCGCGCTCGCCGCCTCGCCGGTGAAGCTGGAGGCGCTCCAGCGCGGCATCGAGGTGCTGCAGCCGGAGTCGCTGAAGTCGCAGGTCTCGCGCGACGCGCTGCGTGCGCTGAAGCCCGACCTCATGGTCGTCGTCGCCTATGGCCTGATCCTGCCGCAGAAGATCCTCGACATCCCGACCTACGGCTGCTGGAACGTCCACGCGTCGCTGCTGCCGCGCTGGCGCGGCGCGGCGCCGATCCAGCGCGCGATCGAGGCCGGCGACACCGAGACCGGCGTCTGCCTGATACGGATGGAGAAGGGCCTGGACACCGGCCCGGTGCTGCTGTCGCAGCGGACACCGATCGGTGCGGAGGAGACCGGCGGCCAGTTGCACGACCGTCTCTCCGAACTGGGTGCGCAGGTCCTGGCCGACGGCCTCGGCCTGCTGCGCGCGGGCCTCGTGCCGGCAGCACGGCCGCAGCCCGAAGCCGGCGTGACCTACGCGCACAAGCTCGACAAGCACGAGGCGAAGCTGGACTGGACGCAGCCGGCGGTCGCGCTGGCGAACAAGGTCCGTGCGTTCAATCCGTGGCCGGTCGCCGAGGCGACGCTCGCCGGCGAGCGCGTGCGCATCCACGGCGCGGTGGCGCTGGACGCCGCCCACGACCGCGCGCCGGGCAGCGTGCTCGCGACCTCTCGCGACGGCATCGACATCGCCTGCGGCAGCGGCGCGCTGCGCATCCGCGTGCTGCAGCGCGAAGGCGGCAAGGCGATCACCGCCGCCGACTATCTGAATGCACGCCGCGATCTTGCGGCGGCCGGCGCATGAGCGCGATCCGCGAACACGATGTCGTCCGCGTGGTCTCGCTCGACGGCATGACCTGCGGACGGGATGCGTTCTACGCCCGACCGCCGGAAGTGGGCGACATCGCCACGGTCGTGATGCTGCTGCGCGCGCCGAAGCACCCGGACGGCTATCTGTGCGAGTGCGCCGCCGAGGATGGCGGCTCGCTGTGGCTCGCGACCTTCCCGCGCGAAGCGCTTGAACCCGCAGGCCTCGGCGCATGAGCGCCGGCACCGCTCCCCGCCTCGCCGCCGCGCGCGTCCTCGACGCGGTGCTGCATCGCGGCCGTTCGCTGAAGGCCGAGTTCGCGAAGGCGCTGCCGGCGCTGGACGATCCGCGCGACCGCGCGCTGGTCGAAGCGATCTGCTTCGCCGCGCTGCGCGAACGCGCGCGCTACGCCGCCGCCCTCGATGCCTGGGTCGCGAAGCCGCTCGCCCGTCGCGACGATCCGCTGAAGGCGCTGCTGTACGCCGGCTTCGCCCAGCTCGACGCGCTGCAGCTGCCGGCGCACGCCGCGGTCGACGCGACGGTCGAGGCCGCGCGCGCGCTGGGCCGCAC
>JAEWNA010000210.1 GCA_023392975.1 Pseudomonadota bacterium | reverse complement strand
CCTTCGACCCATCGCCTGCTGCGTCTTTTTCATGGCCGACGCCGGACATGCGAAACAGATTCTCCATCCTCTGTTCTGCTGTAGCCCAATCTGCCGTCTCCTCCGGCTTTTTGGCCTTCTCCTGCATGTCCAGCAGCCGCGTGAGCGTCGGCGTCGACAGGCGGTCGGCAAGGCCTGCGATGTCGCGCCGCCCGAATGTCGCCGGGCTCAGGGCGGCCTCGCGGTAGAGGGTGTCGACGAGCGCGTAGTCGTCCTGTCGCTGTCCACCCTCGATCATGTTCTTGCGGTAGGACTCCAGCGCCGGCAGCTTCCCGGCCGCGGCGACGGATGCGTAGTCGGCCGGCGACAGGGCGCGCGCCAAGGGCATGCTCGGATCGGTGTTGATCGCCTGATACACCCGCATGCCTCGCTGCTTGTCCGCCTCCTCGCGCGCGTTGTTCTCGATCGCCGACATGGACCGGGCGCGGGACAGTACGGCGTCGCGCAGCAGCGGATTCGGGATCTCCATTGCCCGCTTCTCGACCTCGCCCCAGTTGACGGAGCCGTCGGCGTTGCGGGCGGGGGTAACCGCCCCGGAATGCGCCGGCTGGGCTACGTTCGTGCCGGCCTGCTCCCCCGCCCGCCGCTGGTGGTTCGCGATCAACTCGCCGACCGTCTTGTCACGCAGGTAGGGGTTCGCCGAGACCACGCTCGCCGGCAGCACCGCCGAGACCTTCGTCCCCGGGTCGGCCTGCAGCAGCAGCCGGGCGCCGCCGAGGCCGAAGTGATGGGCCATGTAGACCGTCTGCGGCGTCACCGGCAGGCCGGACTGGAACAGCCCGCGGGCGTTCTCGACGGCGTAGGCTTCGGCCATCTGGCGGGACAGGGCCGGGTCGTTGCGCATCGCGAGGATCTCGGCGCGCGACTTGCCGGCCACGAGGTCCGGCCGGGCGCTGGACAGCACCGTGATCCACGTTTTGTCGATGAACTGGGCCGCACCGGTGGCGCTGCTGTTCGGGTTGCGCGCATCGGCCTTGCCGCCGGACTCCAGCCCGATCGTGCGGCCAATCGAGCCGCGGGCGATGTCCTCGGCCTGCTTGAGGGAGGTGGCGGCGCCGGCCACCGGAATAGCGCCGGCGACCTCGGGCTGCCCGCTGATGGCCGCCTGCAGCCACGCACCCGCGTTCGCATCCGTCAGCACCGGCCGCAGCGTGCTCTCGGCGCGGATGAGGTCGTCGGGCGTCAGTCGGTCGCGGATCGTCTCCAGGTACACTGCGGCCTGATGCGGGTCCTCCGCGGTCTTCCGCGCCAGCACGGCTCCGTAGACGCGGCTGGACGCCGCCTGCCGCAGCGTAGCGCCAGTGGCCTCGTCGCCGCCGTCCAGCTTGTTCCGCGTGTCGGCCGCGACCATCGCCCGCGCGGCCTCCTCGTCCACGCGTGCGGGGTCGAGGTAGTTCAGCGTCGCCGCCTGTTCGGCGTTCGCGAGCATCGCGTCGGACTGCGACACCGCGTACTTGTGCCCCTCCTGCATCGAGTGGCGCATGAGGGTCTGCGTCGCCTGCTGCCGGCGGTTGTCCGCCTGCGCCTGCGCCCACTGGCGGATCTGCGGCGGCGCGCCGGCGATGATCTTCGACTGCCGGTCCTGCCACTGCGGGGTGAACTTCTCGACGACGTTGATCGCGTCCTTGCCGCTTGTCCCCAGCAGGCCCGTCGTCGGGTCATACAGCGTCTCGTTCTCCAGCGCACTCAGCTGGTTGTCGATCTCCATCTGCGCAGCGCGGTTCGACTTCTCCTGCTCGGCCTTCGCCATGTCACCGAAGACGTTGGCGACGCTCCCAAGTCCCTGCGAGATCGCACTGCCAGCCGCTTCGATACTGCGAGCCGGCGCATCGGAGATACGAACGCCAGGCAGGACGTTCGCCTGCACCTGCGGCGCATCGTAGGTCGGGATGCGAGCCATCTCAGCCGTACCCCTTGATGTTCGTTCCGCCAGACTTGGTTGCGCCGCCGCCGCCGAACATGCCGTTGGAATACCCGCCGTACCCTTGGCTTGCGAGGCTGGAAGCCGTCGAGAGGTAAGTCCCGGTCGCCTTCTGCCGTCCGGCCCACTTCGCGAACCGGCCTTCGTTGCGGTCGTTCACCGCCTGCGTCCGATAACCCCACGCCTCATTCATGGCGTTGTAGCGGATCGTCAGTGCGTCGGTTTCGCCCATCGTCGTCGTCTGGTCGGTCATGTCCTGCACGACGCCAGAAGACAGATCGATACCGTTCGCCCCGTACTGCGCGCGCTGCGCACCGACCATCTGCCGGACCTTCGCCCGGTGCTGGTCCTCCTGGATCGATCCAATTGTGGCCGCCTGCGTCGCGCGCAGGTCGTTGAGGTCGGCGTTCTGCTTGGCGACTTCGGCCTGGTATTGGCCTGACGCCTTTTCCGCGTTTGCCTGTCGCACGCCACTGTAGGCAGTGACCGCGAGAGAAATGGCCCAAAACGCTGCGGCTGGAGAGCACATGCTCAAGACCCCATGGCAAAGAGGTGGAATGGCTCATCGTTGACGACGAACGTCGCCGGCGAGCCATTGGCATTGATGTGGAAGGTGAAGCCGAGCCAGCGCAGCCAGCGGATCGCCATCGCGTTGTCGGCGTGTACGACGTTGGACAGGGACGGATACGTCTCGAGCATGCGCTGCACGACTGGCCGGCAAGCGCGCAGGAACGCGACCTGCGACGACTCGATCCTCGTCGTCGCGAGCATCCACGGCGTCCCGAACCCAAGCAGGTAGTTCTGCGGCGCGACACCGAACATGCACACCGGCTCGCCGTCCAGCGTCCCGGTCATGGCCCAGTCGGACATCGACAGGCCCATGCGCATCGCGTCTTCAGCCGTCGTCCCGAGGGCGGCCATCTCCGCCGCATCGGATGGCCGCAGGTCAGCCAGGATCGCAGCGATATCGGACTCGACAGCGCCGCGGACAGCAGCCTTCACGTGCCGAACTCGACCTTCGGCTCGATCGCCAGCACCCGGGCGCCGTACGGCCCCGATGCGCGCAGGTAGATGCGCGGATTCTTGATCCACATGCTGTCGACCGGAACGGAAACCCATTCCGTCCGAAGCTCCGGCGGGACAGACATCGACGTGTCAACATCGCGCGCCGGGATCTCGTCCATCGTCGCGAACCCGCTGCCACTGACCTTGAGCGTCGACGTGGAGTACAGCAGCACCCCCACCTCGCGCACGATCTTGCGGCGGTTGGCGACGGACTCGCCGCCGACGAGCGCCATGTCCAGAGACTCGAAATCCGCATCGAACGGGATGCCGAGCGTCGCGATCACGGCCGGCTGCCGGAGCGTGATGGCGCCTCCGCTCACCGTGTAAGTCCCGAAGTCCATGCCATCGCCGCCCACCTGCACCGTGAGGCCTTCGAGATGGCCGGCACCGGACAGCGTGTCGACGGCGAGCGCCCAGCTCGTCCCCGGCGTCAGGTCGGCGGTCACTAGTGCGCGCGAGGCGATCCCGCGCACGACGGTGGAGCTGTCGCGGGAAAGGATCTGAATCCGGCATGGCGTGCCGTCGTAGTCGAGAACGATCTCGTCGCCGACATTCGAGGTGCCGAAGATGCCAGACGACGCCGTGATGACGACCTCGGCGCCCGGTTCAGCGCCACCGGTCAGCGTCAGTGTCGTCGCCGTTGTGTTGCGCCCGTCGTAGGTGAGCGCGGAGTCGACCCCGCATTCGAGCCTGCGATCGGTATAGACCGGGTCGGCCACACGCTCGACGTAGCGTTTCGTCACGCCACCGATCACGCGCTCGACGCAGACGTAGCTGCCGTATCCACCATCCTCGGGGATGGCTTCCGAGTCGATCACGTCTCCGGAGAGGCCGTGACGGGCCCAGGCGACGACCTGATGCTCCCGCTTGTACGTCAGCGTCAGCAGGGCGCCATCGTCGCGCGCAACGAAAGCCGCGGACCATGGCCCAGGGTTCCACGCCCATGCAGTCAGGCTGTAGCCCTTCACGAGATGGGAAGCGAAGGCCGTCAGGTCAGAACCAGCATAGCCATCGCTCTCGAAAACGTAGGCGAGATCGCGTACCTCTCCACCGAGATGCGTCTGGTAGATTGCCGTCTCGCCAACATCGAGCGGCGACAGTGCGCTCGCGCCAACGGATGGCTGAGGCCGGGCGCTTACGGTGGTCGGTGTCAGCGCATCGGAACTGCCGCTGCCTACCTTCCAGATGCCGCCCGTGGTCGCGACAAGGAGATCCTGCTTCGGGATGAGCGCATTGATCTTGTTGAGCTGTCGGGCATTCATTGTGGCCGAGAACGCATCGTCATCGGCGATCGGCGTCGCCTTCCCGAACATCGTGTAGTCGCCAATCCGAGAGAACCACAGCGTTTGCGGCTGCGAGACCGTCGCTGCGAACCCGAGGCGGTCGTCGTAGAACTCGACAGTAGACGGATACCCGTAGGCGGCATTCCAGGCGCCGAGCGCCCAGACTGACGTGGCATTGATGTCCGCAGTAGCGCGCTCAATGACCTCGATGTTGTTGGTTCCAGCGGGCGGCGCATCGTTGAACGTGATCGTGTCCGCTGATGCGTCGATATTCCAGCCTTGGGTCATGGCAGCAGCTCGTCTGCGTACGGATTGTTGCTACCAGTCCCGCCGCCAGGAGGAACATAGTTCGGATCGCTTTGCACCGGCGAACCGTTGATCCTGACCGCGTAGTTCCAGTTCGACGTACTCACCGCCCCGGTGATCGAGAACACCTTGGTCGAACTATCACCGCTGAATGTCCAGCTATTCGCAGGCGTGCCGAACCCGCCGACCACCTGATCGGGCAGTGTCTTCCTGACTACTCCAGTGACATGCTGCGCATCGGTATATGCGGTGATTTCGACGATGCCGTAGCCGGAATGGGAATACTCCCACTCGACACCGACCCGATAGTTGATCGTGTCGAAGGTGCGCTGATCGCCGGGACCATCCCACTCCCGCCCCGCCTCATGCGTCGGGCGCACATTCCCGGTCTCGCAGTACGCCCCCGTCCCGCTCGGAATCGATACCGTCGTCGCCTTGTAGACCTTGCCGTCACTCTTGCGGTACGAGCCGGTCGTCAGGCTGGGAGTTCGCTCTCCCTGTACCCATGGCTTGACGATGCCGAGCGCCTCGGGTTCAAGATAGACGAGCGATCCGACAAGGGCTGGCGTGAAGATGTCGAAGTTTGACTCTATGGTAACAGTACCGGTTTTCGCCGAGGCAGCGAATTTCAGCGCTTGGTCTGAGTTGATCGTCCGAAATGGACCCTCACGCGTAGTGAGATCGGACAGCGCGAAGCTAGTCGCGCTTGTCCTCTTGAGGAAACGTGGAGAGTGGGCGGAATGGACGAGGAACATCGTATCCGCGGACTGCGTGAATCGGATGTCTGGAAGCTCGGCGTCCAGGTACGTGTGAGGAACCTCAACGCGAACGCCGCCAGACGTGACGAATGCGCCGCGGTAGACGAACTGGACAACGCCGGCGTTGAAGACGCAGAGGTACGCCAGCGTCTCGCTGATACTGAAGCGCATGAATCGTACGGGCCTCGTCGAGTCCTTTACCTCGCCAATGAAGCGAGTCCCGGGACGGCGCTCAAGCCCGCCAGTCGGCCGCACGATCCAGTTCTTGACCAGCCGGCCGCTGATGCCGTAGCGGCCGAGATCCTGCCGGCCCCAAAGCCCGGGATCGTACTCGCCACCGCCGAACGACGGCTGCAGGATTACTGCCACAGCTGCCACCCAGCCATTGCGGTTCCGGCGTACTGCTGGACGTCTTCCGGATCCTCCGGGGTGTCCGGGGTCTGTTCCAACTCATTCGCCGAGACGGCCTTCGATACGGCGATCAGGTATTCCTGTTCTGCCGACTGGGCCATCTGTGGGTTTGCCTTCAGCCCGAGCGCGAGCTCCTTCGCGAGGCGCCACGCGAGCGCCTGGCAGAAAAGGTTCGTGGCAAAGGCCGGATTCTTGATGTCGCGGGTCACGAACGCGACGGCGTTCTGCAGGTCGGTCGCAATCAGGCGCGACTCGCCGTTGCTGGCGGCCACGACCTCGAACGGCGCCTTGTACCGCGGGCTCCTCGTCGGGTTGTAGCCGTCCGCCGAGATGCCGCGGATCGTCAGGCAATCCGCGGGGTAGGCGTAGACGTAGGTGTAGCCGGGCACCGTCTCAGTCGACAGCGACAGTGCGACGACGCCCTTCGCCCACGACCAGTTGAACTCCTCCAGCACTTCCTGCATGGTCGAGGCGAATACGCGCTTGCAGCATCGCGCTGCCTCGGAGGCATCTTCGAGGGACACGATCGCCGAAGACGCGCCATGCCCGATCCGGCTGAGCGCCAGATTGCAGACGTCCACCTGATTCATCGCGCGGGTCTCCAGAAGCGGGGCGACCGAAGCCGCCCCGCTCGTGCCTTACTTCTTGGCCGGCTTCTCGACCGGCGCTTCGACCGGAACGGCCTCGAACCACGTGGAGCCGTCGGACAGCCGCCACGCCGGGACGTAGAACTTTTCGCCGGTTTCACGCAGGCCGGAGCCGTCATGGCCGCGTTCGATCGCCACGACGAGCGTGGGTGTCGCGTCTTTCGCGTCAGTGGTCATGGATCAGCTCCTTACTGGACCGTGAAGGCCGACTTGGCGATGCGGTTGACCTGCGGCGAAGGCGTCAGGTACGCGTCGACAGCGCCGGCGGTGAACGTGCCGACGCCGACCGTGTAGCGGATGCCGATGTAGCGGCGGTACAGCGCCGACGGGATCGACAGCGCGATGAGCTGCGTGCCCTGGGTCAGGTTGGCCGCGGTGATCGCGCTGCCGGAAGTCGCGATGACGGTGGCGTTGGTCGTCAGGCCGGCGTCGTCGGCAGTCTCGAACGTCACCGTCAGCACCGCAGAGGTGCCGGTGGTGAAGGTCGTGTTGACGGTGACGACGACCCACAGCTCGACGTCGCCAGGACCGAGGTCGATTCGGGTGTTCGGCGAGATGTCGGCAGCGGTCGAGGAGCCGCCCTTGCGGACGGAGAACAGGTCGTAGACGTTCGTCGAGATGGCGGTCGAGGTGATCGCCTGCGCATCCGAGAACTCGTTCATGGTGTCGATGAAGGCCATGGCTGTGTCTCCTTAGGTCAGGGCCGATTCGGTTTCGAGGATGCGATCCACGGTCTTCACCGGGATGCCGAGGAGGTTCACGCCGCCACGGGCGACGTAGCCGGGTTCCGGCTTGCCGTACTGGCTGACGGCGTCCTGGATCGACAGCACCTGCTGCGACTTGTCCAGCGCGCCGACCGACAGCATTTCCTTGACGGTGCGCGAGGCGTAGAACGCCGGGCGCCCCATGCCCATCGACGGGATGCGCGCCATGGCCTTGACCATGAGTTTCGGCAGCCACGTCGCCGCGGTGTTCGCCTGCGTGCCGGACTGGCCCAGCAGGTCGGTGATGGAGATGTTCGCGATGCGGACGGCGTAGCGCCAATCCTTGACGTGCAGGCCGCACTTCCATTCCCAGCGATCACCGACCGCGCGGAACCGCGCGTTGGTGCCGTCGAATGCATCGAACACGCCGAGGTCCTCGTGCTGGATTCCGGCGTTCGACCCCTTCGGAATGATGCCGTGGATCGTGTTCGGCCCCCAGACGACCAGCCACACGCTGGTGCAGTTGCCGGAGCCGCCGGCGCTGATCACGTTCTTCGCGATCTCGGACGTGCCGGTCGAGATCGTGTTGTAACGCTGGGCGAAACCGTTGAACTTCTCGGGATCCTTTGACATGTCGCCGTAGATCAGCGCGTCGGCGAACGTCTGGTTCATGGATTCGAGGAACGCGTAGGCCTCCGACATGCGGAACGCCTGCGAATTGCCGTTGAGATCAGCAACGGCCTTGTCGATCTCGCTGCGGGCTTCGAGAACGCCGCAGGTGTCGGTGATGGTGGTGCGCAGCGACTTGCTCGGCGGCACGCCGCCGTACATCTTGCGGAACACCGACACCGGCAGGCCGGTGCGGATCGATGCCTGGTGACCGGTGGCGAGGTTGCCCTCGATCCAGGCCATGTCATCGAGAACTTCGTTGGACTGCGAGAGCAGTTCGACGGTCTTGGCGGGAACGCCATCGGGGTCGATTGACTTCGCGAAGTCGAGCAGGGTCACTGCACCCGACGCGGTAGCGAGGGTAGCCATGGTGGTTGTCCTTCAGAATTGGGGGATGGGTTCAGCGGGCAGGCAGGTCGGGCCAAAGCACCGCTTCTGGGGTCTTGCTTCCGGTGCCGCCGGCGCCCGCGGCGCGCTCGCCCTTCTCGGGCGGCGTGTAGTCGATGAGGCGATGCACGAGGCGGACCATCTCGGGGTGATTGCCCCAACCGAGGTCGTTGAACGCGGCCTTAATCTCGGGCGTCGCGACCACGCCGATCGCGTCAATGACGCGCGACTTGATCGCAGCCGAGTTGTTGCCGCCGATCTCGGGATCGGCTTGCAGCTGCTTTGTCCACTGCGCCCATTCGGCCGCGGTTTCCGCCTTCTGGCGTTCCTCGTAGGCCTTGTCGAACGCATCGCCTGCGCCGGCCTCTGCGGCCTTCATCCGCTCGGCGAATGCGTCGGCGAGCTTCTGCGCGACCTCTTGCGAGATGTTGGCCTCGCGCAAGATCGGCGTGACGGCATCGGCAAGGCCTTGGTCCAGCGTCATGCCTTCCGGCATGGCGAAGGTGTAGGCCTCGGGCACAGCGGCAGTGGTGCTGCCGTCGGTGGTTGCGGCGGTCGTGTCTCCACCTTCAGGCGGTGTTGCCTGCGAGCCCGCGGGCGTCGTGGCATTCGTCGCGTCGGTGGTGGCCGTCGTCGTGGCAGTGGCGGGGCTGGGGTCAGCCGTGCCCGTCGCCGCCGTGGTATCGGCAGTCATGTGGTAGCGCTCCGGAGGTGGGGTTGGCCGACTAGAGGTCGTCGGCGTCGTCATCGCCGGCGTCTGCTTCCGCGGACTGCTGGGCGAGTTTCTGTGCGTCGATCGCTTCGATTTCCATGCGATGGACGAGGTTGATGTCGATGGCCTTCAGGTCGCGCAGGAACTCGGTCGCGGCAGCCTGCCGCCCGATGACCATCGCGTCGCGGCTGTTGCCGTTGAAGATCGGCTCCGCGTAGTGGTTGTCCTGCAGCAGGCGCCAGATGATGCGGCGACCGCGGGCGTCGTCGAGGAGCCAGCGGAGGTCCGCATCGCGCTGCTGCTTCTCGCGCTTCTGGAGCTTTTCGAGGCGGCGACTCATTGCATCGCCATCCCGGACTGATCAGCCATGGCGCCGGCCAGCGAATGCAACACGGACCCATCCTGCGGTACAGCGCCAGACGCATCCTTCATCGCGCCAGCCGCATCGCGCAGCGCCGGCGCCATCTGCGCCATCTGCGCCATCTGGTCGGCCTGCGCCTGCTGTTCGCGCATCTGCGCGACTTCCTCGTCGTCGCGGACGACGCGCGGGTTGACGCCCAGCGCGGTGCCGTACTCGTCGAGGAACTGGTCGGTGTCCAGCTTCTCCGGCGCACGCTGCGTCAGCGCTGTGATGTTGCCGACCATGGACGCGAACCGTTCAAGGCCCTGCAGCTGCTGCGCCTTCTGCGCCTGCTGCAGCGAGCTGATGAACTCCGGCTCGATCTCGACGCCATCGCGCAGCAGCTCGGCCGGCGGCTTCGGCAGGATCGGATCGCCGTCGATCACGCCACGCCAGATCGGCATCGACTTGCGGACCATGAGGTCGAACACGAACGAGTGCAGGCCGCGCAGCATGACGTTCGCCTGTTCCAGCGTCGGCCCAAGCGCGAGCACCTTCTCGTCGTACTTGGCCCGGATCTCCTCGGCCGTCGCGCGCTGGCTGCGCTCGTCCATGGTGAGCATGAGGAACAGGTCGACGTAGAACGCGGTGTCGATCCGACGCTCGCGCTCGCGCAGGTTCTCCAGGCGCTGGCCGATGTCGATCTTCATGTCGTAGATCGGCCTGATGCCGCCGTTCTGGCCGGTCGCCTGCATCGCATCGACGGCGTTGTAGGAGCCAGGGGCGAGGTTGACGTTCGTCGCCTTGACCGGCCCCTGCATCGCGGGGTTGTCGTTGCGCTCGATCGCCTGAGACTTGCGGCGCTCATCCACCTGCAGCGCCTTCGCATCTCCACGGGCGATCATGCCGGGGCAGTTGCAGGGATAGGCCTCGTTCTCGATGTACTCCCACGACGCAGCGAGCACAGGATTTCCGGTGAACGATGCGACCTTCAGCGGCATGCGGGTCTCGCAGCGCCCCATCTCCCACCACGAACTGACCCAGTTGCTGCCCTCGCCGGGCTCGACGGTGTGCAGTAAGTCGACGCTGGTTTCTCGCTGGTCGGCATTCGCCCATTTCGAGCGAATCTCCGCGGACAGCCGCGACATGCCGAACGGGCCAGACCCGAAGCGCGACACGATCTGCCGCACCGTCATCTGCACGACGCGGTACATGGTGTCGTATTCGCCGCGGTCGCTGCGGGCGACGTAGTAGGAGCCGATCGTGTACGGCTCGACGCGGAACAGCGTCTTGTCGTCCTCGAACAGCATGCCACCCATGATTCCCATCGTCCCATACTCGGCGTACATGAACGGCAGCGCCTGGTACAGGCCAGACATCGTGTAGTACCGCATCATCCGGTCGTCGACGATCGCCAGCCAATCGCGCACTGGGCCGAACTCGCCGAGGTCATCCTCGCGGATAGTCGACTTCTGCCACGGCCGCGCCGGGCTTGTCAGGCCGGCGTGCAGGCCGGATGCCATTGTCCTTACCGCAATCGCCGGCTTGCTGTTGAGCATCGCCACGCGCTGTATGCGCTTGTTCTTGTCGCCTTCAAACCGGCCGCGGTTCGGCATGAACGTGTCACGCAGCTCAACGAACAGGCTGTCCCAGTTCGTCCGCTCGTTCTTCATGTGCGCAAAGCGCTTCCATGCCAGCTCGCGCGGCGACTCGATCATGACAGCGGACATGGGGTCAGCTACCCAGCAGCGTCTTCGCTTGCGACGTCGGCCCACCGACGGCGCCGCCTAGGATGGTCGACTGGCGACCATAGGCGGCAGAGGCGCGCTGCCTCGCCCTGGAGCGAGCGGCGGAAACCTCCGGATTTGTCGTCTCGGGGACAGCCATCGGGGGCGGTGCAGAGTGCTGCACCTTGGGCTTGCTCACGCTGCACATGGCTGGGGCTCAGTATGGGTCGAAGTTGGAACCGTTTTGCGCCGCGCTTGACGTGCCGGCACCAGCGCCTTTCAGGACCGGGTGAGCGAATGTCATCGCGGCCGCATCGAACCGATTCGGGCTCGGCAATCCATCAATTTTCATCTCGCCCTTTGATCGGAGCTGCAATTTCCCGTCGACGCGAGGCTTTGCCTCGATTGATGCGATCTCGTCGGCGAGTCTCGGGTCAGGCGGGATCGCGCCGCCTTCCCTGAGCCATTCGCCGAACAGCTTCGCCATCTCGGCGCGCTTGTTGAGGCAACCGGGGTCAGTGCTCTCGCCGCTGAATGCAACCAGCGTCCACTGGCGGCCCATGGCCTTCCCGGCAGAATAGATGCCCGTCCCGTAGCCGAGGTCGATGAACACGGCGTCGGCCTTCTTCTCGTCCTCGAAGCGCGCGATCTTGTTCGCGATGAAGATGTCGTCGTCGTTCTTCGGCATCACGTCGAGGATTTCGAGAAACAACCCCTTGCGATGCACGATCACCAGCTCGTCATCACCTTCCCACGCCGGGTCGCAGCTGATGATCGATGGCGCGAAGCTGTACTGTTCCGGGCGTAGGTGCCGGCCGAATGCGGCATCGATCCTGTCCTGCGGATACAACTGGCGCGCACTTGCATTCGGAAACAGGCCGCGGACACGGACCTTGAAGAAGTCAGAGTCAACGCCGTAATCCTGCTCCCACTGCGCGATTTCTTTCTTGTTCGTGCCCTCGACGGTACGGCTGTCGATCTGCCTGTTCGTCCATCGATGGGAGAACTTGCGAAAGCATTCACGGAACCTGCCGACGTTGCGCGTCGGGTTCCCGAACACCGCCCAAATGATCTCGGTGCCTTGGTCGGTAAGCGCGCCCTCTGCAACCTCCCACACCTTGTCCGCAATCTTCGATGCTTCGTCGAAAATCAGCAGGATGCGCTTGCCTTCGTTGTGCAATCCGGCGAAGGCTTCCGTGTTGTTCTCAGACCACGGCACGGCGTCGATGCGATGCTCTTTCGCCTGTGTTTGATCGTTCGACACGAGCGCGGTCGCGGTGCACTCGAACCAGTCGCGCGTCATGCCGAGGCGGCGCCACTTGGCGACTTCAGGCCAAGTCTTGGTGCGAAGCTGATTTTCCGTGTTCGCAGTGACGACGCCGCGCGCACCTCGGCACGTGTCAACGGCCCAGTTGCACAGCCATGCGACCAGGGCGGACTTGCCGATGCCATGGCCTGATGCGATGGCCTCGCGGATCACTTCGCCGAGATCCGCGGCGCCATCTCGCAGTTTCTGCCCGATGGAGTCGAGCACGTCAGCCTGCCACTTGCGCGGGCCTGCATGATCGGCAAGCTCGGTGCCTTTCTGGCCCCACGGGTAGTTGTAGAGGACGTACCCATGCGGGTCGTAGGTGAACTGCATGATGTCGTCGACAAGCTCGGCCAGTTTCGACCGCTTCGGCTGCGCGCTCATTCCTGCGAAGCCTCCTCATCCTTCGGCTTGCGAAGCGCGAGGACGCGAGCACGAGCTTGGTCCATGAGTGTTGCGAGCGATTCCTGGGCCCCGTGGTCAAGCGCCATCCGATCCCCGTAGCGCTTCGGGTCCCAGCGCTTCAGCATCTCCATCTCACCCCAGAAGCGAACCTTGATCAGCGCGACCCAAGCAGAGTCGATGCGCGTCCTGCCGTCTTCCCCGATGATCACGCCAGGCTCGGCATACAGCGACTCCAGCGCCCGTTCTGCTCGGGTATCGAACCCGTCTTCGTTTGCTTCTTGGTAGGCGGTAGCAAAGTCATCGCGAGCCTTTCGCCACTTCTCTACGGCGCGCCGCGTCGGCATTCCAGGCGAGCGCAGTATCGACGTCAGCGTTTCGCCTTCGGCACGGAGCGCGCAAATCTCCGCCGCCAGCTCGTCGGTGTACTCGACGTACTGGCTTAGAGGCTTTCCCATGGTCAGCGGTAGTAGGTGAGGATCGCGAGGCGGATCGCTTCAGCGAGGGGATGGCGGCGGAGGTAGATCACTTCACACGCTCCCACTTGTTGCCGAATGCGAGTCGCTGCATCCAGCGCCAGAAGGCATTCGGGACATGGCCTTCATCGGGAATCCAGGTGATCCCGTTTTCGGCACTTCCGCCAAACAGCCGGCACCTCCACCCCGCCCTGTTGTGGGCGATGATTCGACTTTCATTCACGATCATGGGTCACGCGC
>JAEWNA010000206.1 GCA_023392975.1 Pseudomonadota bacterium | reverse complement strand
AACCCGCGCACGTTCTCGATCTGCTGCCCCTTCTCCTCCGGGGTCGAGCGTATCAGCTCGATCTCGGTGGCGACCTCGCTGTCCTTGCCCTTGAAGGTGTTCACGCCCACCAGCGGCAGGCTGCCGTCGTGCTTCTTGTGCTCGTAGTAGAGGGGCTCTTCCTGGATCTTGCCGCGCTGGTACATGGTGTCCATGGCGCCGAGCACGCCGCCACGTTCGCTGATGGCTTCGAACTCCTTGTAGACGGCTTCCTCGACGAGGTCGGTGAGCTTGTCGACGATGAAGCTGCCCTGCCACGGGTTCTCGCAGAAGTTGAGGCCCAGTTCCTTGTTGATGATCATCTGGATGGCCACGGCGCGACGCACGGACTCTTCGGTCGGCGTGGTGATGGCTTCGTCGTAGGCGTTGGTGTGCAGGCTGTTGCAGTTGTCGAACAGCGCGTAGAGGGCCTGCAGCGTGGTGCGGATGTCGTTGAACTGGATCTCCTGCGCGTGCAGGCTGCGGCCGCTGGTCTGGATGTGGTACTTCATCATCTGGCTGCGGGCGCTGGCGCCGTAGCGTTCGCGCATCGCGCGGGCCCAGATGCGGCGGGCGACGCGGCCGATGACGGTGTACTCCGGGTCCATGCCGTTGCTGAAGAAGAACGACAGGTTGGGCGCGAAGTCGTCGATCTTCATGCCGCGGGCGAGGTAGTACTCGACGATGGTGAAGCCGTTCGACAGGGTGAAGGCGAGCTGGCTGATCGGGTTCGCGCCGGCTTCGGCGATGTGGTAGCCGCTGATCGACACCGAGTAGAAGTTGCGGACGTTCTTCTCGACGAAGTACTGCTGGATGTCGCCCATCATCCGCATCGCGAATTCGGTGCTGAAGATGCAGGTGTTCTGGGCCTGGTCTTCCTTGAGGATGTCGGCCTGCACCGTGCCGCGCACGGTCGACAGCGTCTGCGCCTTGATGTTGGCGTAGGTCTCGGCGCCGACGACCTGGTCGCCGGTCACGCCCAGCAGGCCGAGGCCGAGGCCGTCGTTGGTCTCGGGCAGCAGGCCGCCATATTCGGGGCGCTGGCGACCGTCGAACATCGCCTCGATCTTCGCGTGCGCGGCGTCCCAGCGCGACTGGTCGGCGCGCAGGTATTTCTCGACCTGCTGGTCGATCGCGGTGTTCATGAACATCGCGAGGATGATCGGCGCCGGGCCGTTGATGGTCATCGACACCGAGGTACTGGGCGCGCAGAGGTCGAAGCCGGAATACAGCTTCTTCATGTCGTCCAGCGTGGCGATGTTGACGCCGGAGTTGCCGATCTTGCCGTAGATGTCGGGGCGCGGCGCCGGGTCTTCGCCGTACAGCGTCACGCTGTCGAACGCGGTGGACAGGCGCGCGGCCGGCTGGCCGACGCTGAGGTAATGGAAACGGCGATTGGTGCGCTCGGGCGTGCCCTCGCCCGCGAACATGCGGATCGGGTCCTCGCCGGTGCGGCGGTACGGATACACGCCGCCGGTGTACGGGTAGTAGCCCGGCAGATTCTCTTTCTGCAGGAAGGCCAGCAGCTCGCCCCAGCTCTTGTAGGTGGGCGCGGCGATCTTAGGGATCTTCTGGTGCGACAGCGATTCGCGGTAGTTCTCGACGCGGATGGTCTTGTCGCGGACCTGGTATTCGTTGACCTCGTCGACGATGGATTTCAGGCGCGCGGGCCACTCGCGCAGCAGCTTCAGCGCTTCGCTGTCGAGCGACTGGACAGCGTCGTTGTAGCGTTGGCGGAGCGTCAGCAGGGTTCTATCGACTCCCTCCCTCGCCTGCGGGGGAGGGTTGGGGTGGGGGTTCGCGGCATCGCTGCCCCCATCCCGACCTTCCCCCGCGCGCGGGGGAAGGAGAAGAGCATCGGGGGCGTACAGCTCCAGCATCTTCGGCAACGCCGGGTCGCCGAGGCTTTCCAGCGACTGCCAGTAGCTCTGCGCGCGGTCGGCGATCTCGGCCTGCGATTCGATGCGGCGGTTGATGCCGCGGCCCTGTTCGGCGATCTCGGCGAGGTAGCGGACGCGCTGGCCGGGGATGAGGACGGTGGCGCGGGGTTCCTTGAGCGAGGTGTCGACCGTCGGCGACCACTTCGCCTCCGGCAGCGACAGCTTCTCGCGCAGCAGGCGGCACAGATTCGCGAACATCCAGCTGATGCCGGGGTCGTTGAACTGGCTGGCGATGGTCGGGTAGACCGGCACGTCCTCGTCGGCGACGTTGAAGGCGACGCGGTTGCGCTTCCACTGCTTGCGCACGTCGCGCAGGGCGTCCTCGGCGCCGCGCTTGTCGAACTTGTTCAGCACGACCAGTTCGGCGAAGTCGAGCATGTCGATCTTCTCGAGCTGGCTGGGCGCGCCGAAGTCGCTGGTCATCACGTACATCGGGAAGTCGACGAGGTCGACGATCTCCGAATCGCTCTGGCCGATGCCGGCGGTTTCGACGATGACGAGGTCGTAGCCCAGCGACTTGAGGAAGCCGATGCAGTCCTTGAGGACGACGTTGGTGGCCGCGTGCTGGCGGCGGGTGGCCATCGAGCGCATGAACACGCGCTTCGACCGCAGCGAATTCATGCGGATGCGGTCGCCCAGCAGCGCGCCGCCGGTGCGGCGACGGGTCGGGTCGACGGAGATCACGGCGATGCGCATCTCCGGGAAGTTGGCGAGGAAGCGGTTGAGCAGTTCGTCGGTGACCGACGACTTGCCGGCGCCGCCGGTGCCGGTGATGCCGACCACCGGCGTCTTGCCGCCGGCGAGCTGCCATTCCTTGCGCAGGTGGGCGAGTTCGCTCTCGTCGAGCGCGCTTTCCTCGATGGCCGACAGCATGCGGCCGATCTCGATCTCGTTGTCGAACGCGACCTTGTGGGGCTTGTCGACCGGAAGCCGCGCGGCGCCGGCGCGGCGCACCACGTCCTCGATCATCGCGACCAGGCCCATGTGCATGCCGTCGTTGGGATGGTAGATGCGCTCGACGCCGTAGGCCTGGAGTTCGCGGATCTCTTCAGGGGTGATCGTGCCGCCGCCACCGCCGAAGACCTTGATGTGGCCGGCGCCGCGCTCCTTCAGCATGTCGACCATGTACTTGAAGTATTCGACGTGGCCGCCCTGGTAGCTGGACAGCGCGATGGCGTCGGCGTCTTCCTGCAGCGCGGCGCGGACGACGTCCTCGACGCTGCGGTTGTGGCCGAGGTGGATGACCTCCGCGCCCTGCGCCTGGATCAGCCGGCGCATGATGTTGATCGCGGCATCGTGGCCGTCGAACAGGCTGGCGGCGGTGACGAAGCGCAGCGGCGTGGCCTCGGATTGCGGGGCCGGGGCGTGGCCCTCGGCGGTGTGGGCGACTGGCGTGCTCATGCGCGCTCCGTGCTGGAAACGTGAATTCGTATTCTAGCCTGCCGCCCCGACCCGCCCCAGCGGCCTGCCCCCAACCGCCTTGCCGGCGGCCCCGGGCGACATGGATACTCCGCCGCACGGTTCGGACGGGGGACGAGAATGGCGGCGATGACCCTGCGGCGGGTCCTGCGGATCGCGGGCTGGGGGCTGTTCTCGCTGGCGACGCTGGCCGGCAGCGGCCTGCTGCTGGCCGACCATCTCACCCCGCCCGCGACCGGCGCACCGGGCACCGCGCTGCCCGTGCAAGCAGACGCCACCCCGCTCGATCGCGAACTGGCGCCGCTGCAGGCCGCGCATCCGGGGCAGACCGGCGCGCTGCTGGTGAACGACGGCCTGGACGCGTTCGCCGCGCGGGCGCTGTCGGCGCAGCGGGCGGGACGCAGCCTCGACCTCCAGTACTACATCTGGCACGACGATCTCGCCGGCCGTCTGCTGGGCCGCGAGGTGTGGCGCGCGGCGGAGCGCGGCGTGCGGGTGCGCATGCTGCTCGATGACATGAACGCGAAGGGCATGGACTCGAAGCTCCTGCTGCTCGACGCCCACCCGAACATCGAGATCCGGGTCTACAACCCGTTCCGCAACCGCAACGGCGTCGGCCGGATGTTCGAACTGGCGCAGCGCTTCTTCAGCGTCAACCACCGCATGCACAACAAGGCCTGGATCGCCGACAACCGCGTGGCGGTGGTGGGCGGGCGCAACGTCGGCGTGGAGTATTTCGGCGCCGGCGAGGACGTGAATTTCCGCGACCTCGACATGGTGCTGTTCGGCCCGGCGGTGCACGAGGCCAGCGACATCTTCGACACGTACTGGAACAGCGAGGCGGTGGTGCCGCTGTCGGCGCTGGCGCGGGCGCCGAAGGCGGGATTCGACAGCCTGGCGCAGGAGATCGAGACCGAAGCGGCCGGCCTCGAGGCGAGGCGCTACCTCAAGCGGCTGGAAGCGTCGCGTCGGGTGCAGGACTACGCGCGCCAGCAACTGGTGCCGTTCTGGACCGATCGCCTGCACCTGTATTCCGATCCGCCGCTGAAAGGCCGCGACGACGCCAGCACCGACTGGCTGGTGGGCCGGATCGCCCGCGACATCGCCGGCGCGAAGCGCAAGGCGCTGCTGATCTCGCCGTACTTCGTGCCCGGCGAAGACGGCGCCGACGCGCTGAAGCAGCTCGTGCGCGGGGGCGCGACCGTGGGCGTGATCACCAACTCGCTGGCCGCGAACGACGTGCCGGCCGTCTACGGCGGCTATCGCGGCTATCGCACCGACCTGCTGCGCGGCGGCGTGCACGTGTACGAACTGCGCGCGCAGGGCGCCCCGGACAGCAGCCTGTTCGGCAGCAGCGGCGCCAGCCTGCACACCAAGGCCTACGTCATCGACGACCGCCGCGGCTTCATCGGTTCGTTCAACATGGACGCGCGCTCGGCGTACCTGAACACCGAGATGGGCGTGATGTTCGACGATCCCGCGCTGGCCAACGCGCTGCACGACGAGTACCGGCGACTGTCGGGACCGGAACTGAGCTACTGGGTGACGCTCGATGGCGCGGGCGACACGTACTGGCTCGATCGCGCGCATGCGCCACCGCACCTGCTGGACGTCGCACCGGACACCACGCGCTGGCAGCGCATCACCGCGCGCGTCGTGTCCTGGCTGCCGATCGAATCGCAGCTGTGAGCATCGCCGCGCTTTCGCGCGGTGCAGGGTGGGTCACCAGCGCCACCCGATTCCCGATGCCGGCATCGCGCATGAAACCGTTTCCACGCCGCGCGTCGGCATTAGACGACTGAGATCCCGAAGGCGCACCCGCCCCGCATTCGCTGCCCGCAGGCACCCTGGTGGATGTCGGCAGGAAATGGCCGGCGACGGCACGGATCCGCCAGCGTCGCCGGCGCGCGTTCTGATCGTCGCGACCGTGTCGGCATCGTGCACGTCGACCGATGCCGCACGTCACGCGACCGCTGTATTCGATTGCATTACACTTGCGCCCCTGCGGCCGACCCCGGCCGCACGCGAAAACCGCATATTCCCATCCATTCAACGACTTGCAACATACCGCGCCGTATCCTCACTCGCGGTCGGCGGCGCACGGGAGCTTCGGATGATCTTCGAACACATCGAAAACAACGGCCATGAGCAGGTCGTGTTCTGCCACAACAAGGACGCGGGCCTGAAGGCCATCATCGCGATCCACAACACGGTGCTCGGCCCGGCCCTCGGCGGCCTGCGCATGTGGCCGTACAAGACCGAGCAGGACGCGCTGAACGACGTGCTGCGCCTCTCGCGCGGCATGACCTACAAGAACGCGGTGGCCGGCCTGAACATCGGCGGCGGCAAGGCGGTGATCATCGGCGATCCGTCGAAGGACAAGTCCGAAGCGCTGTTCCGCGCGTTCGGCAAGTTCGTCGATTCGCTGGGCGGTCGCTACATCACCGCCGAGGACGTCGGCATCGATGTCAACGACATGGAATACGTGTACCGCGAGACGGAATACGTCACCGGCGTGCACCAGGTCCACGGCGGTTCCGGCGATCCCTCGCCGTTCACCGCCTACGGCACGCTGCAGGGCCTGATGGCCACGCTCAGCAAGAAGTACGGTGACGAGGAAGTCGGCCGCCACAGCTACGCGGTGCAGGGCCTGGGCCACGTCGGCATGGAGTTCGTGAAGCTGCTGAAGGAACGCGGCGCGAAGATCTTCGTCACCGACATCAACAAGGACCTGATCGCGCACGCGGTGGACGAGTACGGCGCCGAGGCCGTGGCCCCGGACGAGATCTACGACGTGCCGGCCGACGTGTATTCGCCGTGCGCACTGGGCGGCACCGTCAACGAACTGACCCTGCCGCGCCTGAAGGCCAAGATCATCTGCGGCGCGGCGAACAACCAGCTCGCCAACAACGCGATCGGCGACGAGGTGATGAAGCGCGGCCTCCTCTACGCGCCGGACTACGCGGTGAACGCGGGCGGCGTGATGAACGTGTCGCTGGAGATCGACGGCTACAACCGCGAACGCGCGATGCGGATGATGCGCACGATCTACCACAACCTCGCGCGCATCTACGAGATCTCCGACCGCGACGGCATCCCGACCTACCGCGCCGCCGACCGCCTCGCCGAGGAGCGCATCGCCGCGATCGGCAAGCTGAAGTTGCCGATGGGCCGCACGGCGCCGCGTTTCCTCGGCAGGATGCGCGGGCACTGATCCACGGCACCGCCGTGGATCAACCCAAATTTGCTTCGCAAACTTGGGCCCCGCTTCGATCTTCCGATTCCCCCGCCGCTGCCGCGGCGCCCCCTTTACCAAAGGGGGGCTATCAGCCCGATGAGGTGAGGTAGAGATGCGTCCGTTTCCGTTGGGTGAAGAACTCGATGCGCTGCGCGAAGCGGTGCGACGTTTCGCCGAGAGCGAGATCGCGCCGCGCGCGGCGAAGATCGACGAAGAGAACGTCTTCCCGGCGGACCTGTGGGCCAAGCTCGGCGAGCTGGGCCTGCTCGGCATCACCGTGCCGGGCGAATTCGGCGGCAGCGAGATGGGCTATCTCGCGCACCTGGTCGCGATGGAGGAAATCTCCCGCGCGTCCGGCGCCGTCGGCCTGAGCTACGGCGCGCACTCCAACCTCTGCGTCAACAACCTCTACGCCAATGGCAACGACGCGCAGCGCCGCAAGTACCTGCCCAAGCTGTGCAGCGGCGAATGGGTGGGCGCGCTGGCGATGAGCGAGCCCGGCGCCGGGTCGGACGTGGTCGGTTCGATGTCCTGCCGCGCCGAGCTGAAGGGCGACACCTGGATCGCCAACGGCAACAAGATGTGGATCACCAACGGGCCCGAGGCCGACGTACTGGTGGTCTACATGCGCACCGCCAGCCGCGAGCTGGGCAGCAAGTGCATGACCGCCTTCATCGTCGAGAAGGGCATGCAGGGCTTCCGCACCGCGCAGAAGCTCGACAAGTTCGGCATGCGCGGCAGCAACACCTGCGAGCTGGTGTTCGAGAACTGCGAGATTCCCGCTGAAAACGTGCTCGGCGAGGTCAACAACGGCGTCAAGGTGCTGATGAGCGGCCTGAACACCGAGCGACTGGTCCTCAGCGGCGGTCCGATCGGGCTGATGCAGGCGGCACTCGACGTCGCCCTGCCCTACGTCCGCGAGCGTCGCCAGTTCGGCTCGGCGATCGGCACCTTCGGGATCATGCAGGCGAAGGTCGCCGACATGTACACGTCGCTGCAGTCGAGCCGCGCCTTCGCCTACCAGGTGGCACGCGACTACGACGCCGGCCACAAGTCGCGCATCGACGCCGCCAGCTGCCTGCTGCACGCGTCGGAGGCCGCGGTCCAGGTCACGCTGGAGGCGATCCAGACCCTCGGCGGCAACGGCTACATCAACGAATACCCGACCGGCCGCCTGCTGCGCGACGCCAAGCTGTACGCGATCGGCGCCGGCACCAACGAGATCCGGCGGATGCTGATCGGCCGCGAGCTGTTCAACGGCAATTCCTGAGGCCGGCTCTTCCTGGAGCGTGTCCGGTCGCGATCGCTGCGACCGCCGGTCGCGTCGCGTGCGACCCGCACCGCGAGCGGGCGCAGCGCGACGCCGCACGCTACAGTGCGTGCACTCGTTCTCCCGCGCCCGTCCATGCCGCCCCTCACGCCCCGCCCGCTGCGACTCCTCGGTACCGGCCTCTCCACGCCCGCGCAGTGGCTGGACAGCGCGGCGCTCGACGCACGCCTCGGGCTCGCGCCGGGCACGATCGAAGCGCGCACCGGCGTCGCCCGCCGCGGCGTCGAGCCCGAGCGCAACGCCGCACAGGTCGGCGCGGAAGCGGCGCGGGCCGCGCTGCACGACGCCGGCGTCGCGATCGACACCGTCGACGCCGTCGTCTGCGCCAGCGCCAGCCACGACCAGGCCATGCCCTGCAACGCCGCGCTGCTGCATCGCGCGCTCGGCCTCCGCGGTGCCGCCGCCTTCGACGTCAACGCCAGCTGCATCGGTTTCCTGATGGGGCTCGACCTCGTGGCGTCGCTGTTCGCGAGCGGCCGCTACCGGCGCGTGCTGCTGGTGTCCTGCGACCTCGCCTCGCGCGCGCTCGATCCGCGCGACCTCGACACCATCGGCCTGTTCGGCGACGGTGCGGCGGCGGCGGTGCTCGACGCCGGCGATGCAGCCGACGGCCCGGCGCTGCTCGCCGCGCGTTTCGAGACGTGGTCGGAAGGCGCGCATGCCTGCGAGATCCCCGGCGGCGGTTCGCGACTGCCGCCCTCGCGCCACGACGGCGACTATCGCGACGTCTGCACGTTCCGCATGGACGGCAAGCGGCTGTACCGCATCGCCGCCGAGCACTTCGAAGCCTTCGTCACCGGATTGCTCGCCGAGGCCGACACCGGCATCGACGCCGTCGCCCGCGTGGTGCCGCACCAGGCGTCGCGGCTCGGGATGGAGCACGTGTTCAGGCGCCTCGGCCTGCCGCGCGACCGCGTCGAGGACATCTTCGCGAGCCACGGCAACCAGGTCTCCGCATCGTTGCCGACCGCGCTGCATCTCGCGCTCGCCGGCGGACGGCTTCGGTGCGGCGACACCGCGCTGCTGATCGGCACCGCCGCCGGTGTCACCCTCGGCGGTGCGGTGCTGCGACTGTGAGTGGCGCAGTGTTCCCGCGCACCTCGCTGACCGTGCTGCGGGTCGGATATTGCACGCATCCCGAGTGCCTCGCCCTGCGCGGTGGCGCGTGGCGCAGCGCCGTGTTCCCGGCGCTGGTCGGGCTGATCCGCCATCCCGCCGCCGGCGCGCTGCTGTTCGATACCGGTTATGCCGAGCATTTCCTGCGCGCCACCGACCGGCTGCCGGAACGGCTGTACCGCTGGGCGACGCCGGTGACGTTGCCGCCGGAGGAATGCCTGCTGCCGCAGCTGGCGCGACATGGCCTCGCCGCGCACGAGATCCGCGGCGTCTTCGCCTCGCACCTGCACGCCGACCACATCGCGGGGTTGCGCGACCTGCCGCGGGCGCGACTGTGGTGCAGCGACGCGGCGCTGCGCTTCGCGCGCGAACGCGGACGCCTCGCGCGCTTGCGCAAGGCCACGCTGGTCGATCTGCTGCCGGAGGATGTCGACACGCGCCTGTCGACGATCGAGTCCCTGCCACGGCTCGCGCCGCCGCCTGGCTGGACGATGTTCGGCGACGGCTTCGACCTGCTCGGCGACGGCAGCCTCCGTGCGGTACCGCTGCCGGGCCACGCGCGCGGCCACCACGGCCTGCTGCTGCGCCACGAAGACGATCGCGAGGTGCTGCTCGCCGGCGACGCGACCTGGCGGATCGACGCGGGTCGCACCGCGCGCGCGCCGTCGCTGGCGACGCGCGCGCTCAGCGACGACTGGGCCATGCAGCACGCGACGCTGGCGAAGCTGCAGGTCGTGCTCGACGCCGGCGACGAGGGTCGCGTCGTCCTGCCCTCGCACTGCACCGAGAGCCATGCACGATTGCCGGCCGCGATGCGGGGCACGCCATGAAACTGTTGCTCACCGGCGCTTCCGGCTTCATCGGCGGGCGCTTCATGCAGCGCGTTCGGGGCACACCGGGCATCGAACTGCTCGGCGTCGGCCGACGCGCATTGCCCGATGCCGACTATCGCACGATCGACCTGTCGCGGCCGTTCGAACTCGACTTCGCGCCCGATGTCGTCATCCACGCCGCGGCGCTGTCCTCGCCGTTCGCGCCGCGCCGCGACTACCTGCGCCACAACGTCGACGCGACCCGGCACGTGATCGACTGGTGCCGCGCGCACGGCCGGCCGAAGCTGGTCTACATCTCGTCGAGTTCGGTGCACTACCAGCCGCGCGACCAGCTCGACATCCGCGAGGACGACCCGATCGGCCCACGCTTCGCCAACACCTACGCCGAAACCAAGGCCGCCGGCGAGACGCTGGTGCGAGGCTACGCAGGCGCATGGACGATCCTGAGGCCGCGCGCCGTGTTCGGACCGGGCGACACCGTGCTGTTCCCGCGCCTGCTGGCCGCGGCGAAGCGCGGCAAGCTGCCGAACATCGTACGCAACGGCAAACCGGCCGTCGGCGACCTGATCGGCGTCGATGCGCTGGTCGACTACATGCTGCGCGCCGCGCAGCGACCCGAGGCCATCGGTGCGTTCAACCTCAGCCAGGGTGAACCGGTGGTGATGCAGGATTTCCTCGCCGACGTGTTTGCACGGCTCGGGCTGCCGACGCCGTCGCGCACGGTGCCGTACCGCGTCGCGCATCTGGCCGCGCACGCCGCGGAGCTGACGTGGACGCTGCTGCCGCTGCGCGGCGAGCCGCCGGTGACGCGCTTCGGCGTGGACGTGCTCGCTTTCAGCAAGACCTTCGACGTCGCGAAGGCGCGGGCCGTGCTCGGCCCGCCGTCGAAGACGCTGGCCGAAGGCGTGGCCGACTTCGTCGCCTGGCAGAGGCCCCGCCTGTGAGCGACGCGCAATACTTCGCCCTCGCGCTGTGCCTCGCCTGGCCGCTGGTCGAGGCGTGGCGCCAGCTCACCGCATGGCGTGCGCTGCGCGCGATGCCGAACGTGCCCCGGGGCGACGACGCACCGGATCGCTTCGCCCGTGTGGATGTCCTGCAACCGATCCGCAGCGGCGACCCGACGCTGGGTGAAGCGCTCGGCGCGAGCCTGCGTGCGCTCGGCGCCCGCGGTGCGACGCTGCATTGGCTGATCGACGAGGACGACACCGCCGCCGCCGGCACGGTGCGCGCCGTGCTGGCGCGACAGCCGGACCTGGCGCCGCAGGTGCGGGTGAGCCTGCATCCGCCCTGCCCCGCCGGTGTCAATCCCAAGCTGTTCAAGCTCGATCGCGCGCTCGCGACGTGCGACGGCGACGCGGTGCTGGTGCTCGACGACGACGCGCGCCTGCCACCGGCGACGCTGGACGCGCTGCTCGCCGCACTCGCGCCCGGGCCGACGCCCGTCGCCGCCACCGCCCTGCCGGCCTATCTGCCCGCGCCTGGCAGCGGTTCGCGGCTGCTGGCGCG
>JAEWNA010000114.1 GCA_023392975.1 Pseudomonadota bacterium | reverse complement strand
GGGCCAGATCCGCCGCGCCGGCCTCGGCGAAGCCGGCCTCCTGCAGCGCCTGCGCCTCGGCGTCGCTGCGGGTCGGGCCGTCGTCGGTGCGCAGCGCACGCCAGTAGGCCACCAGCGCGTCCGGGCGCAGCGCTTCGCCGCGCGGGGCGAGCAGCGCCGCGAACTCTGCGCTCACCCGGTCGCGATGCGCCTGCAGCGTCGCCGACAGCGCGTCCCAGTCGTCGAAGCCGAGGCCGAGCGCCAGTCGTTCGCGATCCTGCGCGTCCTCCGGCAGGCGCTGGGTCTGGGCGTCGCGCAGCATCTGCAGCCGGTTCTCCAGCAGGCGCAGGAAGCGATAGGCGTCGAGCAGCGCCGTGCAGGTCTCCGCGGACAGGTGGCCGGCATCGCGCAATGCGCGGAGGGCCGGCTGCAGGCGACGTTCGCGCAGCGCGGGCTCGCGACCCCCGCGGATCAGCTGCAGCGCCTGGGCGAGAAATTCGACCTCGCGGATGCCGCCCGGCCCGCGCTTGAGGTCGTCGGCCATGTCGCGGCGCGCGACTTCGGCGGCGATGCTCGCCTTCATCTCGCGCAGGCCGTCGAGCGCGCCGTAGTCGAGATAGCGCCGGTAGACGAACGGCCGCAGCGCGTCGAGGAAGCACGCGCCGGCGTCGAGATCGCCCGCCACCGGCCGCGCCTTCTGCCAGGCGTAGCGTTCCCAGTCGCGGCCCTCGCGCTGGAAGTACTGCTCCATCGCCGCGAAGCTCAGCGCGATCCGGCCGGCGGCGCCGAACGGCCGCAGGCGCAGGTCGACGCGATGGCAGAAGCCGTCCGCCGTGGTCTCGTCCAGCAGCTTCGCCAGTTGCTGGCCGAGCCGGGCGAAATAGTCCTCGGCTGCGAGCGGGCGCGGACCGTCGCTTTCGCCCTCGCGAGCGTAGGCGTACACGAGGTCGACGTCGGAACTGAAGTTCAGCTCGCCGCCGCCGAGCTTGCCCAGCGCGAACACCACCAATCGCACCGGCGCGCCGTCGGCGTCACGGACGCGGCCGAAACGACCCGCGAACTCGGCCTCCAGCGCTTCCAGCGCGCAGCGCAGGCAGGTTTCGGCCAGCGCACTGGTGCCGGCGAGCGTGTCGTCCAGCGTGTCCAGCCCGTGCAGGTCGCGCCAGATCAGCCGCACGGACTCCGCCTGCCGGTAACGGCGCAGCAGGGCCGGCCACTCGCCGCGGTTCTCGGCGGCGAGCGTCGGCGGCAAGGCCGGCACGGCGCCGTCGTCGACCAATAGCCCGGGCAACAGCGCCGGCTGGCGCAGGCAGACCTCGAGCGCGAAATCGCTGGCCTGTAGCAGCGGGCGCAGCCGTGCCTCGTCCGTCGCGCCCAAGGCCGGATGCGCCGTCTTCAGGCGCGCCAGCCCGCGCTCGAGGGCGCGCTGATGCAGGGAGTCGACTGGTGGATCGGCCGGGAAGTCGGCAGTGGTCGGGAACGACGTCATGCGCCGATTCTGGCATCCCGCACCCGAAGCCGCCCGGGCCGATGCCGGCACGCTGCACCGGACAATAAAAAAGCCCGCCCCGGTCGAACCGGTAGCGGGCCTGCTCCCTCCCCCACGTCGGGATGCCGGCGCATCGTGAAGGATGCGTTAGGACAAAGCACGCTGCGGTGCAAAAGAAAACTTGCGGGTTCACATATTGCGAGCCGCAAACGTCATGCTCACTTCGCGACCTTCACCTGAAGCACTTCGCTGGCGCCGACCGCATCCCGGATCAACCAGGACACGATCTTGCCATCCGGCGCCTTCTCGGGAACTGCAATCGCGATCTCGAATGCGCCGCCTTCCGCCGCCTGCGCAGTCGCGGACAGGTCGTATGCATCGTCCGAGACCAGGCGGACGCCGTAAGGCGGCACGCCACCCGTAATGGCCACCTTCAGCGTCCCACCCGGCTTGGCGATCTGCGGACCCTCGCCGGCGAAGGCGAGACCGAACGGCAACAATGGATTGGTGCTTGCGAGCGTGCAGTACTTCAAGGCGTCGTTGCTGTGTGGCGACGCTCCCGCGCGCGCCTCGATAACGCCTATACGCGCTTCGAGTTCGTCCAATTTCCGATTGAGGTCGTTGTACTGATCGATAAGTGCGGTCGTTCGATGCTTGAAATCGCCGTGCTGCGTCTCGGTACGCAAGCACTGTCCGCGCTCCGCCCTGCTCTTATTGCCGCTTGTGGACGGTGTTGGCGGAATCCCCGACAAACCGGACGATGCGCCATTGTCCTGGGTTGCGCCCGATTTGACCACTTTTCCTTCCAGGCTCGGCAGCTTCAACGAGGCGACCAGCTTCGCCAGTTCGGAAGGATCCGGCTGTTCGGCGGCAAGCTGTCGATTGATCGTGTCGCGGATCGCATCGGTCGTCGCAACCAGATCGACGAACGCATAACGATCAGCCATCGACAAGGTCTGATAGCGTCGCATCAGCGCCACCTGTCGTGACTTGAGCGCCAAGCCGGTTGCCGGCGAGAGAATGTCGCCGGCCTGTTTCGACAGCAAATCGTCTTCGGCCCGCATGGTGGCCGAACAGTGGGCCGTCGACAGTGCGACCTGCAGCGCGATACGGGCATCGCGCTCCGCGCTGTCCAGTGAGGTCTTGGCCGCATCGTCGATCAACGATGCAAGCTCGTTCGCCTCTTCCGACACGAGCGATCTACGGTGCGTCACGCCGATCGCGCAACCAAGGGCATTTGCGCCAGACCAGTAGATCACCTCGCGCGGCTTTCGATAGAGATACTGCTGCGCCCCGTAGAAGGTCGCGCCTCCGGTGGTGAGTGCCGCCACCTGCGCGTTGTGGCCGCCGCGGATACCGCTATAGCCGGCGATTCCGGCCATGTTCAACAGGACGACAGCCCCGCCGTTGTTCATCCATGCATAACGTCCAGCCTTCTTCGCCATCGCGTCGCGGACACATTCGGCATAGAGCAACGCCTTCGCCTTGTTGGTCGCGAGTTCTCGATGATCGCCTGTCGTCACCACGAGATTGCTGCAACTGTGGCGATCGAGCTTACCGACCGGGGCCACTGCGGGCGTCCGGATGTAGGGATTCACGACGCATCCACCCACCGTTACCGCGAGTGCGACGACCGATGCCATCTTCCTCGCGGCTCTTGCCCTGTCGAGCCTCTCCCGCTCACGCCCGCTCCCCCCTTCCATTCGAAGCCTCCTTGTCCATTGGAAAGTCCCAACACCGGAATTTTTTTCGCGGCGCGAAACCATCGCGTTCGAGCGGCGTGGTGGCCGCCGGTCCATTCTGCACGACTCGGGCAGCACCGGGACTTTGCGAACGACATGCGCCGGGTCCGGCATGAAAGTGATGCGGAAATGTCATCTTATGCACAGGAAAGCAGGCGGTTTTTGCGCCGAATGAGAGGCTCCGCCTATTGAAAATTCTCTGTGCCCGACGCGCCCTGCGAGGAAAGTGCCATGCGATTCCCGCCAACCTTGCCCGAGCCGAGCCAACCGATCCGGGATCGATTGCGAGACTCGCGTTCAATGTCGACGGCAGAAAATCGATTCCGTCTTGCGCGCACGCGGCAGATGTGACCCATGCCACCACGCACGAAAAACCCCGCCTCGCGGCGGGGTTTTTCGTGTCGCGGAACGGTGGGACGGATCAGAAATCCATGCCGCCCATGCCGCCCATGCCGCCGCCCATGCCACCGGCGGCCGGCTCGTCCTTCTTCGGCGCTTCGGCGACCATCGCTTCGGTCGTGATCATCAGGCCGGCGATCGAGGACGCGTTCTGCAGCGCGGTGCGGGTGACCTTGGTCGGATCCAGGATGCCGGCCTCGACCATGTCGACGAATTCGCCGGTGGCCGCGTTGTAGCCGTAGTTGCCCTTGCCTTCCTTCACCTTGTTGACGATGACCGAGGGCTCTTCGCCGGCGTTGGTGACGATCTCGCGCAGCGGGGCTTCCATCGCGCGCAGGGCGATCTGGATGCCGTGGTTCTGGTCTTCGTTGATGCCCTTCAGGCCTTCGACCGCGGTCTTGGCGCGGATCAGCGCGACGCCGCCGCCCGGGACGATGCCTTCTTCCACCGCAGCGCGGGTCGCGTGCAGGGCGTCTTCGACGCGGGCCTTCTTTTCCTTCATCTCGATCTCGGTCGAGGCGCCGACCTTGATCACGGCCACGCCGCCGGCGAGCTTGGCGACGCGCTCCTGCAGCTTCTCGCGGTCGTAGTCGGACGAGGTTTCCTCGATCTGGGCCTTGATCTGCTTGATGCGGGCTTCGATGCCCGAACCTTCGCCGGCGCCGTCGATGATCGTGGTGTTCTCCTTCGAGACCTGCACCTTCTTGGCGCGGCCGAGGTCCTTGATCGTGGCCTTCTCGAGCGACAGGCCGACTTCCTCGGAGATCACGGTGCCGCCGGTGAGGATCGCCATGTCTTCCAGCATCGCCTTGCGACGGTCGCCGAAGCCCGGGGCCTTCACGGCGCAGACCTTGACGATGCCGCGGATGGTGTTGACCACCAGCGTCGCCAGGGCCTCGCCCTCGACTTCTTCCGCGACGATCAGCAGCGGCTTGCCGGCCTTGGCCACGCCCTCGAGGACGGGCAGCAGGTCGCGGACGTTCGAGATCTTCTTGTCGTGCAGCAGGATGTACGGGTCGTCGAGTTCGGCGGCCATCGACTGCTGGTTGTTGACGAAGTACGGCGACAGGTAGCCGCGGTCGAACTGCATGCCCTCGACGACGTCGAGTTCGTTGTCCAGGCCCGAGCCTTCTTCAACGGTGATCACGCCTTCCTTGCCGACCTTCTTCATCGCGTCGGCGATGATGTTGCCGATCGACTCGTCGGAGTTGGCCGAGATCGTGCCGACCTGGGCGATCGCCTTGTCGTCGGCGGTCGGCTTGCTCATGGACTTCAGCTCGGCGACGGCGGCGGTGACCGCCTTGTCGATGCCGCGCTTGAGGTCCATCGGGTTCATGCCGGCGGCGACCGCCTTCATGCCCTCGCGGATCAGCGCCTGGGCCAGCACGGTCGCGGTGGTGGTGCCGTCGCCGGCGTTGTCGGAGGTCTTGGAGGCGACTTCCTTCACCATCTGCGCGCCCATGTTCTCGAACTTGTCGGCCAGTTCGATCTCCTTCGCGACGGACACGCCGTCCTTGGTGATCGTCGGGGCGCCGAAGCTCTTCTCGAGCACGACGTTGCGGCCCTTCGGGCCGAGGGTCGCCTTCACGGCGTTGGCGAGCACGTTCACGCCACGCACCATGCGCGAGCGGGCGTCTTCACCGAAACGGATGTCTTTGGCAGCCATTGAAATAACTCCAGAAAAAATGTGGTGTTCGTAGGGTGGGCCCTGGCCCACCGTTGCGACATCGATGCGTCAGCGCAGGCCTGGCGAAGCGACCGCTTCGCCCGCGCGCATCAGCCGACGATCGCGAGGATGTCGTCTTCCTTGATGATCTTGTATTCGACGCCGTCGGCCTTGTACGCCGAGCCCGAGTACTGGCCGTAGATCACCTTGTCGCCGACCTTCACCTTCGGCGCGCGCACGCTGCCGGTGGCGTCGATGAACTTGCCCTCGCCGACGGCGACGACTTCGCCCTTGGTCGGCTTTTCCTTCGCGGCGTCGGGGATGATGATGCCGCCGATGGAGGTCTCTTCGGCTTCGATCGGCTTGACGATCACGCGATCGTAGAGCGGCTTGAGATTCATGTGAACCCTCGCAAGTGGTTGATTGAACTGGGAAAGGCCGGCGATTCTAGCACTCTCGTCCCGAGAGTGCCAAAACCGCGGCAAAGGAACGCCCGGCGAACCGGGACGGGCGGAAGATGGGGGGCTGGGGAAGAGTTTCAAGGCCTCCGCCGTGTCGGCGGAGCGCCCTGGGGGCCGGCACCGCCGGCGCCGGGGCGGGGTCAGGCCGTCGGCGGGCCGCCCAGCCGGGCGACCAGGTGCTCGGCCAGCCGGATCGAGAGGGTGATGATCGTGAAGGTCGGGTTGGACACCCCGGTCGTGACGAAGACCGAGGAGCCGGCCACGTAGAGGTTGTCCATCGAATGGACCTTGAGGTTGGCGTCGACCACGCCCAGGGCCGGATCGGCGGACATGCGCGTGGTGCCGATGTGGTGGCCGTTGACGACGACGGCGCGCTCGATCGAAGACCACGACGGCACGGTCAACGTGCCGCCTTCAGGCTTGATCGCGGCCGCGAACAGTTCTGTCGAGCGCTCGTAGGTCTTCTGGTCGAGCGCGCCCAGGCGCCAGTCGATGCGGACCTGTGGCTGCCCGAAGACCTTGTCGGTCGTGTTGGTGAGGGTGATGCGGCTGTCGGGATTGGGCGCCATCTCGAAATAGGCCGAGGCGCTGTAGGCGCGCATCCAGCAGTTGCCGATCGCATTGTCGCGGAGGGCGTCGGCGGTCAGCTGGAAGCGGCCGGTGACGCGCACGCCGTTGGCATCGCGCCACGAAACGCCATCGACGTCGTTGCCGGCCATCAGGTCGCTCAGCGGCGCCGAGGGGAAGCCGTACACGCCGACGTTCACGCCCATCGACAGCGGGTGGCAGAGGAAATTCCGGCCGACCTGGTCGTGCTCGTTGCCGATGTCCGAGAGCAGCAGCTGCTGCGCGTTCGCCACCGCGCCGCACGCCAGCACGTAGGCATCGGCCTCGATCCAGAATTCGGTGGCGACGCCGGGCGAAGTGGCATCGTCCATGCTCGCGACCCGCAGCCGCCCGACGCTGCCCTCGCCCGCCTGGATCTCCAGCAGGCTGGCGTTGAGGATGACGTCCGCGGCGCTGTCGCCGATGGTCTTGCCGTCCGGAAACAGGCGGGTCGCGAAATTGAGGAACGTGCCCCCCATGAACTGGTACATGCAGGGATCGAAATCGGCGATCCGCGGCATCGACGATCCGTCCAGCCCGAGGACTTGCGTCCAGTAGTCGCCGCTGAAGTTGTCGTCGGCGAACTGCCCGCGCAGCATGCAGAAGGGCACCGCCCGGGCGTAATAGGGATCGAGGTCGGCG
>JAEWNA010000093.1 GCA_023392975.1 Pseudomonadota bacterium | reverse complement strand
CACGCGACCAGCACGCCGACCCAGGCCGCGATGCTGAGGTCGTGGCCGACCTTGTGGATCAGCCGCTCGGTGACGAATGCCTTGCGCAGCGCCCAATCGCCGCCTTCCAGCGCGTACAGGTGCGTCGCCAGCCACCAGTCGACGTCCAGCCAGTGGATGACGGCGATCGTGATCGCGAACACCGCCAGCGGGATGACGCCGTGGCGCAGCAGGAAGCCCGGCGGCAGCGGCGCCCGCCCGGCGGCGGTCTGCGGGGCGTCGGTCGCGGCGTCGGGCATGGCGGAGTCCTGCGGGCGGGTCGGGGGAGCTTACGCGTCCAGCGCGGCGGCGACGAACGGCGGCGTCGACAGCGCGCCGCGGTGGATGCCGGCGCTGTAGTACTTCGTCGCGAAGCCGCGCGCGTCGGCGTCGCCTTCGCGGAAACCGAAGCCTTCGCCCTTGCGCGCGAGCGTGCAGCTCCACCAGCCGGTGGGGTAGCACGGCTGCGGGAAGGGCAGGGTCGCGAAGGTGCGGAAGCCGGCCTTGCCCATCTCGCCGCGCATCTCGCGGATCAGGTCCAGCTGCACCAGCGGCGATTCCGACTGCTGCACCAGGATGCCGTCGTCCTTCAATGCGCGGAAACAGCTTTCGTAGAAGGCCTTGTTGAACAGGCCTTCGGCCGGGCCGACCGGGTCGGTGGAATCGACGATGATCACGTCCACGCTGCCCGGCGCGCGGTTCGCCATGTAGGCGATGCCGTCGTCGAACAGCAGCGAGGCGCGCGGATCGGCGTTGGAGTCGCACAGCTCCGGGAACCACTTCTCGGCCATGCGCGTCACCTGCTCGTCGATGTCGCACTGCACGGCTTCGACCACGCCCGGGTGCTTCAGCACCTCGCGCAGCGTGCCGCAGTCGCCGCCGCCGATGATGACGACGTGCTTCGGCGCCGCATGGGTGAACAGCGCCGGGTGCGACATCATCTCGTGGTAGAGGAAGTTGTCGCGGGTGGTCAGCATCATCGCGCCGTCGATGAGCATGAGGTTGCCCCAGTCGGTGCTCTCGTAGATCTCGATCTTCTGGAACGGCGACTGCACTTCGTCCAGCTTGCGCACGATGCGGTAGCCGATGGCCGAGCCGGTGGGTTCGAAGCGCTCGTAGTGCCAGGCAGTCTCGGTCATCGCGGTGGTCCGGGGGTGTCGACGGGGGCGGCATTGTACCGGAGCGGGTCGGCAGGGCCGGGGTGGGTTTGCTGAACGCCGCCCCCGGCGGGCCGAGGCCCACCCTACAATGCGCGTCCCCCCGCCGTACCGGACCGCTGCCCATGACCGCCTGGTCGATCGACCACGCCCGCAAGACCTATTCGATCCCGCACTGGGCCGAAGGGTATTTCGACGTCGACGCCGCCGGCCGCATCGTCGTGCGCCCGCAGGCCGCCGAAGGCGGCACCGTCGCACTGGCCGAGGTGGTGGATGCCGCGCAGGCCGCCGGTGCCAAACTTCCCTTGCTCGTCCGCTTCCCGCAGATCCTGGGCGACCGCCTGGGCCGGCTGCAGGCCGCGTTCGCGCAGGCGCAGCAGGACTGGGATTACGCCGGCGGCTACACCGCGGTGTATCCGATCAAGGTCAACCAGCATGCCGGCGTTGCCGGCACGCTGGCCTCGCACGCGGGCGAAGGCTTCGGCCTGGAGGCCGGCAGCAAGCCCGAACTGATGGCGGTGCTGGCGCTGTCGCGGCCGGGCGGGTTGATCGTCTGCAACGGCTACAAGGACCGCGAATACATCCGGCTGGCGCTGATCGGCCGCAAGCTCGGCATGCAGACCTTCATCGTCATCGAGAAGCCGTCCGAATTGCCGCTGGTGATGGAAGAGGCGAAGGCGCTCGGCGTGAAGCCGGGCCTCGGCGTGCGCATGCGGCTGGCGTCGCTGGGCGCCGGCAAGTGGCAGAACAGCGGCGGCGACAAGGCCAAGTTCGGGTTGTCGCCGCGCCAGGTGCTGGACCTGTGGAAATCGCTGCGCGACAGCGGCATGAGCGACTGCCTCGGCCTGCTGCACTTCCACATGGGCTCGCAGATCAGCAACGTCCGCGACATCGCCAACGGCATGCGTGAGGCGGTGCGCTATTTCGTCGAGCTGTCCAAGCTGGGCGCGACGATCAGCCACGTCGACGTCGGCGGCGGTCTCGGCATCGACTACGAAGGCACGCGTTCGCGCAGCTATTGCTCGGTGAACTACGGCGTGGGGCAGTACGCCTCCAGCATCGTGCAGCCACTGGCCGAAGCCTGTGCCGCCAACGATATCGCGCCGCCGCGCATCGTCACCGAGTGCGGCCGCGCCATGACCGCGCACCACGCGGTGCTGGTCACCAACGTGTCCGAAGTGGAGCGCGCGCCGGAAGGCCGCGTGCCGCCGGCCCACGACGACGAGGCCGCGGTGATCCGCCACCTGCGCGAGATCCACGACGAACTCGACCGCCGGCCGGCCGTCGAACTCTTCCACGAGGCGCAGCACCACCACAGCGAAGGCCTGTCCCTCTATGCACTCGGCCAGATCGACCTCGTCGCCCGCGCGCGGCTGGACGATCTGTTCTACGCCATCGCCCATGCGGTGCGCGCGCGCCTGACCTACGACGAGAAGAGCCACCGCGACCTGCTCGACGAGCTCAACGAGCGCCTCGTCGACAAGTATTTCGTCAATTTCAGCCTGTTCGAGTCGATCCCCGACGTGTGGGCGATCGACCAGGTGTTCCCGATCGTGCCGATCGAACGCCTCGACGAGCGGCCCGAACGTCGTGGCGTGATCGCCGACCTCACCTGCGATTCGGACGGCAAGATCGACACCTACGTCGAGAACGAGGACCTCGACACCTCGCTGCCGCTGCACACGCCGCGGCCGGGGGAGCGCTACCGCATCGGCTTCTTCCTCGTCGGCGCTTACCAGGAAATCCTCGGCGACATCCACAACCTGTTCGGCGACACCGATGCGATCGAAGTCCGCGTCGGCGAGGACGGCTTCAAGGTCACCCAGCAGCGACGCGGCGACACCACCGACGTGATGCTGGACTACGTCGGCTACAAGCTCGACGACCTGCGCCGCATCTACAAGGCCAAGGTCGGCGCCGTCGACCTGAGCAAGAGCGAGGCGGCCCGCCTGAACGCCGCGCTGGAAAACGGCCTGACCGCGTACACCTACCTGAGCGACGAGCCGCTGGGCTGAAAATGCCGTTGCGGCGTGCCGAAGTGTGATCGTGCCCGGATTCCCGGCGGGAGATTCGGCCTACGGTGGCGGCGTCGCGGTGGGCCTGCCGCAATGGCGCCGGGCGCGCATCGCGACGGTGCGCGGACAGGAGGTCCGCGCGTCCGGAAAGGGAGCCGTTCCACAGCCATCAGGAGGATGAAGCGATGACATCGAAATGGTTGCGTTGGGCCGCGACGGCGGCCTTCGTGCTCGGCTGCGGCCTGTCCTTCGGCACATCGGCGACCGGCAGTTGCAGCGCCTGCTTCTTGGCCTGCAGGACCGCATACAACGCCTGCCTCGCCTCGGGGCAGTCGGCCTCGGTCTGCCTGAACCAGTACACGAACTGCCGCGGCGATTGCGCCTGCTGAGGCGCAGTGCGGGTGCGCGGCACGCACCGCGCATCCGCATCCTTCGCTCAGGAAGGTCTGTTCGTCTCGGACGAGGCGGCTGGCGCCACGGGTTTGGGCGGTGTCCGCCAGGGCGCGGCGACCAGCAGGACGCCGAGGATCACCAGGATCGCGCCGGCGATGCGGGTCGGGTCGGCGCGGCGTTCGATCTGCAGCACGCCGAAATGCTCCAGCAGGAGCGAGGCGGTGACCTGGCCGAGGATGGCGAGGCAGATCAGCGAGGCCGACCCCAGGCGCGGGATCAACAGCGTGAAGCAGGCCACGTAGATCGCGCCGAACACGCCGCCCGCCCAGATCCAGGGCGGGAATCGCGCCTGCGCGCCGGCCGTCAGCGACGTGCGGCTGAGCAGCAGGTAGACGCCGAGCAGGACGGTGCCGACCAGGAACGAGACGAAGGCCGCACCGATGGGCCCGCCGATCTGTCCGCCCAGGCGTGCGTTCACCAATCCCTGCAGCGGCAACAGCATGCCGATCGCGATCGCCATCAGCGCCGGGAACAGCAGGTTCATGTCGACGTCTCCTGGCGCGCCACCTGGAACCCCGCGAACGACTGCCGCACCGGCATGACCTCGATCCGGTTGACGTTGAGGTGCGGCGGGAGGTGGGCGATCCAGAACAGGGTTTCGGCGATGTCGGCGCCGGTGATCGGGTCGGCGCCCCGGTACAGCGTGTCCGACGCGCTCTGGTCGCCGCGGGTGCGGACGAGGGTGAATTCGGTCTCGGCCATGCCCGGCTCGATGCTGGTCACGCGCACGCCGGTGCCGTGCAGGTCGCTGCGCAGGCCCAGCGAGAACTGCGAGACGAAGGCCTTGGTGCCGCCGTAGACATTGCCGCCGGGGTAGGGATACGTCGCCGCCACCGAGCTGACGTTGAGGATCGCGCCGCGGCGCTCGATCAGCGTCGGCAGCAGCGCGTGGGTCAGCGTCGCCAGCGCAGTGACGTTGGTGTCGATCATCTGCTTCCACTGCGCGAGGTCCGCGCGCTGCGCCGGCGCGGTGCCGAGCGCGAGGCCGGCGTTGTTCACCAGCACGTCGATGGCGCGGAAGTCGTCGGGCAGGGCGTCGAGCGCGGCGCGCATCGCGGCCTCGTCGCGGATGTCGAAGGCGGCCGTGTGCAGGCGCTCGCGGCCGAGCGCATCGGCGAGGGCGTCGAGGCGGTCGGCGCGGCGGCCGGTGGTGACGACGCGCCAGCCGGCGCCATGGAAGCGTTCGACGGCCGCGCGGCCGAAGCCGGAGGTGCCGCCGGTGATCAGGATGGTCTTCATGCCGCGATTGTAAGCGGCCCTCACCAGAGGAACGGCAGCAGCCGCCAGGTCGCCCGGGCGTAGTCGGGGTACTCGGCCGGGAAGGCGTTGGCCAGCACCCGCTCCTCGACCCGGATGCGCTGCAGGAAGGCCAGGGTCACCGGCAGCGTCGCCGCCAGCAGTGCGGCGCCGTCGCCCAGCGCCAGCCCGAAGCCCGCGAAGGTCGCCAGCGAACCGGTGTACGACGGGTGCCGCAGCAGGCGGTACGGGCCGGTGCGGATCAGCCGGTGGCCGTCGCGGATCGCGACCTGGATCGTGAAGAACCGGGCGAGGGTGCGCACCGACCACAGCCGCAG
>JAEWNA010000062.1 GCA_023392975.1 Pseudomonadota bacterium | reverse complement strand
CGGCCAGCCAGTACGGGCCGCGATTGCGTCCGGCCAGCGGCAGCAGGTCGGGCGCACGGGTGCGGTCGGTGCCCCAGCCCACGCGCAGGCCCCAGCGCGCGAAGTCGGTGTAGGCGCGGCTGACGATCATCCGCAGGTTGCGCGCGTTGGGAAACCGCTCGCGCACCTGCGCCTCGCGCACCCAGCCTTCGCCGGTCTGCGCCGCCAGCCACAGCCGCAGCAGCAGCCACAGCGACTGGTGCCGCGCCGGTTCGCCCTGCACCCGCGCCGGCGTGCCCAGTTCGATCTCGATCTCGCGCGCGGCCGCCGCTTTCGCCGGTGCGCGCTTCCGTGGCGTCGTGGTCATGCCCACAGTCTGGCACGGGCGGTCCATCGCGGTGACGGCGGTGACATCAGTGACGCGCCCGGCGGCGCGGCGGACTGCGCGGCTTCGCGGGTTGTGCCAGCGTTTCCACGAACGCGGTCGCCAGCGGCGACATCGGCCGCTCGCGCAGCTGCAGCAGGAACAGCGGACGCGCGCGCTCGGTGCCGGCGTGACGCAGGCAGGCGACCTCGCCGAGCCGCAGCAGGTCGCGCACCACGCACTCGGGCAGGATCGCGACGCCCAGGCCAGCGGCGACCGCGCGCGCGATCGCCTCGTTGCTGCCGAGTTCGACGGTGCGCGCCGGCACGATGTCGAGCGCCCGCAGCATCGTTTCGGCCGCCATGCGCGTGCCCGAACCGGGTTCGCGCATCAGCCAGGTCGCCGCATCCAGCGCCGTCGTCGTCGCGGTACGGCGTCGCGTCGCCGCGACGCCCGACGGCACCACGATCCGCAGCGGGTCGTCGCGCCAGACCGTCGAGACGATGCGCGGATCGTCGACGGCGCCCTCGACCAGGGCCAGGTCCACCGCGCAGTCGATCAGCGCGGCGGCGACGGTTTCCGTGTTCGACACCACCACGCGCAGGTCGGCATCGGGATGCCGCTTCGCCAGCGCCGCCAGCGGCGGGGGCAGCCAGTAGCCGGCGATCGTGGTGCTGGCGCCGAGGGTCAACCGGCCGCGCTGTCGCGAGCGCCGCGCACGCACGTCGTCGAGCGCGGCGCGTTCGAGCGCGAAGATGCCGCGCGCGTGTTCGGCCAGCGCCATGCCGCTGTCGGTCAGCCGCGCGCCCTTGGTGCCGCGTGGCCCGCGTTCGATCAGCGGCAGGTCGACCAGGCGCTCCAGTTCGCGCACCGCCTTCGACACCGCCGGCTGGCTGATGTGCAGCGCTTCCGCGGCCCGCGAGAAGCTGCGGCGCTCGGCGACTTCGAAGAACACCCGCAGCAGGTGCAGATTCAGACGCATAACCTGGCCTCATCGTTTCCTGAATTCATTGTATTGGACGCATGGTTCGTGCGGGCCGAGCATCGGCGTCCTGGCCGGTCCGTCCGGCGCCGCGAGGCTTCCGCGATGTCGTCGACCTTCCGCATTCGCTCGAATTCCGGTCCGCGTTTCCCGGGCGATCCGTCGTGGTGGCGCGGGCTGGCGCTGACCGGCGCCGTGGCCGGCGCAGCCCTCGCCGCCTCCCTGCTGCCGTGGACGCAGCGCTGGGGGCTGGGCGCGCTGACCCTGGCGATCCTGCTCGGCATCGTCGTCGGCAACACCGTGCTGCCCGCGATCGCCGATCGCGTCGCCTCCGGCATCGACTTCTCGAAGGGCACGTTGCTGCGCGCCGGGATCGTGCTGTACGGCGTCCGCATCGCGTTCCAGCAGATCGCCGACGTGGGCTGGGCCGGCGCCGCGATCGACGCGCTGATGGTCGCCACCGTCTTCCCGCTGGCGGTGGCGCTGGGCACGCGGCTGCTGGGGCTGGACCGCCAGACGGCGATGCTGATCGGCGCCGGCAGCGCGATCTGCGGCGCGGCGGCGGTGATCGCCACCGAGCCGGTCGTGCGCGCGCCGGCGCACAAGGTGTCGGTCGCGGTCGCCACGGTGGTGGTGTTCGGCACGCTCTCGATGTTCGCGTACCCGTGGCTGTACCCGCATCTCGGCCTGTCCGAGCATGCCTACGGCGTCTATGTCGGCTCGACCGTCCACGAGGTGGCGCAGGTCGTGGTGGCCGGTCGCGGCGTGGGCGACACCGCCGCCGCGACCGCGGTGATCGAGAAGATGATGCGGGTGATGCTGCTCGCGCCGTTCCTGCTAGCGCTCTCGGCGATGCTGCGCGGGAACCGCGCGTCGCCCGATCGCGCGCCGCGGCTCGCGATCCCGTGGTTCGCAGTCGCCTTCGTCGCGGTCAGCGGCGTGCATTCGCTGGGGATCCTGCCGGCGTGGTCGGTGGACGCGCTGGTGCGGCTGGACACCGCCTTGCTGACGCTCGCGATGGCGGCGCTCGGCCTGCGCACGCATCTGGGTGCGGTGCGCCAGGCGGGCGCGAAACCGCTGGCGCTGGCGGCGCTGCTGTTCGTCTACCTCGTCGTCGGCGGTTACGCGATCAATCGCGGCATCGCGTGGCAGTGCGGATGACGCTCCCGCGAGTCATGCGAACCACGTGACGCGGGTGACGCGCGCATCGCTCGGTGCATCGGCGATCGCGCAGCACACTGCGGGCTCACTTCCGCAGGAGCCGCCCCGTGCCGACATCCGCTCGCTTCGCCTTCCGATTCGCCGCAGCGCTGCTCGCGTTCGTCGCGCAGTGTTCGTCCGCGGCGACGCCGGCAGCGCCTTCGTCCGCCATGAGACCGACCGCGGCAGACGCGCGTTTCGCCGCCTACGGTCACCCCGGCACGTTCCTGCTGCAGCGCGACGGCGAAGCGCCGCAGGTCGTGCACGGCGCTGCGCTCGCCGACGTGCCGCTGCGCCCGGCCTCGACGTTCAAGGTGCTGCTGGCGCTGGTGGCGCTGGAGACCGGCGCGCTGAAGGGCGCCGACGAAGTCGTGCCGTGGGACGGCCGCCGCTACCCGGACTTTCCGCAATGGCAGAAGGACATGGCCCTGCGCGAGGCGATGCAGGCCTCCAGCGAGGCGTACTTCCGCACGGTCGCTGCGCGCATAGGTCGCGAACGACTCGCGGACTGGGTGCACAAGGTCGGTTACGGCAACGGCCGCATCGGCCAATCCGCGCCGGACGCCTGGCACGACGGCGTGCTGCGCATCACCGCACGCCAGCAACTCGCGTTCGTCGACCGCCTGCGCCGCGGCGACCTGCCGTTCTCGGCGAAGACGATCGTGGCGGTGAAGGCGGCGATGCGCGACGGCGACGACGGCGGGATGCGCGTCTACGGCAAGACCGGCACCCACGTCGCCGACGACCGCAGCGGCAACGCGTGGTGGATCGGCTGGGTGGAAGGGCCACGTGGCAACGCGAGCTTCGCCCTCGGCGCCACGCCGAAGACGCCGGACGATCGCGCGAAGCGGATCGCGCTGGGCAAGGCGCTGCTGGCCGACGCGGGGTTGCTGCCGCGGAAATGAGCGGACGCGTCAGCCGTCGGCGCGACGCGTGCCGGAGGCCAGGCGGCGGATCACCCCCTCGACGCCGGCCAGGACGATCCATGGCAGCAGCACCGCCGCGGCCAGCCCCGCGGACGACGGCGGCATGAACCGGAACCAGGCCGCAGGTCCCGGCAGCAGGATCACGACGGCGAGCAGGGCGAGCGTGAGGCCCGCCACCCAGGCGAACGCCGGGTTGGGACGACGCAGCCGCTCGCGCCACGGGCGGCGCCCGCGATGCACGACGATGAGGCCGAGGTTCGCCGCCACCAGCGCAGCGAAGGTCAGCGCGCCCTGCATCGCCACCGGCAGTTCCGCGCGCCCCGCCGCGGCGTGCACCGCGATCACCGCGAGAAACGCGAGCAGGCCGCGGGCGAGGCTGCCGAACAGCACGCCGGCGTCGATCAGGTGCGCATCCACGGCCCGCGGCGGGCGGCGCATGACGTCGGCGTCGGCCGGTTCCCGCTCGAACACGAAGGCGCAGGCCGGGTCGACGATCATCTCCAGGAACACCACGTGCAGCGGCAGCAGGATCAGCGGCACGTCCAGCACCAGCGGCAGCAGGGCCAGGCCGGTGATCGGCACGTGCACCGCGATGATGTAGCGCACGGCGCGACGCAGATTGTCGTGGAGACTGCGACCCATGCGCACCGCGGCGACGATCGAAGCGAAATCGTCGTCGAGCAGCACGATCGATGCGGCCTCGCGGGCGACATCGGTGCCGCGCCCGCCCATCGCCACGCCGACGTGCGCGGCGGCCAGCGCGGGAGCGTCGTTGACGCCGTCGCCGGTCATCGCGACCACCGCGCCGTCGGCCTTCAATGCCTGGACCAGGCGCAGCTTGTCGTCGGGACGGACCCGCGCGAACACGTCGACGTCGCGCGCGACGACGGCGAAGTCGGTGTCCGGC
>JAEWNA010000051.1 GCA_023392975.1 Pseudomonadota bacterium | reverse complement strand
TGTTGCTGGTCGGTGCCGGCAGCAAGGTGGAGCAGCGGACGATCCAGGTCGGCGATGCGGTGAAGGATCGCTGGACCGTCGTCTCCGGATTGAAGGCCGGCGATCGCGTGATCGTGCAGGGCACGCAGAAGGCCCGTGCCGGCGCCACGGTGAAGGCAGTCGAAGTCGACCCGTCCAAGCCCGCGATCTCCGCGCCACCGGCGGGCGCCGCCCCCGGCGCGGCCGCGAAGTCGCGCTGAGGAGTCGCCATGGCCCGCTTCTTCATCGATCGACCGATTTTTGCCTGGGTGATCGCGATCATGATCACCCTCGCCGGCATCGTCTCCGTGGTGACGCTGCCGCTCGAGCAGTATCCGGACATCGCCCCGCCCGCCGTCTCGGTCAACGCCAACTATCCGGGCGCCTCGGCGGAAACCGTCCAGAACTCGGTGACCCAGATCATCGAGCAGCAGATGACCGGTCTCGACCATCTGCTGTACATGTCGTCGAGCAGCAGCTCGGCCGGCAGCGCGTCGCTGACCCTCACCTTCGATTCTGGCACCGACCCGGACACCGCGCAGGTGCAGGTGCAGAACAAGGTGGCGCAGGCCGAATCCATGCTGCCGCAGGCCGTGCAGGCCAACGGCGTGACCGTGCGCAAGGCCGGCGCCGGCAGCATGTTCATGGTGCTGGCCTTCATGTCCGAGGACGGCAGCATGAGCGGCACCGACATCGCCGACTACATGGTGTCCAACCTGCAGGACCCGATCAGTCGGCTCGATGGCGTCGGCAACGTCAACGTCTTCGGCTCGGACTACGCGATGCGGGTCTGGCTGGACCCGGAGAAGCTGGCCAACTACCGGTTGATGCCGTCCGACGTGGCCGGCGCGATCTCGGCGCAGAACGCGGACGTGTCCTCCGGTGCGCTCGGCGGCCTGCCCGCGACCGACGGCCAGCAGCTCAACGCGACGATCACCTCGCGCAGCAAGCTGAGGACGCCCGAACAGTTCGAGGCGATCGTGCTGCGCTCTGATGCCAGCGGCGCGTCCGTGCACCTGCGCGATGTCGCCAAGGTGGAACTGGGGGCGCGCACCTACAACTCGGTGTCGAAATACGACGGCAAGCCGGCCGCCGGCATGGGCCTGCAGCTCGCGACCGGCGCTAACGCACTGGATGCCGCGGCTGCGGTCAAGGCAAAGCTGGCCGAACTCCAGCCGTATTTCCCCAAGGGCCTGACCTACACCATCGCCTACGACACCACGCCGTTCGTGCGCCTGTCGATCGAGGAAGTGGTGAAGACGCTGGTCGAGGCGATCCTGCTCGTCGTGCTGGTGATGTACCTGTTCCTGCAGAACTGGCGCGCGACGCTGATCCCGGTGATCGCCGTGCCGGTGGTGCTGATGGGCACCTTCGGCGTGCTGTCGGTGCTGGGCTATTCGATCAACACGCTCACCATGTTCGCGATGGTGCTGGCGATCGGCCTGCTGGTGGACGACGCGATCGTCGTGGTCGAGAACGTCGAGCGCCTGATGTCGGAGGAAGGGCTGTCACCGAAGGAAGCGACGCGCAAGTCGATGGGCCAGATCTCCGGCGCATTGGTCGGCATCGCGCTCGTCCTGACCGCGGTATTCGTACCGATGGCGTTCTTCGGCGGCGCGACGGGCGAGATCTACCGCCAGTTCTCCGTCACCATCGCCGCGGCAATGATCCTGTCACTGCTCGTGGCGCTGACGTTGAGCCCGGCGCTGTGCGGCACGCTGCTCGAGCCGATCGAAAAGGGCGGCCACGCCTCGCCGCGCGGCCCGCTGGGTCGCTTCTTCGCCTGGTTCAACGATCGCTTCGACTGCGGCGCGGAGCGCTATCGCCACGGCGTGGCGCGCGTCGTCGACCATCGCCGCCTCGGCGCGCTGACCTACGTCGTCGCGCTCGCGGTGATGGGCCTGCTGTTCTGGCGGCTGCCGTCGTCGTTCCTGCCCGATGAAGACCAGGGCATGATGATGGTGATGTTCACCACACCGCCGGGTGCGACCCAGCAACGCACCCTGCAGTCGATGGACCAGGCCGCCGAGTTCATCCGCAAGCAGCCGGAAGTGGCGGGCGTGTTCACTGTCGCCGGCTTCAGCTTCGCGGGCAGCAGCCAGAACTCGGGCATGGGCTTCGTGCGCCTGAAGGACTGGAGCGAACGCGACGCCTCCGCGCAGGAGATCGCCGGACGCATCACCGGCGCCATGATGGGGATGATGCGCGATGCGCAGGTGTTCGCCATGGTGCCGCCGGCGATCAGCACGCTGGGCACGAACTCCGGCTTCACCCTGCAGTTGCAGGACCTCGCCGGGCGCGGCCACGACGCGCTGGTGGAATCGCGTGGCGAACTGCTGCGGCTCGCGAACCAGGACAGCCGCATGAACGCCGTGCGCTTCAACGGCCTGGACGATGCCCCCACCTTCAGGGTCGATCTGGACGACGAGAAAGCCGGCGCGCTCGGACTGTCGATGTCGGACGTCAACAGCACCCTGTCCACGGTGATGGGCGGCAGCTACGTCAACGATTTCCTCAACAACAATCGCGTGAAGCGCGTGTACCTGCAGGGCGAGGCCTCCGCGCGCATGTCGCCGCAGGACATCGGCCGCTGGTACGTGCGCAACAGCGCGGGCGAGATGGTGCCCTACTCCGCCTTTTCCAGCAGCCAATGGGCCTACGCACCACAGGTACTCAACCGCTTCAACGGCTCGGAGTCGATGGAAATCACCGGCAATGCGGGCAGCGGCGTGAGTTCCGGCGAAGCGATGAAGGCCGTCGCCGACCTCGTCAAGCAACTGCCCAACGGCGTCGGCTATGCGTGGTCCGGCATGTCGTATCAGGAACAAGCCGCGGGCACGCAGACGTGGATCCTCTATACGGTGTCGCTGGTATTCGTGTTCCTGTGCCTGGCAGCGCTGTACGAAAGCTGGTCGGTGCCGGTGTCGGTGATGCTGGCGGTGCCGGTGGGCATCCTCGGCGCGCTGCTCGCGACGTGGCTGCGCGGTTTGTCGAACGACATCTACTTCCAGGTCGGCCTGCTCGCGACCATGGGTCTGGCGGCGAAGAACGGCATCCTGATCGTGGAGTTCGCGAAGGAACTCGAGGAAAAGGGGCAGTCGCTGGTCGATGCCGTCCTGCACGCCACCCGCATGCGCCTGCGCCCGATCCTGATGACCTCGCTCGCCTTCCTGCTCGGCGTACTGCCGATGGTGCTCAGCAGCGGCGCGGGCTCAGGTGGCCGTCATTCGCTCGGCACGGGCGTGTTCGGCGGCACGCTGTTCTCGACGATCTTCGGCATCTTCTTCGTGCCGCTGTTCTACGTCATCGTCCGTTCGCTGTTCCCCGGCAAGCGCGTGCAGGCGGCCACGGCACCGGAAGCGGCCAACCCACCGGAGGTGCAGGCATGATCCGGCTACACGTCCTCGCGGCCGCCACGGCGATCGCCCTGCTGTCCGGGTGCGCCAGCCTGGCCCCGCATTACGAACGCCCTGAGGCGCCGGTACCGTCGGAATGGCGTCAGGGCGAGGCTGCGGCGCAGGCCACAAACGGCACGGCCGACACCCCGGCGGTTTCGCAGATCGCATGGGAGGCGTTCTTCCGCGATCCGCGCCTGCAGCAGGTCATTGCACTCGCGCTGGAGAACAATCGCGACCTGCGCGTCGCCGTGTCGAACATCGAGAAGGCACGGGCGCAGTACCGCATCCAGCGTGCCGCACAGTTGCCGTCGGTCGCGATCGACGGCAGCCAGACGGTGAACGGCGCGGACGCGGGCACCGGCGATTTCGCGATCAGCCGCCAGTACACCGCGACGGTCGGCTTCAGCGGTTACGAACTCGACCTGTTCGGGCGCGTCCGCAGCCTCAAGCGGGAAGCACTGGAAGCCTATTTCGCCACCGAGGAAGCGCAGCGCAGCACGCGACTGAGCCTGGTCGCGGAAACCGCCGGCGACTGGCTGACGCTCGCCGCCGACATCGAACGGCTGGCGCTGGCGAGGAAGACGCTGGAAAGCCAGCAGGCGTCGCTCAAGCGCAGCGAGGCACGCCATGCGCAAGGCATCGTGTCGGGACTCGACCTGGCGCAGGCCCGCACCAGCGTCGAAAGCGCGCGCATCGATGTAGCGACCTATGCGACCCAGGTCGAACAGGACCGCAACGCGCTCGAACTGATCGTGGGCACGACCGTGCCCGAAGCCCTGCTGCCGGCCGAAGGCACCGACACGCCGGTGGCGCTGGCGGAGATCCCGGCCGGGCTCGATTCGTCGCTGCTGCTCGATCGGCCCGACGTGCTCTCGGCCGAACACAGCCTGAAATCGGCCAATGCCGACATCGGTGCAGCCCGTGCGGCGTTCTTCCCGACGATCACGCTAACCGGTTCGGCCGGCCGCGGCAGCGACCAGCTGTCCGACCTGTTCGGCGGCGGCAAGCGCCTGTGGTCGTTCGCGCCGCGGATCAGCCTGCCGATCTTCAATGCCGGCAGCCTGCGCGCCTCGCTGAAGGTGTCGGAAGCCCAGCGCGACATCGCGGTGGCCACCTACGAGAAGGCCATCCAGACCGCGTTTCGCGAAGTCGCCGACGCCCTCGCGGTACGCACCGGCCTCCAGGAGCGACTCGCGGCGCAGCAGGCGCTGGTCGACACCACGGCACGCGCCTACGCCCTCGCCGACACGCGCTACCGCAACGGCGTGGACAGCTACCTCGACGTGCTCGACGCCCAGCGCTCGCTCTACACCGCGCAACAGGGCCTCATCGGTCTGCGCCTGATCGAAGCCAGCAACCGCGTGACCCTGTACAAGGCGCTGGGCGGCCAGGCGGAGTGATCGACGCCCGGTCCGGCGCGGATCGACGCGCGTGACCGGGGTTGGGCGAAGGCGCATCGGAACCGGACCGCACCGGAAACGAAAACGGCCGGCGCCAAGGCGCCAGCCGTTCGGACATTCAACCGTTCGAGGTTGGTGGGCGGTACAGGGTTCGAACCTGTGACCCCTACCATGTCAAGGTAGTGCTCTACCGCTGAGCTAACCGCCCATCGAGGTCACGTCGGAGGTCGTCCGCCGGCCCGAAAGGGCGCATATGGTAACACCAGTCCCGACGGGAAGGAACCGGTGCCGCTTCACCCGTCTGCGGGCGGTCGCGAGGCGGGAAACAGCCGCCGCAACGCCGCATGGGTCGGCCCGTAGGCCACGGTCGACAGCAGCCCCCAGCAGACCAGCAGGTGCATCGGCGCCGGCCCGAACTGCCGGCCGAGGAAGGGGTCTGTCCACGCGAAGTTGATGTTCTCCGCCGCGGGTGCCAGCACGCGTCCGGCGACCAGGGCGACACCCGCGATGCCGGCCTGCAATGGCCAGCCGCGCGGGTCGTAGCCGATGCGACGCAGCAGCGCCCACAGCAGCAGCGGCCAGCCCAGGTGGTACAGCGACAGCACCCGCGCGGCCAGCGGGAAGGCGGGATCCCACATGTACGCGGTCCCGCCGTACAGGAAATCACCGGTCGCCAGCTTCCAGCCGGCGTCCAGCGCCCAGGCCACTGCGATCACCGGTGCGGCCACCGCCTGGCTGGCGATCAGCAGGCGGCTGCGGACGATCAGCGCGACCGCGGTCAGGACCACGCCGATGTTGCACAGGAACAGGAAGTTGCGCAGGCCGTAGGCCGAGGCGTACACCGGCAGGTAGACCAGCAGCCAGACGATGCCGAACCAGCGCAGCCGCGGAAAGCGCGCGCCGGCGGCGACGGCGTTCATCCGAGCGCGGCCTCCTTGAGCCGGCGGATTTCGTCGCGCACGCGCGCCGCGTCCTCGAACTCGAGGTCGCGGGCGTGCTGGTACATCTGCTGCTCCAGCGCCGCGATCCGCGCGGCGATGCGCTCCGGCGGCAGGGCGGCGTAGTCCTCGGCGGGCTCGGCCACGCGCGCACCGCGACCGCGCCCCTTCCTGTCGCCCGGCGCCGGCTCGCTGCGCGCGCCTTCCATCACGTCCATGATCTGGCGCACGATCGAAGTCGGGACGATGCCGTGCTCGGCGTTGTATTCCAGCTGCTTCTCGCGGCGCCTCGCGGTCTCGTCCAGCGCCGCCCGCATCGACCGGGTGACGGTGTCGGCATACAGGATCGCCTTGCCGCGCACGTTGCGCGCGGCGCGGCCGATGGTCTGGATCAGCGAGCCGGCGGAACGCAGGAAGCCTTCCTTGTCGGCGTCGAGGATCGCGACCAGCGACACCTCGGGCATGTCCAGGCCTTCGCGCAGCAGGTTGATGCCGACCAGCGCGTCGAACACGCCCAGCCGCAGGTCGCGGATGATCTCCACCCGCTCCACGGTCTCGATGTCGGAATGCAGGTAACGCACCTTCACCCCGTGTTCGCCGAGGTATTCGGTGAGGTTCTCGGCCATGCGCTTGGTCAGCGTGGTGACCAGCACGCGGTCGCCCATCGCGACGCGTTCGTGGATCTCGCCGAGCAGGTCGTCGACCTGCGTGCCGACCGGCCGGATCTCGACTTCCGGATCGACCAGGCCGGTCGGCCGCACCACCAGCTCGATGACCTGCCCTTCCGACTTCTCCAGCTCGTACTTGCCCGGGGTGGCCGAGACGAAGATCGTGCGCGGCGCGCGGCCCTCCCACTCCTCGAACCGCAACGGCCGGTTGTCGAGCGCGGACGGCAGCCGGAAACCGAACTCCACCAGCGTCTCCTTGCGCGAACGGTCGCCCTTGTACATCGCGCCGATCTGCGGGACGGTGACGTGCGATTCGTCGACCACCAGCAGCGCGTCCGGCGGCAGGTAGTCGAACAGGCACGGCGGCGCTTCGCCCGGCATGCGCCCGGTGAGATGCCGCGAGTAGTTCTCGATGCCGGTGCAGAAGCCGACCTCGGCCATCATTTCCAGATCGAACTGCGTCCGCTGCGCCAGTCGCTGCGCCTCGACCAGCTTGTTCTGCGCATAGAACTGCTCCAGTCGCGGCGGCAGTTCGGCCTTGATCGCCTCGATCGCGTCCAACACCGTCCGGCGCGTCGTCACGTAATGCGACTTCGGGTAGATGGTGTAACGCTGGAGCTTGCGCACGCTCTCGCCGGTCAGCGGATCGAACAGGGTCAACTGCTCGATCTCGCCGTCGAACAGCTCGATCCGCAGTGCCTCGCCGTCGGATTCGGCCGGGTGCACGTCGATGACCTCGCCGCGGACGCGATAGGTGCCGCGCCGCAGTTCGGTGTCGTTGCGGGTGTACTGCATCTCGGTGAGGCGGCGGATCAGCTCGCGCTGGTCGATGCGCTCGCCGCGGACCATGTGCAGCACCATCCGGAAGTATTCGTTCGGATCGCCGAGGCCGTAGATCGCCGACACCGTGCAGACGATGATCGCGTCGCGGCGCTCCAGCAGCGCCTTGGTCGCCGACAGCCGCATCTGCTCGATGTGCTCGTTCACCGAGCTGTCCTTCTCGATGTACGTGTCGCTCGACGGCACGTAGGCCTCGGGCTGGTAGTAGTCGTAGTAGCTGACGAAGTACTCGACCGCGTTGTGTGGGAAGAACGCCTTGAACTCGCCGTACAGCTGCGCTGCCAGGGTCTTGTTGTGCGCCATGACGAGGGTCGGCTTGCGCACCGCCTGGATGACGTTGGCGATGGTGTAGGTCTTGCCCGAGCCGGTGACGCCGAGCAGCGTCTGCCGCGCCAGCCCGCTCTCGAAGCCATCGATCAGCCGGGCGATGGCCTGCGGCTGGTCGCCGGCGGGTTCGTAGGGCGCCACGAGCTGGAAATCGGCATCGACGGGCGTGCGGTCGTTCATCGGCGGCATGGGGAAGGCGAACGGGACAGTCTAGCCAGTCGTGGCGACGACAGCGGCGTTTTCCTACCCCTGCCCGGGGCCATGGCCGATGCCGCCCGGCCCGCTCGGCGCCGAGACTGAACGCACGTTCACACCCGGAGCCCGCCATGTCCCGCCTGCCCGCCGTCCCCCGGCGTTCCGACGCCGGTTTCACCCTGCTCGACCTGCTCCTCGGCCTGCTGGTCGCCGGCCTGGTCTTCGGACTGGCCGTCCCGGCTTGGACGAACGCGGTCGCCCGCGTGCGCGCCGGAGCGACCCGGACCGCGATCACCGCGACCCTGTTCAACGCCCTGCGCAATGCCACCGTGATCGGCCGGGAAGTCGTGGTCTGCCCGGCCACCGGCGACCAGTGCATCGGCGGCAGCGACTGGAGTCGCGGCTGGATCGCCTTCGTCGATGCGGACGGCGACCGCCTGCACGGCGCTACCGAGACCGTGATCGACCGGGCCTCCGCCCTGCCCCGCGGCGTCCGCCTCATCGGCAGCGGCGGCCGGCCGCGGATCGTCTACCAGCCCTACGGCAGCAACGCCGGCTCGAACATCACCTTCACACTCTGCGACCGACGCGGCCCGGACGACGCGCTGGCGCTGATCCTGTCCAACGGCGGGCGCCTGCGCGCGGACCGGCCCACCCGGGCCGCCGCCGCGACCTGCGCCGCAGGCCTGTGACCGCAGTCGCGACCCGGCGCTTGATCGCGCCGGACAAGGCCATTACGATAGGCGCCCCGCCCGAATAGCTCAGCCGGTTAGAGCACTTGACTGTTAATCAGGGGGTCGTTGGTTCGAGTCCAACTTCGGGCGCCATCTTTCAATGACTTGCGCGGGTTCAGACAGCGGCGGCGTCCAATACTTCCGCCGCTGTCCAATATTCAGGCCGTCAACCGCCTGGAAGCGGGATCGCGTTGGCCTGATCCTGCTGGTCTAGCTGCGCCCTCAGGTTGTCGAAGATCGGCCGCGTCTGGACCATCGGCGCCGGCACCTGCTCCAGCAGCTGGAGGATCGCCAGAAGGTGGGCCTGCGGAATCTGGATGGTGTAGATCA
>JAEWNA010000079.1 GCA_023392975.1 Pseudomonadota bacterium | reverse complement strand
CTTCTCGTCCGGGCCGAGGCGGGCGATGACGGTGACGATCACCGGCGCGAACGAGAACCGCAGACGGTCCTTCTCGATCGCGGCCTCGGCGGCACCGGGGTCGCGGGCGCGGCTGCGCGCCGCCAGGCGCTCGCCGAGCGCGAGGCGGGCGTCGCCGGCGATGCGCAGGAAGCGGAACGGCACGCGCTTGCCGTGGTCGGGCACGCGCAACGCCGAGCGCAGCAGGCGCAGCAGGGTGGCCTCGTCCGGGCCGGGCGCCCCGAGCTGGCGGCTCGGGACCGACCGTCGGGCATCAAGCAGTTGCAACATCGGGAAGGGATGATCTGAGGAGGAAGTCACAGAAGCCGCCCACCCCTTTCGGGGATCGTTGTAGTCTGGATTCGCGGCTCCCATTCTCCCCCGAAAGCTCCGCCGAAACGACCCGTATGGACGACAACAGCCGGTATGCCGGCGGGCACGGCCCGCTGAGCCGCCCCAGCGCAGAGAAAGTCTTCGAATCGGTCCGCCGCGATGCGGTGACCGCGCTGTCCGGCATTCTCGCGGGCTTCTGGGGCGACATCGAGGAACAGGTCCGGCTCGCGTCGATCGCCAGCCCGGACAGCCGCGCGATCTACGACGACCGGCTCGCCATCCGCCTGCTCAGCCAGCGCGCGCTGGAGCTGGCCAGCCGCTACCGCGAGGCGCTGGAGACCGCGTTCGACCAGTGGCGCAACCCGCGCCCGCGCGCGGTCGACAACAAGAGCCTGAGCCTGATGTCCGAGGCCCAGCTCGAGATCCATCTCTCCGGGCAGCAGATCGTCGAGCTGCTCGAATACCAGCTGATGCATCCGCTGCACACGCTGCATGAGCGCCTCGATGCGCTGGCGACGCCGCTGGGCCTGCCGCGGCAGGGGCCGGCGACCAATCCGCTGCGCCCGGAAGTGCCGGTGCAGGCGTTCGTGAAGCTGTTCGGCGAGGACGATCTCACCCCCGAGCTGCGCCGGCTGGTGTTCCTGCAGCTCGAGAAGCGGCTGTCGAAGGCGCTCGACGAGCTCTACACCAAGATCAACGCCCAGCTGCAGCATGGGTTCTCGTCCCGCGAGGAAGCCGGCAACGCGCCGCTGCCGCCGCAGGCCGGGGGCTGGACGCCCGACGGCGGGCTGGTCGAGGGCCGCGCGCCGGCCGCACCCTACGCCGGGTCCCCGCAGGAAGCCTCTCCGCTGCCGCCCGGCGCCGGCGGCAGGCTGTCGGACGGCGACCAGCGCCCGCTGCGCTACCGCGAGAGCGTGCACCAGCAATTGCGCGCCTGGCGACAGGCGGTGCTGCGTCGCGGCGGTGGGCCGGTGCCCGCGCCGGGCGCCGCGGGCGGCGGCTCGGTGTCGTCCTTCCCGACCCAGGGCGGCCACGGTGGCGGCGGATTCGGTGCCGGCCATCCGGGTGGAGCGGTGGACGGCGGTGGCCATGCGCCGACGATGGGGCGCGACGCGTCCGCCGGCGGCCAGTGGTTCAACGGCGTGCGCATGCTGGCCCCGCAGGAGCTGATGGGCATCGCCGACATGCTCCAGGGCGACGACCCGGAACCCTACGTCCGCGCGCTGACCGACGAGGCCGACCGCCCGCTGTCGGCGGTGATCCGCGACCAGATCGTCACCGGCTCGCGGCAGATGGGGCTGGATCCGACCCAGACCCGCTTCAACGAAGTCGACGAGGACGCGATCGACCTCGTTGGCATCATGCTGCAGACCCTGGCCCGCGGCTACGCGCCGATGCCGCGGTCGCGCGCGATGTACGGCCGGCTGGTGCCGCCCTACCTCAAGCTCGCGCTGAGCGACGACGGCCTGTTCGACCAGCGCGGCCATCCCGGCCGCCGCCTGCTCGAGGCGCTGAGCGAGGCCTGCGACGGCAACAGCGGCGAGACCCCGCAGGACCAGCAGACGCTGACCCATGCCGAGCTGGCCGTGGACAAGGTCGTCGAGGAGTTCCGCGACGACAAGACGATCTTCGAGCTGGCCGCCGCCGAACTGCGCGAGCACCTCGACCAGCAGCGCAAGATGCGCGAGGTCGCCGAGCAGCGCGCGAGCGAGGCGGTCGGCGGCCGCGAGCGCCTGCAGCACGCCCGCCGCACGGTGGACGAACTGCTGGCGACCAAGATGAGCCAGCATGCGCTGACCGAGGGCATCGCCGAATTCCTGACCGGGCACTGGCGGCACCACCTCGTCCAGACCTGGCTGCGCGAAGGGCCGAGCTCGGCGCAGTATCTGTCCGCGCTGTCGATCGGCGACGGCCTGATCCAGGCCGACCTCGACGCCTCGCGCTGCGAGGGCGGCAAGGTCGCCGACAAGATCCTCGAACTGCAGGGGCCGCTGGGCCGCTGCTACGCCAGCTGCGGCCTGGACGCCTCCGCCGCCCGCGATTCGCTGGCGCGGATCGTGTCCGCGCTGGCCTTCCCGGACCAGGCGCGGCAGCTGCACCCGCTGGCCGTCGAGGACGCGACCCCCGAGGTCAACGACGCCGTGCAGTGGGGCGGCCTGCGGCCGGGCGCGAGTGCCGACGCCGATCCGGCACTGGTCGCGAAGATCCGCCGGCTGCGCGTGGGCCAGAACCTGCGGCTGGTCGAAGAGGACGGGCGCGAGACCTCGGCCCGGATCGCCTGGTCCAGCCCGCTCAGCGCGCGCTTCCTCATCGTCAACCGGCGCGGCATGCGCAAGCTGGTGCTGTCGCCGGAGGACATGGCGGTGCTCGTGGCGAGGGGTCGGATCGTGCTGCGCTCTTCCGAGCCGCCGTTCGACGAAGCGATGCGCGAGATGTGGCAGCAGCTCGAACTGCCGGACATGGCGCCGTCCTCGTCCGCGCCGCGTTCTTCCTGATCCCGCCTCGCCCGACGACGTGCCGACTCCGGCGCCGGTCGGGCGCGGGCTGCCTGCGCCCATGGCGAATCAGGCGCTTGCGCGATCGCTTCGTCGGCGTCCTCCCGGATGGCGGCGACGATGCCCGGCCGTTTTTCCGGCGGCCTGCTAGGATGCCGCCAACCGGTTCGGAACGAAGGGGAGTCAGGCGATGACGGAAGCGGCGGAAACGGCGGCGCCCGCGGCGACGGCCGCGACAGTGATCGTCGGCGCGGTGCGCGAACGCGCGCCCGGCGAACGGCGCGTGGCGCTGACCCCCGAGACCTGCAAGAAGTACGTCGCCGCCGGCGCGCGGGTCGCGATCGAACGCGGCCTCGGCGAGGGCGCGAACCAGCCCGATGCCGCCTACGCCGAGGCCGGTGCCGAACTGCACGACGACGCGGCCGCGGTGCTCGCCGCCGCCGACATCCTGGTCTGCGTGCAGCCGCCTTCCGCCGACGCCATCGCCACGATGAAGCCCGGCGCCGTGCTCGTCGGCATGCTCCAGCCGCAGGCCGACGCCGCCCGCGGCGAAGCGCTGAGGGCGCGGGGCATCGTCGCGTTTCCGCTGGAACGCCTGCCGCGCACCACCCGCGCGCAGGCCATGGACATCCTCAGCTCGCAGGCCGGCATGGCCGGCTACAAGGCGATGCTGATCGCGGCGCAGCTGGCGCCGAAGTTCTTCCCGATGCTCACCACCGCCGCCGGCACCATTCGCCCGTCGAAGGTGCTGGTGATCGGCGCCGGCGTCGCCGGCCTGCAGGCCATCGCCACCGCCAAACGCATGGGCGCGGTGGTGACCGCCACCGACGTCCGTCCGGCAACCCGCGAGCAGGTGCAGAGCCTGGGCGGCAAGTTCCTGACCGTCGATGCCGACATGGAAAAGGACGCCGAAACTGCCGGCGGCTACGCCAAGGCGATGCCACCCGAGTAC
>JAEWNA010000004.1 GCA_023392975.1 Pseudomonadota bacterium | reverse complement strand
GAGCGCCTGCTGCGCGAGGCCGCCGCCGCCGTCGTGCGCGACGGCGTCGGCGCGGACGAACTCGCCCGCGCCAAGGGCTTCCTGCGCGGCCAGCTGGCGATCCAGCGCGACGGCCCGGTGGCCATCGCCCTCCAGCTCAACGAGGCGATCGCCGCCGGCGACTGGACGCGCTACCCCACGCAGCCCGAACGGATCGCAGCGCTCACGGCCGACGACCTGCAGCGTGCCGCCGTGCGCCACCTCGTCGACGCACGGCTCACCGTCGGCCATCTCGTGCAGGACGCGTGCTTGGGGGAGGACGCCTGATGGCCGTCGCCGCCGACCGCCTTCCGCGCGCCCTTCCGACCGTCGAGGTCGCGCTGCCGACGGGGACGCTGCACGGCCTGCATGCCGACACGCCGGGCGCGTTCGCGCTGACCGGCGCGTTCCGGATCGCACCGGCGCCCGAAAGCGACGACGCGCTGCTGCTGCATCTGGTCGCCGCGCTGGCGACCTGCGGCACCCGCCATCGCGACGAATTCGCGATCGCCGACGCCTTGGAGCGCCGCGGCGCCACGCTGTCGCTGTCGGCCGAACCGGAGCGGATCGCCTTCGCCGCGCGCGGCTGCAGCGACGACTTCGACGCGATCGTGGACCTGCTCGCCGAATGCCTGCGCGAACCCGTATTCGACGACGCGGCATTGGCGGCCGAGCGGGGGCGCCTGATCGTCGAGCTGCAGGCCGCGGACGGCGATCCGGCGACGCGGGCGGACGATGCGCTTTTGCGGCTGCTCTACGCGCCGACCCATCCACGCCACCAGCGCGACGCCGATGCGCTCATCGCGCGGCTGGAACGCTGCACGGCGGAGGATCTGCGCCGCTGCCATCGCGGCCACTTCGGCGCGACCGCCCTGCGGGTCGTGATCGTCGGCGACCTCGATCTCGACGCCGCGATGGCGACGCTGGAACGCCGGTTCGGCGATTGGCCCGCGCGCCCGCTGCCGGCGTGGCCGGACAGTGTGCTGCCGGTGGCCGCCTCGACGCCGACGCGGATCGTGCTGCCCGACGGCGCGTATTTCCACGCCGCGCTCGGACGGCGCCTGTCGCTGCGCTGCGACCACCCGGACCATCCCGCGCTGTGGCTGGCGAACCAGCTGCTGGGCGGCGGATTCGGCTCGCGGCTGGTGACGTCGGTCCGCGAAACGCGCGGCCTGACCTATTCGATCCGCTCGCAGCTGGCGAAGCCGCATCCGGCGCTCGACGGCCACTGGCAGATCGATCTCGCCCTCGGCGCCGACACGCTCGACGCCGGGCTGGCGGCGACCCGCGACACGCTGGCGCGCTTCGTCGACGAGGGCGCGTGCGCACGCGAGCTCGACACGCGGCGCGCACAGGCCATCGGCGCGTTCAGGATCGGCCTCGCCACCCTGCACGGCCTGAGCGAGACGCTGCTGTTCGGCGTCGAGCGCGGCTGGGGCGCGGCGCACCTGCACACGTTCCCCGAACGCCTGCGCGCCGTGGAGCTCGGGACGCTGAACCGCGTGCTGCGCGCGCATTTCGTCCCCGACGACGTGCGCACCGCGATCGCCGGACCGTTCGTCGGATCGTTCGACTGACCCAGCGACGAACCGTTCGCCCATTCGTCCCGCGGATTTGCCCCGGGTCCCGCGACATGGCCATACTCCCGAGGCCCTGCGCAAAGGCGCTCCGGAGACGGCATGGATACTTCCGAGTTGATGAACCTCGAACAGGCCCGGCGGCTGCTGGCACGGGTCGGCGTGGAAGTCCCGCGCGACATGCCGCCGCAGACGGTGTTCGGCAGCCTCGACGTGCTGCTGCAGGGCGTGCCGCCGCAGGTGGTGGCCGCCGCGGTGACCCAGGGTGCGGAAACCGCCTACGGCGCGCAGGCCGGCATCACCGTGCCGCCCTACATGCCGGCGAACTACAGCTTCAACGTCGGCGTGCAGGGCCGCGTGGCCCTGTCCGACGTGCAGACCGGGCCGGGGCTGGAGCAGAACCAGACCTTCCGCGCCTCGCTGCAGCTGCAGCAGGACGACCGCCTCGCGGTCGAACGCACGATGCTGCAGAAGCTCTACCGCCTGCCCGATTCGAGCCTGCTGCCGGAAGGCGTGCGCGACGCGCTGCAGAGCGGGCCGTTCCAGGAGGCCCGGGACCGCATCGAACGCAATCCGGCGCTGCGCACCATCGCCCGCGGGCTGCCGTTCTCGTTCGAGCACGTCGAATCCGAAGGCACGCGCCTGACCTACGAAGCGACGGTGCCGCCCGAGCAGGGCCGCCGGATCGCCGCAGGCGACACGAGCGCCCTGCCCAACCCGCTGGATCCGCTGTCGATGCCGGCCGGCAGTTCGGTGCTGATCCGCGGCCAGGACTTCCAGACCAGCAGCACGGAAGCCGGTTACAAGCTGCTGATGGCGGGCGCCAGCGACGGCCGGCTGGAGGGCGCGGGATTCTCGGTGCGCCGGCTGGAAGGCTCGATGGTCGAGGTCGCCACCGGGCCGATCGACACGGTCGAGAACTCGCTGTACGCCGGCCTCGGCCGGCGCAGCATGGCCACGGTGCGCGCCGGCGTCGAGAACAGCCTGGAAGAACGCCGCCTCTCGGTGGCGCAGCTGGATCTCGCCACGCCGGGAGGCCAGGCGGCCTACCGCCAGTTCCTCGAAGGCGGCCGCGTGCCGGAAACGCCCGGTCCGGGCATCCCGCAGGCCGGGCACCGCACCGAACTGTCGATCGAACAGGCGCAGCGGCTGGGGCTGTACGTGGGCTCGGCGTCGCTGGCGTTCGACAACACCACCCAGCAGCAGGTCACGGTCAGCGATCTCGGCGGCCGCGAGGAAGTCCGCTTCCAGTACAGCCGCGAGGGCCAGGTCGCGACCGAATCGCGCTTCCCGATGGGCACCGACGGACGGCCGGACTTCAGCCAGGGCCAGTACCGCATGACGCTGCCGGACGTCGGCCCGAACGAAGCCGGCGCGCTGCGCGGCGCGTTCGGGGGCACGCCCGGCCCGCGCGGGCTCGACGACCGCCAGGCCGTGGACCTCGCGATGGATTCGGCACAGCTGCTGCAGCTGCGCGAACGCGCCCGCGACTACCTGTCCGCGCGCCCGGGCGGCACGGAGACGCTGGCGGACCTCGATGCCGGGCGCAGCACCGGGGGCTCGCTGATGGAGCGCATGGCCGGCGCGCGCACCGCGCACGAGGTGTTCGGCGCGATGCAGACCGATCCCGGGCACGTCGTGTCCGAACTGCAGCGCCTGAGCGTGGGCATGCCGCGCGAACGCGGGCCGCTGCCCGGCGGGCTGACCATCGAGACGCCGGAGGCCATGCGCGGGCAGCTGGCCGGCATGGGCGCGGAGGATCGCGAACGGCTGATGGACCGGTTC
>JAEWNA010000001.1 GCA_023392975.1 Pseudomonadota bacterium | reverse complement strand
GAAGATTCCCGAACAGGAGCGCCTGCTGACCGCCGGCAGCGTCTGCTTCGCCCTGCTCCAGGCCGCGCAGGCGGCCGGCTTCGGCGCGCAGTGGCTGACCGGCTGGGCCGCCTACGATCCGGAGATCCGCGCCCTGCTCGGGGTGGCCGCGGACGAGGTCGTCGCCGGCTTCATCCACATCGGCACCGCGCAGGCCGAGGCCCCGGAGCGCGAACGCCCCGATCCCGCCGCGCTGCTGACCGACTGGACCCCGGCATGACCGGCGTCGGGCAGGACGACGACGCCTTCCATCAGGACGTCCTCGACCGCGACCTGCCGTCCGGCGAGCCGCCGGTCTACCTGATCGACGCCAGCATCTACGTGTTCCGCGCCTGGCACACCATGCCGGACGCCTTCACCGACGCCGACGGCTGGCCGACGAACGCGGTCGCCGGCTTCACCCGCTTCCTGCTGGACGTGCTGGAGCGCGAACGGCCGAAGCACATCGTCGTCGCCTTCGACGAGGCGCTGGACACCTGCTACCGCAACGCGCTGTACCCGGCGTACAAGGCCAACCGCGACCCGGCGCCGGAGGAACTCAAGCGCCAGTTCGCGCACTGCCGCGCGGTCTGCGCCGCGCTCGGCCTGAGCGTGCTGGGCCATCCCGACTACGAGGCCGACGACCTGATCGGCAGCGCGCTGGTGAAGGCGCGGGCCGCGGGGCATCGCGGCATCGTGCTGTCGGCCGACAAGGACCTGTCGCAGCTGCTGCACCTCGGCGACGAGCAGTGGGACTACGCCCGCAACCAGCGCTGGGGCGTGCATGGCGTGAAGGCGCGCCACGGCGTGGAAGCGCACCAGATCGCCGACTACCTCGCACTGTCCGGCGACGCGGTCGACAACATCCCGGGCGTGCCGGGCATCGGTGCCAAGACCGCGGCGGTGTTGCTGGCGCATTTCGGCGACCTCGACAGCCTGCTGGCGCGGGTCGACGAAGTGCCGTTCCTGCGCCTGCGCGGCGCCGCGCAGACCGCCGCGCGCCTTCGCGAGCACCGCGAGAACGCGCTGCTGTTCCGCCGGCTCACCACCATCGCCTGCGACGCCCCGGTCGGCGAGACCGCGCCGCGTTTCCATCGCGGCGGTGCCGACGCGGACGCCCTCGGCACGCTGTGCGAACACCTGCGCTTCGGGCCGATGACCCGGCGCCGGCTGTACGCCGCGGGCGGGCTGGATTTCGCGCAGCATGCCGCCGCATCGGAGCATTCCGGCGAGACCTTTGACCGATGACCCGGGATGAACTGATCCAACTCGTGCGATTCGTGCAAGCTGCGGCCGGAACGGAAGACGAGATCGATCGTGCGCTCACCGCATTGGATGCACATGTCCCACACCCAGCGATTTCCGACCTGATCTTCTTTCCGGCCGAGAACTGCGAACGCTCGGCCGAGGAAATCGTCGACACCGCTCTTTCACACGAACCGATCGCACCAGGAATCAGCATGGAAACGACTCCGGCCGAAGAAACCGTCCATGAAGGCAAATGGCTGCGCATGAAGCGCCGCGGCCAGTGGGAATACTGCGAACGCACCCACGGCCGCGACGGCATGGCGGTGATCATCATCGCGGTCACGCCGCAGGACGAGGTGCTGTTCGTCGAGCAGTACCGCGTGCCGCTGGGCGCGCGCACCATCGAGATGCCGGCCGGGCTGGTCGGCGATCTCGTCCACGGCGACGGCATGGAAGACACGCTCGAACGCGCCGCGCAGCGCGAACTCGCCGAGGAAACCGGCTGGCACCCGGAGAAGGTCGACGTGCTGCTGATCGGCCCCACCTCCTCCGGCATGAGCAGCGAACGCATCGCCTTCGTCCGCGCCACCGGCCTCGTGCGCGTGGGCGATGGCGGCGGCGTCGACGGCGAGGACATCACCGTGCATGCCGTGCCGCGTGTAGAGGCGCCCGCCTGGCTGATGCGCAAGCAGGCCGAAGGCTACGAACTCGACCTCAAGCTCTGGGGCGGGCTGTGGATGATCGACCGCAACCCGGACGGGTCGCCGGCGGCGTGAAGCGGCAGTGATGTCTTGGCGGACCAAAGCCCGCTCAGGGCGAAAGGCGGCTCAGCCGCCCGCCATGAACGCCTCGATCTCGTCGGCGCTGCGGGCGAGCCCCTCGGTGAGCACCTTGTGGCCGTCCTTGGTGACGAGGATGTCGTCCTCTATGCGGATGCCGATGCCGCGCCACTGTTCGTGCACGGACTTGTCGTCGACGGAGACGTACAGGCCCGGTTCGATCGTGAACACCATGCCCGGTTCGAGCAGACGCGATTCGCCGTCGAGCCGGTATTCGCCGACGTCGTGCACGTCGAGACCGAGCCAGTGCCCGGTCTTGTGCCGATAGAAACGCTTGTAGTGCCCTTCGGCCAGGTTCTTCTCCAGCGTGCCCTTGAGCAGGCCGAGCTTCAGCAACCCCTCGGTCAGCGTCTCCACCGCAGCGACGTGGCCGGCCTCGTAGGGCACGCCCGGGCGCGCCTGCGCAAGCGCGGCGCGCTGGGCGTCGCCGACCAGGTCGTGCAGCACGCGCTGCGCCTTCGTGAAGCGGCCGTTGACGGGAAAGGTGCGGGTGATGTCGGCGGCGTAGCCGCGGTACTCGGCGCCGGCGTCGATCAGCACCAACGCGCCGTCCTTCGCCTGGGCGCGGTTGTCGCGGTAGTGCAGGACGCAGGCGTTGTCGCCGGCGCCGACGATGCTGGCATAGGCCGGTTCGGCATCGTGGCGTCGGAACACGCGCTCCAGCTCGGCCTGCAGTTCGTACTCGTGGCAGCCCGGTTTCGCCGTGCGCATCGCGACGCGATGCGCCTCGATGCTGATGTCGGCGGCGCGCTGCATCAGCTTCAGCTCCTCGCGGTCCTTGAACAGCCGCATCTCGTCCAGCAGGTGGCCGAGTTCGAGGAATTCGTGCGGCGGCTGCGCGCCCATCCGCACCTGTGCGCGGACCCGGTTGACCCAGCCGATCAGCTTGAGGTCGAACTCGGTGTCGCGGCCGAAGTGGTAGTACACCCGGGTGCGGCCTTCGAGCAGGCCGGGCAGGATCTCGTCGAGATCGTCGATCGGGTAGGCATCGTCCATGCCCAGCGCGTCGACCGCGCCGTCGGGACCGACGCGCGGGCCGTCCCAGCCCTCGCGCTCGGGATCGCGCTCGCGGCAGAACAGCAGCGACTCGCCGTGCCGGCGGCCGGGAATCAGCACCAGCACCGCCTCGGGCTCGGCGAAGCCGCACAGGTACCAGAGGTCGGAATCCTGTCGGTAGGGATAGTGGGTATCGCGACTGCGGATGCGCTCCGGCGCGGCCGGGATCACCACGATGGCCTCGTCGCCGGCCATGCGCATCAGCTGGCGGCGGCGGCGGGCGTAGGCCTGTGCGGAAATGCCGGTGCGGGTGCTCATCTCAGTGAAGCTGGCGACGATGGCGGGCGGCCATCGCGCAGTCGCCGTGCAGCAGCAATGCGGCCACGCGGACGAATTCCTCGATCTCGGCAAGGGCCTCCTCGTCCTCCTCGTCGCCCTCTTCCTGCGGGACGGCGGCGGCGAGTTTCGCGAGGTCGGCCAGCGCCTCGCGGCTGTCCTCGCCCAGCGTCGGCGCCTGGCCTGCGGCCAGCCCGAAGCCGCCGAGGAATCCCCGGCACCAGTCGAACAGCCCCCCGCTGCGCTCGACCAGCGGCGCGTCAGCGCCGGGGATCAGCAGCTCGAAGCCGAAGTCGCGGTCTTCCATCTGGGCGAGACTGGCGACGCGCAGCCGGTCCAGCACGCCCCCGGCCTCGGGGGCCGGCAGGGCGTCGTCGGCCAGCACCTGGGCCAGCCAGCGCGGGGAGTCGGCGCCACCGCCGGCGAGCCATCCGCAGAACGCACCGTGCAGTTCGGAGGCGCCCACGCCGAGGCCCCGGGCGCGGATCGCGTCCTTGAGGTCGTCGAGGGCGGGCAATTCCGGGCTGGGGGCGGCAGGCATCATCGGTGGCGGGGGCGATCCTCGGCGGGTGGCGCAGTGTACAACGCACCCGCCGCGCGTCCGATCGTCCGATTGGCGCGCGAACCCGCCGAGTCGTTGCGGGATTCCCTTACAC
>JAEWNA010000340.1 GCA_023392975.1 Pseudomonadota bacterium | reverse complement strand
ACCTGACCCTCCATCACCTGGAAGCGCTGCGTGCGCTGCTGGGTCCGCTGGACGAGTCGGCTGCGCAACCGGCGGCCTCGTCGGTCGCCTCGCATGCCGAGGTGCTGCCGGCGTCGATCCCCGGACGCGTCTTGCCGCCGGCGCGCGCCCGCGCGCTGCCGTCGCCCGCGCGGGGCGGCTCACCGAACGCAGGCAGCGACGCCATCGCCATCATCGGCATGGGCGGCGAGTTCCCCGGCGCGCCGAGCCTGAACGCCTTCTGGGAGGTCGTCCAGGCGGGCAAGGACTGCATCGTCGAGGTTCCCGCCGATCGCGACTTCGCGGGGACCCTGGCCGCCGGCATCGGCATGGGCGACGCCAATGGCACCCGCGTGCGCATTCCCGCGCGCGGCGGCTTCCTCGGCGACGTGCACCTGTTCGACCCGGCGCTGTTCCGCATGACCCGGCGCGAGGCGGAGAAGGCCGACCCGCAGTTGCGCGTGCTGCTGCGCTCCACCTGGCGTGCGCTCGAGGATGCGGCGTACACGGCCGACAGCCTGCGCGCGACTCCGGTCGGCGTGTTCGTCGGCTCGATGAACGAGGACTTCACCTGGGTGATGTCCGAGCTGCATGCCCGTGCCGGCGATTACATCGGGCCCGGCTCGGTCGCCAGCGAACTGGCCAACCGCATCTCCTTCCTGTTCGATTTCCGCGGGCCCAGTTTCACGGTGTCGACCGCCTGTTCGTCGTCGCTGACCGCGGTGCACCTGGCCCGGCAGTCGATCCTGTCCGGCGAATGCGAGGTCGCCCTGGCCGCCGGCGTCAATCTCAACCTGCATGCGGCGAACTACCAGATGCTGCAGGACATGAAGGTGCTCTCGCCGGATGGCGTGGAACGGACGTTCGACGATCGCGCTTCCGGCCTGGTGCCGGGCGAGGGCGCGGGCGTGGTGATGCTCAAGCGGCTCGACGCCGCCCTGCGCGACGGCGACCGCATCCATGGCGTGCTGCGCGCATCGGCCATCTCCCATTCCGGCACCGGCGCGGGCCAGTTCATGCCCAACATCCGCCTGCTGGAGCAGACCGCCGCGCAGGCCCTGGAAGCGTCCGGCCTGGAGGCCGAGGACATCGGCTACATCGAAAGCCACGGCACCGGCACCGAGCTGGGCGATCCCATCGAACTGAAGGCCTTGAGCAACGTCCTGCGCCGCAGCACCGACCAGGTCGGCTTCTGCGCCATCGGCACGCGCGCCAACTTCGGGCACATGGAAGCCGCGTCCGGCATCGGCGCGATGATCAAGGTGCTGCTGGGCATGCGCCATGGCCGGCTGACGCCCTGCATCAACCTGCGCAACGTCAACCGCAATTTCGATGCCGACAGTTCGCCGTTCACCTTCCCGACGACGGCTCGCGAGTGGTCGCGGAATCGTCGCGGCACGCTGGCGGCCGGCGTGAATTCGTTCGGCATGGGCGGCTCGAATGCCTTCATCGTGCTCGAATCCGCGCCTTCGCTGTCGGCTTCCGCGGAAACGGGTGGGGTGCTGGTGCTGTCGGCGCGATCGGCCGATGCGCTGCAGGCCTACCTGGCCGCGGTGGTCGACGCCGTCGATGGCGAAGCGCGGGCCGCGACCTTCGGCGATCTCGCCTACACCTCGCAGGTCGGTCGCGTCGCGTTCGAGCACCGGCTCGCGATCGTGGCCGGCGGTCGCGAGGAATTCCTGGCCCGCGCGAGGCGTCATCTGGACGGCCAGCGCGCGGTCGAGGGCGTGTTCGCCGGTCGCAGCGATGTCGAGCCGCTGCCGGACCTGCTCGCCGGCGACGAGGGGCGTGCGTTCGTGGACGCGCTGGCGCGCAACGGGCAGTACGACAAGCTGGCCGCGCTGTGGGTCCGTGGTTGTGCGGTGGGATGGTCGATGCTGCATGCGGGCATGGAACGGCGTCGCGTGCCGTTCCCGGGCATGCCGTTCGAACTGGTGGATTGCAGCCATCGTCGCCTGGCCATCGGGCTGCCGGCGGTCGCCGCGTCGCCGGCAACGTTGCCGATGCCGAAGGCCGTCGAGGCATCGGCGGAAGGCGCAGGCTGGTTCACGCTGCAGTTCGAATCGCCGTCCGTACGCCAGATCCTCGTCGGCCCGAATGCGGACGGCGACGTCGCCCCCACGCCCGTGCCGCAGTCGGAAACCTACTGGCGCGATGCCCTGATCGAACAGCCGGGCACGGTGTCGCAGTGCCTGCCGGCCCTGCTGAACCAGGAATCGGCGGGCGATGCGCCCTTGCGCCAGGTCTCCGAACAGCTCGATACCGAGCTGGTGAGCCTGCTGCAATCGGCCACCCGCCGCCATCACGTCGATCTGCAGACGATGATCGCCGCGGCCTGGGCCATCCTGGTCAACCGCCACACGCGTGCGCCCAGCAGCCAGTTCGGCGTACTCGGCGCATTCCGTGCCGTGCACGACCCGGCGGATGCCGGCGAGGCGTCGGCGCCGCCGCGCCTGCTGCCGGTGCGCATCAGCACCGTGGGCCGGCACAAGGTCGGCGACTGGCTGGCCGAACTCCAGGACCACCTGATCCGCAAGCACGCCTTCCACAGTGCGCCGCTCGAAGCCATCGCCCGCTGGGTCGGTGCCGACGATCTGTTCGACAGCGTGGTGGTCTTCGAGACCTTCGCGGCCTCGATCTCCGCGTCCGGCGATCGCGACGTGGATGCGGGCCGCGAGCATCTGGCGTCCGACATCCTGTCGGGCCCGATGTCGCCGCGGATGGAGCTGGTCGTGTCGATGTACGAGGATGGTGTCGAATTGCGCCTGCTATACCGGTCACAGTCCGAGGACTACAATCGCGCCAGCCTGTTGCTGGAGCAATTGATCGTGCTGCTGCAAGGCATGGCGGAACACCCGGACCGGAATCTCGGGGCCTTGAGCATGCGCACGCGACGCGATGATCGCCAGGGATTCTGGAAGGCCATCGAAAGCGCAGTGAATTGATCGAAAGCAAGCAGGGAGATGTCTTGACATGGAAGTATTCATGACCGGAGCCAACGGCTTCGTCGGGCTCAATGTGGTCTCCGCCTTGAAGGAGGCGGGTCACTCCGTCGTGGCGATGGTGCGTCCGAAGGCCAACGTCGCGTTCCTCGAGCCGATGGGCGTGCGGATCGTGCACGGCGAGCTCGACGACCTCGACGGGCTGTCCGCCGCCATGCGCGGTGCGGACGCCGTCATCCACACCGCCGGCAACACCAGCTGCAATCCGCGGGATCTGCCCGCCCTGGAAGCGGTGAACGTGCAGGGCACGCGCAACGTGGTGGAAGCCGCACGCAGGAACGGGGTGAAGCGGCTGGTCTACACCAGCACCACGTCGACCATCGGCACGCTGGGCGATGCGGGCGACCCGGTCCGGCGCGCGGACGAGGGCACGCCGCTGACCGGCTACCGCGCCAGCAGCCCCTACGCCATCACCAAGGGCCGCGCGGAGTCGATCGTGGTCGACGCCCACCGCAACGGCCTGCCGGCCGTGATCCTCAACCTGGCCGAGGTGATCGGCGCGTACGACTACAACCTGCAATGGGGCCGCATGGTGCTCGCCGCGCACTACGACCAGGTGCCGTTCGTGCCGCCGGGCGGCGGTTCGTTCTGCTGCGCCGCATCGGTCGGTCGTGCACACGTGGCCGCGCTGGAGCGGGGCGAATCCGGCGAACGCTACATCCTGGCCGGCCAGGACGCGACTTACCGTGAATTCCTCGACACCCTCGCGCAGGTGCTGGGCAAGCCGGTGCGATTGCCGGACGGCTCGTATCGCGCGCTGTACTGGAAATCGCTGCTGCAGGAGAAGTTGTCGCCGCTGGTGCCGGGCAAGCCACCGGTGGAGACCTATCGCATGAAGGTCTTCTCCCGCCCTTACTACTTCGATTCTGGAAAGGCGGAGCGTGCGCTCGGTTACGGCTCCGCACCCTTGGCGGACATGCTCCAGGACAGTGTCCGCTGGTATCGCGACCACGGCTTCTTGCAGGCCTGAGCGCGTCTGCACATCTCATCGGAAGGAAAACGCACATGGACTCGAGAGCTCTCATCGAACTGGAACGCCAGCCCTTCAAGCAGCGTCTGGCCTACCAGTACTCGGTGTACCTGAAGGAACTGGAAGACGGCTACATGATGGGACGCGAGGGCTTCGGCCCGGTCGATCGCCGCATGAAATACCGTGAACTCAACGGAGAGGCGTTCAATGAAGTGCTGGTGTTCGGTTCCAACAGCTACCTCGGGCTGTCGAACGATCCCTACGTCAAGAAGAAGGTCATCGAGGCCGTCGAGACCTACGGCATCGGCAGCGGCGGCTCGCCGGCGTTCTCCGGCTACACCAAGCAGCATCGCGACCTGGAGAAGCGCCTGGCGGCGCTGGCGGGCCACGAGGACGCGGTCCTGCTGCCGGGCGGCTACATGGCCAACCTGTGCTGGGTCTACGGCCTGATGAACCGCAACGACATCATCATCTACGACAAGAACAGCCATGCCAGCGTCATCAACGCGATCAAGATGACCGGCGTGCCATTCTACACCTTCGATCCCGACGACCTGGATGCGTTCGAGCGCCTGATCGCCCGCGTCCGCGAGCGCGCCAAGCCCGGGACCCAGATCTTCTCGACGGTGGAAGGCGTGCGTTCCATCGACGGCTCGGTGATCGACCTGCCGCGCTGGCTCGAGATCTGCCGCGACAACGACATCATCACGATCCTCGACGACGCCCATGGCCTGGGCACGGTGGGGCGTACCGGCAAGGGCACGCTGGAGCACTTCGACCTGCTCGGCCAGGCCGACCTGCGCATGTCCACCTGCAGCAAGGCGCTCGGCGCGCAGGGCGCGTTCGTGTCCGGCAGCAAGGAGCACATCTTCCTGCTCCGGACCTTCTCGTATCCCTACGTCTTCACGTCCGGCATGGCGCAGCCGACCATCGCGGCGATCTCCGCCGGCCTGGACGTGCTCGAGAACGAACCCGGCCGCGTGGCGCGCCTGCACGAGAACGTGCACTACATGCAGGACAAGCTGGAAGAAGCGGGGCTGAAGATCATCCGCGGCGTGTCGGGGATCATCCCGGTGTTCATCGAGAAGGAAGGCGTGGTGCGGCAGATGAACCGCGTCCTGTATGCGCGCGGCCTGTTCGTCAACATCATGGAATACCCGATGGTGCCGCCGGGCCTGGAGCGCATCCGCGTTTCGGTGATGTCGACCCACACCCGCGAGGAAATCGACACCGCCGTTTCCATGATCGCCGACGCCGCGCGCGAATTCGGCTGCCTCTGACCGCCCACGGTCATCCGATCCGTCCAAGGAGGACAACGACATGAACACCCGTCAGGAAAGCATGGCCGCCGTGCTCGAAGCCATCAATGAAATCAAGAAGACCGGCTTCACGGCCGACGCCGTGGATACCGACTTCTATCTCGGCGGCGACCTCGGCGTCGACTCGCGCGAGATGCTGGAAATCTGGTACGAGCTGGAACAGCGGCTCGGCATCCGGGTGAAGGACGAGGAGAAGCGCGATCTCTACACCCTCGGGGACGTGGTCGCGATCGTCGACGCCAAGCTTGGCTCGCCCGCCGGCGTCGTCTGAACACGGACACGGATCGCGAACGGAATGGAGTCCGGAAGATGAAGACGGCTTGGGGATTCCCGGGACAGGGATCGCAGCGCAAGGGAATGGGCGAGGCCCTGTTCGACCGTTTCCCTGCGCTGGTCGCATCGGCGGATGCAGTGCTGGGATATTCGTTGCGACGGCTGTGCCTGGAAGATCCCGACGGCACCCTCGGCCAGACCCGGTTCACCCAGCCCGCACTGTTCGCGGTGTCCGCGCTGGACTTCCTGGCACGACGCGAAGACGGTGCGGCCGCGCCGGACGTCTACGTGGGCCACAGCCTCGGCGAATTCGTGGCGCTGTTCGCTGCGGGTGCCTTCGACTTCGAGACCGGCATCGGGATCGTCGCCAAGCGCGGCGCGTTGATGAGCCAGGCGCCTCGCGGCGCGATGGCCGCGGTGATCGGCCTGGATGAAGCGCGGGTCCGCGACATGCTCGCGGGTTCGCCGTTCGACCGGGTGGAACTGGCCAACATCAACTCGTCGTCGCAGATCGTGATCTCCGGCGACTACGACCAGATCGGCGCCTGCGCACCGCTGTTCACCGATGCGGGCGCGCGCTGCGTGCGCCTGGACGTCAGCGCCGCCTTCCACTCCAGCTTCATGCGGGAGGCGGAACGCGAGTTCGCCGACTATCTCGGCACGCTCGCGCTGCGGTCCCTGCAGGCCGAGGTCGTCGCCAACTGCACGGCGCGTCCGTATCCGCGCACCGACTACGCCGACCTCATTTCGCGCCAGATCACCCATCCGGTGCGCTGGTACGAATCGATCTCCTGGCTGCTGGCCCAGGGGATGGAACAGTTCGTCGAGGTCGGGCCGGGCGAAGTCCTCACCGGGCTGTTCGCGCGCATCCGCAAGGCGCCGATGCCGATCCCGGCCGCGCCCGCACCGCGCCCGCGCGTGGTGTTCATGTATCCCGACCAGGGCGCGCAATACCACGCGATGGGCCGGGAACTGTACGACGCGAATCCGGTGTTCCGCGAGGCGTTCGACGCCTGCGATGCCGTCTACGCGCGACTGCACGACGGCGCGAGCCTGGTGGCCGCGCTGTACGCCGGCGAGCGCCGCCACGACGCACTCGGCGACCTGCGGGTCGCGGCGCCGGCGCTGTTCGCGGTCTGTCACGGCCTGACCTGCGTGCTGCGCGATGCGGGCATCACGCCCGACGCGGTGCTCGGCTGCGGCACGGGCGAGTTCGTGGCGGCGGTGGCATCCGGCTCCCTGTCGATGGAGCAGGCGATGACCGAGGTGACGCGTCTGGCCCGCCTGCTGCGCGAGCACGCGCCCGATGGCGGGATGCTGGCAGTGCAGGCAGACGGTGAGACGCTCCGCGCCGACGCGTCGCTGATCGACGGCTGCGAGATCGCCGCCCGGCATGCCGACGGCCACTGCCTGCTGAGTGGCGATGCCGCATGCCTGGACGGCGTCCGGAGCGCGCTGGAGTCCCGGGACATCGTGGCGTCCGTGCTGCCGGTCGAGCATGCGCTGCATTCGACCGCGCTGGATGCCGCCGAGGCGGTCTTCGCCGCGGGGGCCGCCGAGCTCGATGCCGCCGAATCCTCGCTGCCGGCCTATTCGTGCGCCGATGGGCGCAAGGTCGAGCGCTACGACGCGGACCGGCTGTGGCGGGCCGTCCGCGCGCCGGTCGATCTCCCCGGCGCCATTGAGGCGCTGGAAGGCGAGGGGCATTGCCGCTTCGTCGACCTCGGTCCTTCCGGCGACCTGGCCGCGCTGCTGCGCCACGGCTACGACGGGCGCGTGGCGCACGTCGCATCGCTGGATCGTTTCGGGCACGACACCGCACGGGTGTCGCGCCTTGTTGCGGAACTGCGCGCGTGATCGCGCGCCCGACTTCCGCGCTCGACGGTCGCCGCTCCGCGGCGGTCGCGTTGTCCTGATTTGATGGAGAGTCCCATGTCGACGGAGCTGATGCCTGCGGATACCCGCGATGCCTTGCGCCTGTATGCGCTGGAGGCGCCCGGTCCGCTGCGGGATGCGACCATCGGAACCGGCGTGGCCCGCGGGCGGCGCGTGGTGTCCTGCCTGCCCGTCGACGATGCGCGCGACCCGTGGGCCGCGCTGGCCGCATGGCATGCGGCGCTGCATTGGCTGCGTTACGACGATGAGCCGGTGGTCACCTGCCTCCACGACGGCGACGGCGTGCGGGTGTGGCCGGTGGTCAGCCGTGTCTACGCCGACACCACGCTGCAGGCGCTGCACGCGGAGATCCTCGCGCAGGGCAGGGCTGCGCATCCCTGGCTGATGCCGGACGATGCCGCATGGCCCGGGCTCGACGCACAGTGCCGTGCGCACGCCGTGCATCTGCAGGGAACGTCCGCCGATGCCGCGAGCGCGGATTTCATGCTCGTGTGCGAACAGGGCCTCTGGCGCATCGACTGCGCCACGGAGCGCTTCGGCGAGGACTACCAGCGCCTGCTGTCGACGCTGTGGACGCGTCTTCGCGTGTCGCTGCGCGACGCGCCGCAGACCCGGATGGCGGAGATCGGGACCCTGTCCGACGATGTCGTGGGCGCCGACGAACGGCTGCGGCTGCAGCCGTGGGTGGCGCATGGACCGCACGCGCCGGTACAGGCGGACCTGAATCGTCGTTTCGCCGCGGTCGTCGCCACCGAGCGGGCGCGTGTCGCCGTGGTCGACGAGGACGGCACGCTGTCCTTCGGAGAGCTGGATCGATTGTCTTCCGTGTGGGCGGTGGCGTTGCGCGATGCGGGCGTCGCGCGCGGCGATTTCGTCGGTGTCTCGTTCAACCGCAACCACCGGATGATCGTCGCCCAGATCGCGGTGCTCAAGCTGGGCGCGGTGTTCGTGCCGATGGATGCCGGGCAGCCGGCGGCGCGTCTGGCGGGCATGGTCGAGGACACCGGACTGCGCGTGGTGCTCACCGAACGCGTCCACGCGCCGACGCTCGCGGCGTCGCTGCCGCAGGTGCGGACGATGGTCGCGGAAGACATCGCCACGGACGTGCCCGGCGCACCGTTCGTCGCCGAAATCATGTCGGTGGACTCGCCGGCCTACGTGATCTTCACTTCGGGTTCGACCGGGCGTCCGAAGGGCGTACTGGTCGGCCACGGCAACCTGCTCAATTTCGTCGACCAGGTCGAACGCTGGTTCGAGACCGGCGACATCGGTTCGCAGTTCGCGCCGTTCACTTTCGACGCCTCGGTCGCCGAAATCCACTCCAGCCTGCTCAACGGCGGCGCCACCGTGCTGCTGCCGGCATCCGCCATCGACGACCCGGGCGCGCTGCAGGCGCTGATGACGCGCCATGGCGTCACGTTCGCGGCGTTCCCGCCGCAGTACGCGAAATACCTGTCCCCCGAGGCGCTGCCCACGCTGCGCGTGCTGATGACCGCCGGGTCCGCGCCCGATCACGAGCTGGTCCGCCGCTGGCATGGGCATGTGGTTTACGTCAACGCCTACGGGCCGACGGAAACGACCATCCTGTCTACCGCGTGGCTCGCCGACCGACCGCTGGACACGCACGAAGCCATCAGCATCGGTGCGCCGATCGTCAACACCTCGGTGAAGGTCTGCAACCGCTTCGGCCACGCGCTGCCGCGCAGCGCGGTCGGCGAGTTGCTGATCGGTGGCGCTGGCGTGACTCTCGGCTATCTGCGCCGCGATGAGCTGACCGAAGATCGTTTCGTCGTCGCCGACGGCATGCGCTGGTACCGCAGCGGCGATCTGTGCGCCTTCGATGGCGCCGGTGCGCTGGTCTTCGCCGGGCGCGTCGATAGCCAGATCAAACTGCGTGGCCATCGCCTGGAACCGGGCGAGGTGGAAGCCGCGTTCGTGATGATCGACGGGGTGGTGCAGGCGGCCACCGTGGTGGTGGACGTGTCCGGTAGCAAGCAGCTGGTCGCGTTCTGCACCGGAGAACCGCAGCCGGAAGAGGCGATGCGCGCACGCCTGGGCGACCTGCTCCCGGCCTGGGCCATGCCCAACCGCATCGTCTGGCTGTCGTCGCTGCCGATGACCGTCAACGGCAAGACTGACTATCGCCGGCTGCAGGAACAGCTCGCGACGCTCGACGCGGCCGATGGCGATGGTCCGGACCTCCTGTTCGACGATCCGCTGGAAGCCGAAGTCGCGGCGATCTGGCGCAACGTGCTGCAACAGCCCAGGGTCGGCGTCGACGACCACTTCATCCATCTCGGCGGCGATTCGCTGACCGCGCTGGTGGTGATGTCGATGCTGAAGCGCCTCGGCTACGACGCGACCTCGTCGCTGCTGCTGTCGCGTCCGCGGCTGGGCGATTTCGTGGCGGCGCTGCACGGCATGGGCCGGCGCAACGTGCGCGATTACGCACCGGTGTCCGGCGAGGCGCCGCTCGGCCCGATCCAGGGCTGGTTCTTCCGGCTCGACCTGGCCCGCAAGGGCGTGTTCTGCCAGAGCCTGGTCTTCGATGCCGACGAACGCCTCGACGCCGAACGCCTGCAGGCGGCGGTGGCGCGCGTGGTGGATCATCACGACGAACTGCGCGCGGCGTTCGCGCTGCGCGACGCGTCGCGCCCCGGGCAGGCAACGGCCTGGGCGCAGGTGATCGCCGAGCCCGGCCTTGCGCTGCCGCCGTTGACCGTCGTCGACATGCCCGAGACGGCCGATGCGGCGGCGTGGGACGCCGAGAGCGATCGGCAGCGTCATGCGTTGGCGGACGCGATCGCGCTGGAACAGGCGCCGTTGTTCCGCATGGCCCTGCTGCGCGACGCCACGCGTTCCCGCGTCGTCTGGGCGCTGCATCACCTGGTGGTGGACACCATCAGCCACGGCTTGCTGCTGGACGATCTCCACCAGCTCTACACGCATCCCGAGCAGTCCGTCGAGGACGTGCTGCCCGGCAAGAGCATCGCGTACGGTGCCTGGGCGAAGGCGCTCGACCAAGCGGTGCGGGCCGATCTGCCGGCCCGTCTGGAACGCTGGCGCCCCGCGCTGGCGTCGCTGGCGCAATGTCCCGTGCCGTCGCTGCCCGGCACGCGGTCCACGGGGCTGTCCATCCGCGAATGCCGCCTGCCGGCGCCGGAGACCGCCGCGCTGCTGGAGCGCGCGACCGCGTGCTACCGCCAGAGCGCGGAAGAGCTCGTGCTGGCGGCGAGTTGCCTCGCGCTCGGGCGCGCGCTCGGGCTGGACCGGGTGGCGCTCGACATCGAATGGCACGGCCGCGACGAAGCCTTCGCCGGTGCGCAGGGCATCGATCGCACGGTCGGCTGGTTCACCAGCGTGCATCCGCTGGCGGTGACGATGCCCGGCGGCGAGGGCATCGGCCCCTGGCTGATGGCACTGAAGGAAGCCCGCGCGGCGGTGCCCGACCGCGGCCGCGATTTCTACGCGCTGCGCTACCTGGTCGATACGGCCGAGGCGCAGGCGATGTTCGCGGACTACCGCGGGCCGCAGGTCCTGTTCAATTTCTCGGGCGTGGTGCGCCGCACCCAGGCCGGCTGGCGCACGGCGCCGACGGTGGCGATCGAGCTGGGCGAAGGCAACGCCAATCCGTACATGCTGTCGCTGGAGAGCGAGATCCGCGACGGCGAGCTCGTCGTCAGCCTGTTCCACGACGAAGGCCTGTGGGCCGGCGCCGGCGATCGCCTGGCGGACGGCCTGGTCGAAGCGCTGCGCGAACTGATCGCGCACTGCCTGGTGGCGGAACATGCGCGCTGGACGCCCTCCGATTTCCCGCTGGCCGGGCTGGACCAGGCGCGGCTGGACACGCTACCGGCCACGCTCGATACCGCATACGCACCGACCGACATGCAGCGGACGATGATCCGCCATCCCGACACCTACCAGGTGTTCATGGCGTACCGCCTGCCGGTGCATTGCGATCCGGAGGCGCTGCGCCGCGCAGTGGGCGGCTGGGTGCAGCGGCACGACTGCCTGCGCACCAGCGTGCGCGACTGGGGCGATGGTGACGCCACGATGCTGGTGCATTCCCGGCTCGACGTCGACGTACCGGTGCATCGCTCCGACGCGCCGGAAGCCACGGCGCTCGCGCGCATCGAAGTGCTGCGCGGGGAACCCGTCCGCATCGATCGCGCGCCGTTGTTCCAGCTCGAATTCCATCACGACGGCGGCGACGACCTCGTCATGCTGCTGTCGATCCACCATCTGATCCACGATGGCTGGTCGGTCGACCTGCTGGTCAACGACCTGCTGGCCGGCTATCGGCATGTCCTGGGCCAGCTCCCGCGTCGCCCGTCCGCGCCGCTGGCGGGCGTGCCCGACCTGCTGCGCGTGCAGCGCAGGCTCGCGGCCGATGCCTCGATCGAAGCCTACTGGGACTCGCTGCCCTGGGACGGCACCGCCTGCGCGCCGCCCACGCTGTGCAGCGCGCCGCTCAAGCCGGATGCCGGTCGCGACGTGCGCCTGCATGTCGCTCCGCTCGACGCCGCGCTGACGCGCGCCGTCCGCGAAGCCTCCCGGACGATGGGCGTCACCGCCAACAGCCTCTGGCTGGCCGGCTACGCCGCGCTGCTGCGCTTCATCGGCGGTCTGCCGCAGGTGCGCTGCGGCGTCATCCAGAACGGCCGCATGGAAGAGATTCCCGGCGTCGAGACCATCACCGGCTGCTGCGTCAACACCCTGCCGCTGGTGCTCGACATCGGCGATGACACCACGGGTTCTGACCTCATCATGGAGGTCAACCGGCAGCTCGATCGCATGCGCGACATGGCCGCGTATCCGCTGTCGGCGATCCACACCCGGATGCGCGACCGCATCGAAGGCCCGCTGTTCGACACCCTGTTCAACATCGAGAGCCATCGCTACGCCGACCACGGCACCGGCGCGCGCCCGCAGCTGCTGGGCGGCTACGAAGCCACCAACCATCCGTTCCTGTTCAGCCTGATCGAGCGCGTCGCCGACGGCGCGTCGGTCGTCGAACCGGACTACGAGCTGCGGATCGGTTACGACGCCAATGTCTACGACTTGCAGTCGGTCGGCGATTGGGTGGCGGTGTTCGCGGCGTGCATGCAGGCGCTGGTGGAGCGCTCCGCCGACCCGTGGCGTCGCCTGCCGCTGCTGCCGGCCGCGCTCCACGAGCGCGTCGCCCAGACCTGGAACGCGACCGACCACGCCTTCTCCTCGGACTGCAGCCTGACCGACCTGCTGGTGGCGCAGGCGGCACGCACGCCGGACGCGGTGGCCCTGGTCTTCGACGACGTCTCGCTGACCTACCGGGAACTCGATGCGCGGACCAACCGCCTGGCCCGCCATCTGCGCACGCTGGGCATCGACCGCGAGCAGGTGGTCGGCGTGTGCATGCAGCGTTCGGTGGAGATGGTGGTGGCCCTGCATGCGGTGGTGAAGGCGGGCGCGGCCTATGCGCCGCTGGATCCGGAACTGCCCGCGCAGCGGCTCTCGGCGATGCTGGAGGAGGTCGATGCCCGTCTGGTGCTGACCCAGCGTGCGCTGGAAGCCGGCGTGCTGGCCGGGATCGAGGCGTCCGTGCGGCTGCTGTCGCTGGATGCCGGCACCGACCCTGCCGCCGCGGAATCCGACGCACCGATGATCGGCCACGCCGGCCCGCGCGATCTCGCCTACGTGATCTTCACCTCGGGTTCGACCGGCAAGCCCAAGGCGGCGATGAACGAGCACGCGCCGGTCATCAACCGCATCGAGTGGATGCAGGATGCGTACCGGCTGGAGCCGGGCGATCGCGTCCTGCAGAAGACGCCGTTCGCCTTCGACGTGTCAGTGTGGGAGTTCTTCTGGCCGTTCATGGTCGGGGCCACGCTGGTGGTGGCGGAGCCGGGCGGCCACCGCGACCCGCAGTACCTGGGCCGAATCATCCGCGAATGCGGGATCACGACGCTGCACTTCGTGCCGTCGATGCTGCAGGTGTTCGTGGATGCGGGCGAACTGGCGTCGTGCACCACGCTCAGGCGCGTGTTCGCCAGCGGTGAGGCGCTGCCGGCGGCGCTGGCGGCGAAGTTCCTGGCCGAATCGACGGCGGAGCTGCACAACCTGTACGGCCCGACCGAGGCCGCGATCGACGTCAGTTATTTCCACGTCGCCGACCGGGCGATCACCAGCGTGCCGATCGGCCGCCCGATCTGGAACGCACGGCTGTACATCCTCGACCCGCACGGCCGGCTGCTGCCGCCGGGCGTGGCCGGTGAGCTGTTCATCGGCGGCCTGGTCGTCGGGCGCGGCTACTACGGCCGGGAAGCGCTGACGGCCGAGCGGTTCGTCGACAGTCCCTTCGTGGCCGGCGAGCGGATGTACCGCACGGGCGACCTGGCACGCTGGCGCAACGACGGGCAGGTGGAATATCTCGGACGTACCGACCATCAGGTCAAGATCCGGGGTTTCCGCGTGGAGCTCGGCGAGATCGAAAGCGTGCTCGACGGCCACGCCGATGTGCGCCAGTCGCTGGTGATGCTGCGCAAGGACGGCGGCCAGCCGCAACTGGTGGCCTACGTCGTGGCACGCAGCCTCGCCGCGGACGATGGCGACGCCAGCCAGGCGTTGATCCATGCGCTCGTCGCCCGGCTCAAGGCCGCGCTGCCCGAGTACATGGTGCCGTCCGCCTTCGTGCTGCTCGATGCCATGCCGGTCAACGCCAACGGCAAGGCCGATCGCGCGCGCCTGCCCGAACCGGATGCCTCCGCGTACGTGCGCAACGCGCACGTGGCCCCGGAAGGCGAGATCGAATCCGCGCTGCATGCCGTCTGGTCCTCGGTCCTGGGCCACGATGGCTTCGGCGTGACCGATGGTTTCTATGCGGTCGGCGGCGATTCGATCCTGGCAATCCAGGTCGTCGCCGCTGCCACGCGTCGGGGCATGACCCTGACCCAGCGGCAGGTCATCGAGGGCATGACGATCCGCGGGATCGCGGCGCTGCTCGGTCCCGCGGAGGCGGGGACGCAGACGACGGCGGGCGAAGCGCCGCGGCCGTCGTCGGCCGCCTCGGCGCCGATCGCCGGCGTCCAGCGCCTGCTGCCGATCCAGGTCGAATACTTCGCGGAGGGCAGTGCGGCCGTCGATGGCGCCGCACAGTTCGCCGTGTTCCCCCTGCCGGCGGGGATTTCGCTGGTGCAGATGCGGCGCGCGCTGCATGCGCTGGTCCTGCGCCACGATGCGCTGCGCCTGCGTTTCCGTGCGACGCCCGCCGGCTGGGTCGCGCAATATCGCCCGGAAGGGCTGCAGGTCGACGACCCGGTCCATGCCGATGCCGTCATCGAGCAGACCGACGACGGACGCACGGCCGAAATGCGGGCCGCGGAGGCCATGGCGGCGCTCGACATCCGCAAGGGTCGCCTGTTGCGCTGGGACCTCCTGCGCGGCGAAGATGGCGATCGACTGCTGTGGACGATGCATCCCCTCGTCGTCGACGGCCTGTCCTGGCGCGTGCTGGAGCACGATCTGCGGATCGCCGTCGACGCGGCGCGCCACGACCGGGCCCCGGATTTCGGCCCGTCCTCGCTGTCGATGCAGGCCTGGGCGACGCAGGTGCAGGACTTCGCGCTCGGAGCGGACGCCGAAGCCGAGCGCGGCTACTGGCTGGCGCAGCTGACCGGCGATGTGCCGCGGCTGCTCGATGCCGCCGCACTCGCCGAGCGCATTCCGGAGTCGGCCACGCAGGCGATCGAGATGATCCTCGATCCCGATGTCTCCGCGGCGCTGATCGAACACGCAGGCGAGGGCAGGGAAGTCGAGGCGCGCTTGCTGACGGTGCTCGTGCGCGAGCTCGGTCGGCGCCTGGAGATCGACGCCATTCGCGTCGATCTGGACGGCGATGGGCGACCGGCCGACGCCGGGCTCGACGCGACGGTCGGTGCGTGCACGGCGCGGTATCCGCAGACCTTCGAATCACTGCGCGCAGATCCCGCATCCGTGCTGCGGTCCATCCGCAAGGCGCTCGCCGCCGTGCCGAATCGGGGTCTCGGCTACGGCGCGCTGCGTCACCTGGCGATGGACGAGTCGCTGCAGGACGCCTGCGACGCGCTCGGCGGCCAGCCTGCCGACCTCCTGTTCCAGTATTTCGGACACCTGCCCGCGGACAGCGAAACAGGCGCCGTTTTCAGTCCGGCGCGGGCACGCAGCCATGCCTTGCGCGTGCAGGCGTGGATCCGGAACGGCCGTGTGCATCTGCGTCTGGATCATGCCGACGACCAGCTTGATCCCGAGCGCATCCGTGCGATCGCGGAAGGCATGGCGAACGCCCTCGTGGAAGACGCCGCGTCGTTCGCATCGTCCGGAGACGACCGGGCATCGACCTTGATCCCTGCCGCCATGCCGGCCCTCTCGCCGGAGGTGTCGACGGTGCTGCTCGCGCGCCATCCGGATGCCGCCGCGGCTTATGCGTGCTCGCCGATGCAGCAGGGGCTGCTGCTGTTCTCGACCGATGGCAAGCAGACGGCCTACGTGTCGCAGCTGCGCATCGGCTTCTCCCGCGTCGATGCGCAGCGCCTGCGTGAAGCCTGGCGCAAGACCATCGCGCGACACGACATCCTGCGCACATCGTTCGTCGACCTCGGCGGGGACGCGCTCGTCCAGCTGGTGTCGGGCGAAGCGCAGATGCAGTGGCGCGACGTGGATGCCCGCGGCGACGAGGCGGGCGCGGCGCAGGTCATCGAACGCTGCTCCGGCGAAGACATCGCCGCCGGTTTCGCGCTCGAAGCGGCCGTTCCCATGCGTTTCACGCTGGTGAGGACGTCGGACGACGGCGCCAGCCTGCTGTGGACCTACCACCACGCGCTGATCGACGGCTGGTCGATCAACCTGCTGCTGCAGGAAGTGTTCCATCACTACACTGGTGCGGCCGTTCCCACAGCGGCGCCGCGCTATCGCGATTACATCGGCTGGCTGCAGGGGCTCGACAACGCGGCCGCGCATGCCTACTGGCGCACGTTCTTCCACGGCATGGACGTGGCCACCGCGATGCAGTCGCCATTGCGGGGCCGCACGGATTCCAAGGCCTCGGCGGGTGCGCAGCGCGCCGAGATCGCCGGGCTGGAAGTGTCGGCCCAGGACACCGAGCGTCTGACCCGGCTGGCCAGGTCCCAGGGCGTCAGCCTGGGGACGCTGATGCTGGCGGCATGGGGCCTCCTGCTGGGTAAATACCTGGCCGAAGACGAGGTCCTGTTCGGCTACGTCGCCAGCGGCCGGTCGGTGCCGGTCGAGGGCGTCGACGCGATGGTGGGGCTGTTCATCAATTCGCTGCCGATGCGGGTGGACAGCGCAAGGCCCGGGACGATCGGCGAGCTGCTGCGCGACATCCAGCGCCGCCAGCTCGACAACGACGAACACGGCGCGATCCCGCTCGCGGACATCCAGCGCAACGCCGGGCTCCGCCCGGGCGAGTCCCTGTTCTCCTCGCTGGTCACCATCGAGAATTTCCCGCGGGATTCGCTCAAGCTGTTCGCGCGCGGAAGTGACGACATCGCGATTGCCGACATCGGCGGCACGGGGCAGGCGGCATTCGACCTCAACCTGGTGGTCTATCCCGGCGAGGCGTTGCAGCTCGACCTGGTGTACCGCTCGCCGCTGTTCGCGCATGCGCAGGTCGACGAGCTGCTGCGCCGCTTCGGCCACCTGCTGTCGAGCCTGGGCCTGGCGCAGGGCGACAGCCCGCTCAAACAGCTTTCGATCCTGGGCGAGGCCGAACGCCTGCGCGCGGTGAACGAATGGAACGCGACGACGCTCGCCCTGCCGGAAGACAGCCTGCTGCCGGAAGCGTTCGAGCGCGTGGCCGGCGAGCGCGGCGAGGCGACCGCGCTGGTCTTCGGCGACGTCCGCTGGTCGTATCCGCGACTCGTGCGCGAAGCCCGTGTCATCGCGCATGCGCTGCGTGCCAAGGGCGTGCGCGACGGCGACACCGTCGCGCTCAGCGTGGGCAAGGGCCCGGCGCTGATCGCCGCGATGATCGGGATCATGTCCGCCGGCGCCGCCTACGTACCGGTCGCGGTGGACTGCCCGGCCGAGCGTCGCGCGTTCATCGTCGCCGATGCCGGGATCGTCTGGACGCTGAGCGATCGCGCGCACCTCGATGCGGTGATCCAGGGCGCGGGCCACTGCCTCGCCTACGAGGATCTGCTTGCGACGCACGACGACGCCTCGATGCCGCCTTCGCCCATGAAGGGGACGGTGCGCTCGACCGATCGCGCCTACGTCATCTATACCTCCGGCACGACCGGCCTGCCCAAGGGCGTGGCGATTTCCCACGGGGCCCTGCTCAATTTCTGCGCGTGGTGCCGTCAGGCGAGGCTGTTCGACGGCGGTTCGCGCATCACCCAGTTCGCGCCGTACACCTTCGACGCGTCGGCGGGCGAGATCTTCGGCGGATTGCTCTCCGGCGCCGAGCTGCACCTGCTCCCGGATGCGCTGATCGTCGAGCCCGCCGCGCTGCAGGACTATCTCGTGGACGCGGGGATCGGGTTCTCCGCCTTCCCGCCGCCGTACGTGCAGCAGCTCGACCCGTCGCGCGTGCCGCCTGACTTCACGCTGCTCACGGCCGGCTCCGCGCCCTCGGCCGAGATGGTGCGGACGTGGGGCAGGCGGTGCAGGTACATCAACGGCTACGGCCCGACCGAAACCACGATCCTCTCGACCGCGTGGATCTGCGAGCCAGGCGAGGCCGACACCCGTGCGCTGTCGATCGGTCGCCCGATCTGCAACACCGCCGTCTACGTCGTCGACCGGCTCGGCCAGCTCTGTGCACCCGGCCTGCTGGGCGAGATCTGGATCGGCGGCAACGGCGTGGCCAACGGCTACCTCAATCGCCCGGAACTGAATGCGGACGCCTTCCTGCCCGACCCGTGGCGCCCGGGCGGACGCGTGTATCGGACCGGCGACCTCGGTCGCTGGCGCGAGGATGGCCAGATCGAATTCGCCGGACGTCGCGACCGCCAGGTGAAGTTGCGCGGGTTCCGCATCGAGCTCGATGAAATCGAAGCCCGGCTGCTCGCCCATCCGCAGGTTGCCGAGGCTGCCGTCGCGGTACGCGGCGAGGACCAGGATCGACGCCTGCTGGCCTGGGTGGCGACCGAGGGCGTCGTGGACGACGCCTCGGCGCTGCTCGAAGACGTGCGCGGCTTCCTGCGCGGCGCGCTGCCCGACTACATGCTGCCGCAGGCGATGGCGGTCGTGCCGTCGATGCCCCTGACGGGCAACGGCAAGATCGACGTCAAGGCGTTGCCGGAGCCGGAGATCGTCCCGGAGACGGGCGCCGGTGAGGCGCCCTGCGACGACCTGGAGCGCGCGCTGGCCGCGATCTGGGCGGAGATGCTGCAGGTGCCGGTGGAGCGGATCTCGCGCGATGCCGACTTCTTCGCGCTCGGCGGCCATTCGCTGCTGGCGATGCGTGCCGCCGCGACGCTGCGCGAGCGCATCGGCGCGGACGTGGGCGTGGCCGACCTGCTGGCCAACCCGGTCCTCCGCGACTTCGCGCAGGCGGTGCGCCAGGCGACGCGCGACGTGCTGCCGCCGGTGGTCGCGTTGCCGCGCGACGAGGCGATGCCGCTGTCGTTCGCGCAGCAGCGCCTGTGGTTCCTGGCGCAGATGCAGGACATCAGCCGGACCTATCACATCCCGGCCGCGCTGCGGCTGACCGGTGCGCTGGACGTCGGCGCGTTGCGCGGTGCGCTCGACCGCATCGTCGCTCGCCACGAGGGCCTGCGCGCGACGTTCTTCGAGCATGACGGCGTCGCGGTGCAGCGATTCGCGGCGGAGGACGTCGGCTTCTCGCTGCAGGAGATCGACCTGTCGGTCCTGCGCGCGCGGGATGCCGTCGGTGCCGACGCCGCGCTGCGCGCCCGCATGCGCGAGGTGTTCGAGACGCCGTTCGATCTCGCGACCGGCCCGCTGCTGCGCGGCGCGCTGGTCCGGATGGGCGCCGAAGAGCACGTCCTGCTGATCGCGATGCACCACATCGTGATCGACGGCTGGTCGCTGGGCCTGCTGGTCGCCGAACTGGGTGCCCTCTACCGGGCGGCCTGCGCAGGCGAGCGGGATCCGCTGGCGCCGCTGGCGGTCCAGTACGCCGACTTCGCGGTCTGGCAGCAGTCGCTGGCCGACGGTGCGCCATGGCAGGCTGAACTGGACTGGTGGACCGAAACGCTCGTCGGTGCGCCGGCCTTGCTGGACCTGCCGACGGACCATCCGCGTCCGCCGCAGCAGCGTTTCGACGGCGCGCTGTTGCCGCTGGCGATCGACGAGGTGCTCGCCGACGCGCTGCGTGCGCTCGCCCAGCGCGCCGGCACCACGCTGTTCACCGTGCTCATGGCCGGCTGGGCGGTGGTGCTGCAGCGCCTGTCGCGCCAGGACGACGTGGTCATCGGCATTCCCGCCGCCGGCCGTCCCCAGGCCGAGCTGGCGCCGCTGGTGGGCTTCTTCGTCAACACGCTGCCCATCCGGGTGCGACTGTCCGCCGAGGACAGCTTCGCGACGGCGGTGGCGACCGTGCGCGACAGCCTGATCGGCGCCCAGGCGCACGCCCAGGTGCCGTTCGAACAGGTCGTGGACGCGATCAGGCCAGAGCGCAGCCTCGCGCACACGCCGCTGTTCCAGGCCATGTTCAGCTGGCAGGACGAAAGTTGGCGCGAACTGGATATGGGGGGCGTTGAACTCGGGATGCTCGAACCCGAGCACACGGCCGCCAAGTTCGACATCACCCTCAGCCTCTCCGAGGACAAGGGCCGGATCACCGGTGGCATCGAATACGCCACCGCGCTGTTCGAGCACGACACCATCCTGCGCCACGCCGGCTATCTGGTCCGCATCCTGCGGGCGATGGTCGAGAACCCGGAACGCCGCGCAGCCGAGGCCGACATGCTCGGCGCCGGCGAGCGGGCGCGCCTGCTGCAGGACTTCAACCGCAGCCCGGCCGGTGGCGAACGCCTCGGCGAGCCCATGCCGCTGCCGCTGCGCCGGTTCGAAGCGCAGGTGGCGGCCACACCGGGCGCCATCGCGGTGGAGGCGGGCGCCTGCACCCTGGACTATGCCGCCCTCGACCTGCGCGCACGCGCCATCGCGCGCGCGCTGCACGCCCGTGGCGTGCAAGCCGGCACGCTGGTGGCGATCTGCCTGCCGCGGAGCTTCGATCTGCTGGCCAGCCTGCTCGCGACGTGGAAGCTGGGTGCGGCGTACGTGCCACTCGACCCTGCCGCGCCGGCGGATCGGCTGCGCTACCAGGTGGAAGACAGTGCGCCGGTGGCGATGATCGTCGCCGCGGACGCCGATGCGAGCGCCGTCGCCGGCGACCTCGCGCTGCATCCGGAGACGATCGCGACCGATGGTGACCTCGACCTGCCCGCGGTGGACCTGCGCGAGGACATGCCGGCCTACGTGCTGTACACGTCCGGCTCGACCGGCCGGCCCAAGGCCGTCGTCGTCGAGCACGGGCAACTCGGCGCCTACCTGCGCTGGGCGGTCGGCTACTACGCCGACAATCGCCCCGTCGATGCCGTCGTGTCTTCGCCGATCGTGTTCGACGCCACCATCACCAGCCTCTACCTGCCGCTGCTTACCGGCGGCCGCGCGCTGCTGCTGGCGGACGGCGACGAACTGCCGGCGCTGGAGGAACACGTCGCCACGGCCACCCGCTCGTGGCTGATCAAGATCACGCCGGCCCACCTGCATGCGCTGGGCCAGCGCATGCGCATCGCCGGGCGTACGCCCGCCGCGATGTGCTTCGTCGTCGGTGGCGAGGCGCTGCCTGCGGCGACCGTGGCGCTGTGGCGCGAACTTTCGCCTCAGGCCCGCATCGTCAACGAATACGGCCCGACCGAAACCGTGGTCGGCTGCGTGGTGCACGAAGCCGCGTCCGACCCCCTGGGCGGCCGCGACGTGCCCATCGGCCGGCCCATCGCCGGCATGTACATGCGCGTGCTCGACGACTGCGGGGCGCTGGCGCCGATCGGCGTCGCCGGCGAGCTGTGCATCGGTGGTACGCAGGTCGCGCGCGGCTACCTCGGTCGCGACACGCTGACCGCGGAGCGCTTCGTCGCCGACGTCTATGCAGAAGGGGAGCCGGCACGGCTCTACCGCAGCGGCGACCTGGTGCGCTGGCGTCGCGATGCCGTGCTGGAATACCTCGGGCGAAACGACTTCCAGGTCAAGATCCGCGGCTTCCGCATCGAACCGGGCGAGATCGAGGCCCGGCTCGCGACGTGCCCGGGCGTGGTCGAGTGCATCGTGCTCGCGCGCGAGGACCGTCCCGGCGACAAGCGCCTGGTGGCGTACGTCGCCGGGACGGACGCCGAAGCGTTGTCCGCCATTCGACTGCGCGCCGCGCTCGCGGAGGTGTTGCCGGAATACATGGTGCCTGCTGCTTTCGTAGCACTGCCGGTGCTGCCGCTGACCTCCAACGGCAAGGTCGACCGCCGCGCGCTGCCCGTACCGGACGCCGATGCCGTCGCCCGCACGGCCTACGTCGCGCCGCAGGGCGAGGCGGAGATGGCCCTGGCCGAGGTGTGGGCCGGGCTGCTGGGCCAGCCGGAGATCGGTCGCGACGACCAGTTCTTCGCGCTCGGCGGCCATTCGCTGATGGTCATCCCGATGCTGGCGCGGCTGCGCGAGCACGGTTTCGTCACCGACATCCGCACGGTGCTGGTCAAGCCCACGCTGGCCGACCTGGCCGCCGCGCTGCGGCCCGCCGGTGCGGTCGAAGAGATGCCTGCGGTGCCGGAGAACCGCATCGTCGCCGACACCGCGCGGATCACGCCCGACATGCTGCCGCTGGCGGAGCTGACCCAGACTGACATCGACCGCATCGTCGCGGCCGTCCCGGGCGGCGTGGCCAACATCCAGGACATCTACCGCCTCGGTCCGCTGCAGGAAGGCATCCTCTTCCACTCGATGCTGGAGGGGGAGGGCGACGCCTACCTGCTGCGCAGCGTGCTCGCGTTCGATACCCGCGCGCGGCTGGATGCGTTCCTCGACGCCATGCAGAGGGTGATGGATCGCCACGACGTGCTGCGCACCTCGATCCACGCCGACAGGCTGTCGCAGCCGGTGCAGGTCGTGCATCGCGATGCGCGGCTGCCGGTCGCGTTCCTGCCCGAAGGCGAGGGCGCGATCGAGCGCCTGCTCGCGGTGAGCGATCCGCGGCACACGCGGATGGACATCGGTGCGGCGCCGCTGATCGCCGCCCACGTGGTGCATGATGCCGCGACCGACGAGTGGGTGATGGCGCTGCTCTGCCATCACATCGTCTGCGACAACGTGACGGTGATGCTGCTGCTCGACGAAGTCCGCAAGCTCTTGGCGGGAGAAGGCGACCAGTTGGCGCAGCCGGTGCCTTATCGCGAATTCATTGCCCGCAACGCACATGTCGACGAAGCCGAGCACGAAGCGTATTTCCGCGCCCAGCTCGGCGATGTCGAAGAGCCGACGCTGCCGTTCGGCCTGGCCGATGCGCAGTGCGAGGTCGGTCGCCTGGCGAATGCCGTCGTGGCGGTGGAAGGCGACGCAGCCGCGCGCATCCGGCGCGGCGCACGCGCGGCCGGCGTTTCCCCGGCCGTGCTGTTCCACACCGCGTGGGCGTTGGTGCTGGGACGCTGCAGCGGTCGCAGCGACGTGGTGTTCGGCAGCGTGCTGTCGGGCCGACAGGACGGCGCCGTCGGTACCGCGTCCGTGTTCGGCACCCTGATCAACACCCTGCCGCTGCGCGTGCGTTTCGGCGATGCCGGCGTGCGCGAAACCCTGCTGTCCACGCGCGACGCGCTCGCCGAACTGCTGCTGCACGAACAGGCGCCGCTGAACCTCGCGCAGCGCTGCAGCGGGATTTCCGGGCCGCTGCCGCTGTTCAACGCGATGATCAACTATCGCTACAGCGAAGAGATCCATGCGGTCTCGCACCATGGCCTGCTGGAAGGCATGCGCGTGCTGACCGGCGAGTGGGACACGGAGAACAGCAGCTTCCCGATCACGCTCGACCTCGACGACGGCGGCCACGACTTCGTCATCAACCTGCAATGCCACGACAGCATCGATCCGATGCTGCTGGCGACCTGCCTGCGCACCGCCGCGGAGAACATCGCGGCGGCGATGGCGCTCGGCGATCACGTGCCGATGCGGCTGGTCGAGATCCTGCCCGAAGGCGAACGCGAACGCCTGCTGGTGACGCTCAACGACACCGCGCGGCCGGACCTCATCGATCGAACCTGGCCGCAGATGTTCGCGGCCCAGGCGGCGGCGACCCCCGACCGCATCGCCGCCGAGTGCGACGACCAGCGCCTGACCTATCGCGAACTCGACGAACGCTCCGATCGCTACGCCCATGCACTCCGCGCCCAAGGCGCGCAGGCGGGGGCCGTGGTCGCCCTGCTCGATGCCCGCGGTTGCGACCTGCTGGCGATGATCGTGGCCGTGCTGAAGGCTGGCGCGGCGTATCTGCCGCTGGATCCCACCCATCCGCCGCAGCGCTGGCTGGAGGTGCTGGAGGACGCACAGCCGGGCCTGCTCTGGGTGGGCGCAGGCTACGCCACCGAGCAGCGCTGGCTCAAGCGGAAATGGCGGATCGGCAAGACGCTGTCGCTCTCCGACCTGGACCAGCCGGTGCCGCAGGGCGCGACGCTGCCGTTGCCGGCGCTGGACGACCTCGCCTATGTGCTGTTCACCTCGGGCTCGACCGGCAAGCCCAAGGGCGTGATGATCGAGCACCGCGGCATGATCAACAACATGCGCGGCAAGTTCGAACCGCTGTCGCTGGGCGCCGACGACGTCATCGCCCAGACCGCGTCGCAATGCTTCGACATCTCGGTCTGGCAATTCCTCACCGCGCTGATTCTCGGCGCGAAGGTCGCCATCGTCTCCAGCGCCACCACGCGCGACCCGGAAGCCATGCTGGCGCGGCTGGCCGGCAGCGGCGTGACGGTCTGGGAACCGGTGCCTTCGGTGATGCAGGTGATCCTGCCGTTCCGGCATGCGCTGCCGGCGCTGCGCTGGGTGCTGCCCACCGGCGAAGCACTCTCGCCCGAGCTGGTGCAGCGCTGGTTCGCGCAGTATCCGCAGGTTCCGCTGATGAACGCCTACGGCCCGGCCGAGTGTTCCGACGACGTCAGCTTCCAGCCGATGCATGCGCCGGTCGAGCGCGTGATGATCGGGCACCCGGTCGCCAACGCGCGGCTGCACCTGGTCGACGACGCGCTGATGCTGGTGCCGACCGGCGTGGTCGGCGAGATCGCGATTTCCGGCCCGGTGGTCGGGCGCGGCTACCATCGCCGCCCCGAGGAGACCGCGGCCGCCTTCCGCCAGAACCCTTACGCCCGCGACGACGACGATCGCCGGATGTACCTCACCGGTGACCTCGGCCGCCGTCATGCGGACGGGAGCATCGAATTCGTCGGCCGGAAGGACTTCCAGGTCAAGATCCGCGGCTTCCGCATCGAACTGGGCGAAATCGAGAACTGCCTGGAACGGCATCCCGACGTGCGCCAGGCCGTGGTGGTCGCGCGCGAGATGGGCGACGGCGGCGATCGCCGGCTGATCGGCTACGTCACCCTGGATGCGGTCGTCGACGTCGAGGCCCTGCGCGCGCACGTGCGTGGGCAGCTGCCCGACTACATGGTGCCGGCGGCCATCATGGCGCTGGACGAGATGCCGCTGACGCCGAACGGCAAGGTCGATCGAAAACAGTTGCCGGAGCCGTCGTTCGCCGCGCACAGCGTGCGCCAGTACGTCGCACCGGCGCCCGGTGCGGAAAGCGATATCGCCGAGATCTGGGCCGCGTTGCTCAAGATGCCTCAGGTCGGGCGCGACGACAGCTTCTTCGACCTGGGTGGCGACTCCATCCTGCTGATCCGCATGCTGGCGCGGCTGCGCGAACGCGGGTTGCACGTCGGCGTGGCCGACATCTATCGACTGCGGACGGTCGAAGCGATCGCGGCCGGCGCGACGGCGCAGGCCGGCGAGGCCATCCAGTCGCTGGAAGGCCGTCTGTGCGCCGAAGGCTGGCCGCACGCCTTCGTGTCGCTGGACGATGGCGGCCGCGCCCTGCTGGTGGATGCCGTCGATGCGGAGCGTGGCGAACGTCTGCGCGGGTGGCTGGCGTCGTCCGCGGACGTGGACTACGTCCGCGTCTGTGCGGGACCGGAAGTGGCTGCTGCAAATCTTCGCGAGGCCGCGAGCGATGCGCTCGATCCGGCGGGCGCCCTGGGGGCGGGAGACCTCCCGGGTGCGCTCGCGTCCGCGCTGTCGCCGCCGTCGACGGATTTCGGCGTCGTCGAGCGGATTCCCTTCACCGCAGCGCAGCGCAACCTGCTGCCCTGGAACTATCGCGAGAGCGCGGAATGCATCGAGGTCCACGGCTGGTACTCGCCGGAAGCGCTCTGCCGCGCGTTCGCGACCGTCGCCCGCGAACAGGACCTGCTGCGTGCCGTCGCCGATTTCGACGCAGGCGCCTGGGATCTGCTCGACCCCGAGGCTGTCGTCGCCCACCGGATTCCCGCGCTGCGGCTGCGCCGCGGTGCGGCGGTGGACGAGGCGGTCACGGCGGGCATCGCCGTGCTGGAAGAGGCGCTCGAACACACGCCGTTCTCGTATGCCGCGGCCTGGCTGAGCGTGTCCGACACCCGCCACTGCCTGCTGCTGTCGGTGGATCACCTGATCTGGGACGGTCTTTCGGTGCCGGCGTTGCGGCGCCGCCTCCAGGCGGCGCTGGCAGGGCAGGGCGAAGCGCCGGTCGCGCGCTACGCGGACTTCGCCCGGGCCTCCGCGGGCGAGGGCGATGTCGCGGCCGAAGCCGCGTTCGCCGCGGAGTTTCCGCGTGCCCCCGTCGCCGCGGCCGCTGCGGCCACCAGCACAGCGCTCGCCGCGAGGACGCATGCGCCGCTGCGCATCCTGCAGCTGTCCGCGCCGTTGCGCAGCGGGAGGGCGCCCGCGGAGCAGGCGTTCGAATGCTTCCGCGATCTGGCCCGCGCGCTCCTGGGCGTGGACGAAGTCGGACTGATCCTGCAACATCACGGCCGGCGTCGTGGCGACCGCGACTGGTTCGACCATGTCGGTCTCTTCCTGGACAAGGTCCCGGTCGTGGTGGGACCGCGCGGCACGCTCGCCGATGCGACCCGCAAGGCGGCCGAACTGCAGAAGCACGGACTGGGCTATCTGGACATGGAAGCGCGAGCGGTCGCCGCCGGCCAGGCCCCCACCATGCCGCCCCTGCATCAGGAAGTGCTGTTCAATTTCCAGACGGAAGCGGGGGCCGCCGGCCCGCATTCCGATGCCACCGGCCTTGCGCGCCTGCGCGAGAAACTCCGTGATTTCCACGGGCTCATGTTCGAAGCGCATGCGCAGGGGGACGAGCTGCTCGCCGTCTGCGCGTTCCGTGGCGACGACGACAGCGAATCTCTCATGACCAGAATGACCGACGACGGCGTGCGCGTGCTTGCCGACCCCCTGTTCACCGGATCGGAAGGCACTCCGGCCGAGGAGGCAGCCTCCGTGCCCACGCTTCCCCCCCTGCAGGATGAGGATTGCTCGCTCATCGTCCGCGATGTCCGCAAGACCTACGGCACGTTCGAGGCGGTGCGCGGCATCAGCTTCCGCGTCCGCAAGGGCACCTGCTTCGGCATCCTCGGCCCGAACGGCGCCGGCAAGACCTCCCTGCTGGCGATGATCGAGGGCCTGGTCCCGATCACCTCCGGTGCGATCGAGATCCTGGGCAAGGACGTGGCCACGCGGATGCGGGATATCCAGCCGCACCTCGGCGTCCAGTTGCAGCAGAACAACTATTTCCAGTTCCTCACCGTGGCCCAGCTGCTCAAGTTCTACCAGGAGCTGCGCGGGGCGATGGGCGGGAGGCGCGACGGCGGGCCGTCGGCCGAATGGCTGCTGGAACGGTTGAACCTCAAGGACAAGCTCGACTTCAAGGTCGACGAGCTCTCCGGCGGCCAGAAGCAGCGCCTGTCGATCGCGATCGCGCTGCTGGAGGACCCGGACGTGATCTTCCTGGACGAACCCACGTCCGCTCTGGACCCGCAAAGCCGTCTGTATACTTGGGAATTCATCGAGCAGCTCAAGGCCGATGGCCACAAGACCATCATCCTGACCACGCATTACATGGAAGAAGCCGAACGGCTGTGCGACGAAATCATGATCATGAACCACGGAAAGGTGATCGCCCAGGGCGAGCCGTCCGCGCTGGTGCGCGGCCTCGAAATCGAGCACGCCATCACCCTGTATTTGGGGCGCAGCGGTCTTCGCGACGTCGATGCCGGCCGCATCGATGCCCTGCCGGGCGTGACCGGGCATGACTGGGACGTGCGTGCGGGCACGCTCGCGCTGCGTTCGCGCGACGTACCCGCCACGCTGTCCGCGACGCTCGGACTGGCCGCCGAAACCGGCATCGAGATCGTCAACATCGATGTCGAACGCCCGACGCTCGAGGACGTGTTCCTCTCCCATACCGGCAAGGAACTGCGGGAATGAAAAAGACATGGATCTTCTTCAAGTTGCGCATGCTGCAACTGAAGTCCGACAAGACCGCACTGTTCTTCAGCTACGTGCTGCCGGTGCTGCTGCTGCTGGGCATTGGTTTCCCGTTGCAGGTGCGCGAGGGTTCGGTGCTGGACGTCGCCTACGCGGACAGGGCAGGCAACGCCGAAAGCGCCGCGCTGGTGAAGTCGCTCGGTGAACGCCCGTACGTGAAACTCACCGCGTACACGGCAACCGGAACCGACGCACGCGCCGCGCTCGCCGACAATGCGCTCAAGCACTACCTGGAGATCCTGCCGGCGAATGGCGGCGGGCTGGAGTACCGGCTGTATTCGAATTCGGTGTCCGACAACCAGGTGCAGAACGCGGCCCTGCGCGGCCTGCTGGACGAACTGGTGGACAAGGACCAGGCGCCGGGCATGCACAGCGAACAGGTCCGCACCGAGAAGTTCACCTCCTACCTGGTCACCCTGCTGCCGGGTCTGATCGGCATGACGCTGCTCCTGATCGGCCTCAACGGCTTCGGTGCCGTGCTGATCGAGGAGGAGCACCACGGCCTGTACAAGAACATCAAGACGATCGACATCTCGCCGGTCCCGTTCCTCGCCGGCCTGTTCGTCTCGCGCATGCTCGTTGCCTACACGGTCGTGATGGCGATGTTCGCGATCGGCGTCGGCGTCTTCGATGTGCCGTGGCGGATCGACTACCTGCTGCTGGCCCTGGTCGTGACCCTGGGCGCGCTGTCGTTCCACGGCCTGGGCCTCGCGATCTCGGCGCTGAGTCCGTCGGTCACCGCGTTCTACGGGATCGTCAATTTCGTGCAGATCCCGCTGGTCGTGCTCGGTGGCGTGTTCTTCTCCGTGCAGGCCTTCCCGGATTGGCTGCGCACGATTTCGCAGCTGTCCCCGCTGACCCAGATGAACACGGCGATGCAGGCGCTGATCTTCGACGGCGTCGGCCTCTCGAACGTCTGGACGCTCATGCCCCAACTCGTGGGGCTGCTGGCCTGGTCCATCGTGTCCCTGGTCTTCGCCCGCTGGAAATTCCGCTGGTAAACGCTACACCACATGCCGCCACGGCCTTCGCGCCGGGCCATCAACGCACTCATGGAATGGATACCATCATGAACGCAGAACTGTCGACTTTCGAGCAGCACGAATCCTCGGCCCGTTCCTACTGCCGGGATTTCCCGGTGGTGTTCGCCCGGGCCAAGGGCAGTCATTTCTACGACGAGAACGGACGCGGCTTCATCGATTTCCTGTGCGGCGCGGGCGCACTGAACTACGGCCACAACAACGAGCACGCCAAGCAGGCCGTGATGGCGTACATGCGCGACGACAACATCATGATGAGCCTGGACCTGCATTCGGCGTCCAAGCGCGCGTTCATCGATGCGTTCCAGTCGATCATCCTGGCGCCGCGCGGCTACGATTACCGCATCCAGTTCACCAGCCCCACCGGCACGAGCGTGGTGGAGTCCGCAGTGAAACTCGCGCGAAAGGTGACCGGGCGGCAGAACATCGTTGCGTTCACCAACGGCTATCACGGCATGAGCGGCGTGTCGCTGAGCCTGACCGGCAGCCGGCACCACCGCCAGGCCGTTCCCTTCGGGCCGGTGACGCGCTTGCCCTACGACGGCTACCTCGACGGGCTCGACAGCGTGGCGCTGCTGCGGCGGTTCCTCGAAGATCGCAGTTCGGGCGTCGACCTGCCGGCCGCGGTGGTGGTCGAGTCGGTCCAGGGCGAGGGCGGGTTGAACGTCGCTTCGGTGGAATGGCTGCGCGCGCTGCGCGAGCTGACCCGCGAGCACGGCATCCTGCTGGTGCTGGACGAGGTGCAGGCCGGGTGCGGACGCACCGGGCGCTTCTTCAGCTTCGAACGCGCCGGCATCGTCCCGGACCTGGTCTGCCTGTCGAAATCGATCGGCGGCCTCGGCCTGCCGATGGCGGTGCTGCTGATCGATCCCGCCCACGACCAGTGGCGGCCGGGCGAGGACAACGGCACCTTCCGCGGCAACAACCTGGCCTTCGTCGCCGCCGCCGAGGTGCTGCGCCGCTATTGGGCCGACGAAGGGTTCGTGCATGGGCTGGCCGAGAACGAGCGCACCATCCGCAATGCGCTCACCGAGATCGCCTGCGCCTGGCCCGAGCGGATCGTCGGCCTGCGCGGGCTGGGCATGATGCAGGGCCTCGAGTTCCGCTCCGGCGACGACGTGTCGGCGCTGATCGACGCCTGCTTCCTCCAGGGACTCGTGGTCGAGAGCTGCGGCCCGCGTGGCCAGGTGCTCAAGCTGATGCCCGCGCTCACCATCGATCCCGCGGTCCTCCGCGAGGGCATCGACATCATCGCCGCCTGTTGCCGGCAGCTGTTCTCGGCGCCCGCGTCCGCAGCGGCCGTCCGGGCGACCGCCGCGACGCCCGCCTGACCCACGCCACCCGCCGATCATCCCGCAGAGACGGACACCAGCCATGCAGACGTTCGATGTGCGCGAGCACCTGTCCACCGAAGAGTTCCTCGCCGAATACGTGCGCGCCAACCGCCCGGTCGTCATCGGTGGCGTCGAATTCGACCCGGCGTACTGGACGCCCGGGAATTTCAAGCGCGACCTCGGGGAACTGCCTGCACTGATTTACGACACCCTGTTCGACCTGCAGGAAGTCGGGACACTCGGGGAGTACATCGACCGCCATTTCGGCGTCGAAGGGGAGGGGCTCCGGCGCGGCGTGCCGTACGTGCGCTGGTACAACCGCCTCAAGGACGTGGACCACGCCTGGGGCGACGAGGCGTTCAAGCGACTGGCCCCGCACTGGAAGGCGCCGCCGACCCTGCCGCTGGACGGCATGCTGGTGCCGGACGCGCCCTCGGTGGATCCGGTCTGCGACGCCTTTCCCTATCGCGGCGTCCTGATTTCCGCCAAGGGCGCGCGCACGCGCCTCCACCGCGACCCCTTCTGGAGCGACGCGGTCGTCGCCCAGTTCCACGGGGCCAAGGAAGCGGTCATGTACCATCCCTCGCGCGCGGCGGAACTGACGGAGCGCGCGAAGGACGGTACGTCCTTCGGCGGCTTCGTCGACGTGCGCGCGACCGCGCTGGACAAGGTGGACGTCGAGCCGGACTTCCACGGCATCCTGCGGCCGGGCCAGATGCTGTACGTGCCGCATGGCTGGTTGCACGACGTGATCTCGATCGAGGATTCGATCTCGATCACCTGGAATTTCGTCCACGAGCAAGGCGGCGTGGAGTTCATCGACTACCTGATGGGCGGGGCAGAGGACGATACGGAGTTCGAGGTCCTGAAGTACATGTATCGGCGCTACGGTGGCGAATACACGACGCCGCAGGACATCGTCCGTCATTTCGACGAGCGGTTTTCCGAGATCCTCGACGCCTACGGCGAAGCGGCGTGACCCATGGCCGGTATCCCGATGGCCTGCGATAGTCGCCGCGCGCCACCACGCTCCCCACCAAATCGCATCCGCGTGAAGCGCGTGCGAGGTGCTCACGTCCAACGCAGTCTGGTATCGCAATGAAGAGGCTTTTCGGTTATGCGCTGTCCATCGTCGCGATCCTGCTGCTGGGGATCCTGATCGGTCGTGGCCTGCCGGCGAAGGACGGCGTGCCCGCTGCCGCCGGCGGGGAACGGATGACCGTCAGCGTCGTGACGCCGGTGCAGGCGTCGGTCGCCGAAGACATCGATGCCGTCGGCACCCTGGTGCCGCGCGAGGACGTCCAGGTGATGCCGCAGGTCGGTGGTCGCCGGGTGCTGTCGGTGCATGCCGATGTCGGCGACCATGTGCGTGCAGGACAGCTGCTCGCCGTACTCGACGCCGAGGATCTGCACATCGATCTGCAGGGCCTGCGCGCCGAATACGAACGTGCCAGTGAAGAATTCGCCCGCGCACGCACGTTGCAGGCCGACCAGCTCGTCAGCCGCGAGTTCCTGAAACAGAAGCAGGCCTCCGCCGAAAGCGCCCGTGCCGCGTTTCGCGAGGCCCAGCTCAACGCCGGCCGCACGCGCGTGGTCGCACCCGCGAACGGGCTGGTCTATCGTCGCGATGCCGTGATCGGTGCGATCGCGGACACTGCGACGCCGATGTTCCGCCTGGTGCAGAACGGCGTGGTCGAAATGCAGGCGGACGTGCCCGAAAGCGCGGCGCACCGGCTGCGCGCCGGCATGACCGCGCAGGTCGCGGTCGCCGGCGCGGATGCGCCGGTCGCGGGCGACCTGCGACTGGTTGCCCCGCGGGTGGACGGCCGCAACCGCACCGCGGAAGTGCGGATCGTGCTGCCGGGGGTCGAGGCGCGCTCGATCGGCACCTTCGCCGAGGCCAGCATCCGCATCGGCGACGTGCGCGGGTGGGTGCTGCCGGCACTGTCGCTGCAGCAGGACTCGCTGGGCGCCTACGTCTGGCAGGTCGGGGCCGACGGCAAGGTGGCGCGCCTGCCCGTGACCGTGGTCCGGCAGGACGGCGACGACGTGGTGGTGCGCGAATCGCTGGACGGCCGGCGCATCGTCGCGAAGGCCGGTGCACTGCTGCAGGCCGGCGATGTCGTCGATGTCGTGGAAGGACCGGCCTCGTGACCCGGCATCGTTCGAGGATGCCGCATTCGGTACCACGCCGGAGCGCCCGATGAAATTCGCGTTGTCCACGTGGGCCATCCGCAATCCGATCCCGCCGCTGCTGCTGTTCGTCCTGCTCACGTTCACCGGGTTGATTGCGTTCCACGATCTCCCGATTTCCAACATGCCCAGCGTGGTGACGCCGGAAGTCACCGTGCGCCTGGAGCAGCCCGGCGCCACGCCCAGCCAGATCGAGACCCAGGTGACGCGGCGCGCCGAGGCGGCGCTCTCGACCTTGCCGGGTGTGCGTCACATCACCTCGACGATCACCGAGGGCGTGTCGCTGACCACGGTGGAATTCACCCTGGAAACGCCGCTCGATCGCGCGATCAACAACGCCCGCAACGAGATGATGCGGATCCGGCAGGACCTGCCGGCGACGGTGCGCGAGCCGATCGTGAGCTATGCCGTCGACAGCGGCGCGGCGATCAGCACCTACAGCGTGGAGTGGCGCGGCAAGACGCCGGAAGCGCTCAGCTGGTTCGTCGACGATGGCCTGACCCGTGAACTGCTCGCGGTGCGCGGCGTCTCTCGCGTGGTGCGCAACGGCGGCGCGGACGACGAAGTGTCGATCGTGCTCGATCCCCTCAAGCTGTCATCGCTGGGGATCACCTCCGCGGACGTCGCCGACCAGCTGGCCGCCACGCAGGTCGAGATTCCCGGCGGCCATCTCGTGCTGAGCAATGTCAAGTACGCCCTGCGCACCAAGGGCAAGGCGAGCACGCTGGCGGAACTGGCCGCGCTGCGCATCCAGTTGTCCAGGGGAGGGGACGCGCGCCTCGGCGACCTCGGCACCATCCGTCGCGGTGCGGCCGAGATGACCACCATCACCCGCCTGGACGGCGAGCCGGCGGTCACGTTCTCGATCTTCAAGACCGACGATTCCAGCGAGATCGGCGTGTCCGACGCGGTCGACGCGCGCCTGGCCGACATTGAAAAGAACAATGCCGGCATGCACTTCAAGCGCGTCGTCAGCGTGGTGCCGCTGACGCGCAACGGCTACCGGTCGACCATGTCCACCTTCATCGAAGGCGCGCTGCTGACGATCCTGGTGGTGTTCGTGTTCCTGCGCGACCGGCAGTCCACGATCATTGCGGCGCTGGCCATCCCGCTGTCGATCATCCCCACCTTCCTGTGCATGCACTGGCTGGGGTTCAGCCTCAATTTCGTCAGCACTGTCGCGATCTCGCTGGTCACGGGCGTGCTCGTCGACGACGCCATCGTCGAGATCGAGAACATCCACCGGCACATGAAGGCCGGACGCACGCCGATGCAGGCCGCCATCGAGGCGTCCGAAGAGATCGGCCTGTCGGTGATCGCGACCACGCTGGTGATCTGCGCCGTGTTCGTCCCGGTGAGCTTCATGGGCGGGATCATCGGTCGTTATTTCATCCAGTTCGGCCTGACCGTCGCCATCGCGGCCTTCTTCTCGCTGCTGGTGGCACGGCTGTTCACGCCGATGCTCGCCTCGCGCCTGCTGAAGGCGCCGCCGGTCGAGCGCGAGGCCCACGATGGCCCCGTGATGGCCCGCTACCTGCACGCCGTGCAGTGGACCTTGCGCCATCGCATGCGCACGTTGCTGCTCGCCGTGCTGGTCGTCGGTGCTTCGATCGCGCTGGTGCCGCTGCTGCCGACCGGCTTCATGCCGTACCAGGACATGTCGGAGGCCAGCATCAGCCTGGAAATGCCGCGCGGCAGCACGGTCGAGCAGACGGATGCCGCCGCACAGCGCGTGGCCCGCCTGCTGCACAAACGCCCCGAGGTGGCGTCGGTGCTGACCACGTCGGGCGACCTCGCCGGCGGACCGAACCAGGCCAAGATCCTCATCGCGCTGGTGCCACCGGACGAACGCGCGCTGAGCGAACGCGAGTTCGCCGCCGACATGCGGCCGGCGTTGCGTGGATTCGCGGACATGCGGGTCAGTTTCGACAGCGGCGGCGGCGGCAAGGACGTCTCGATCGTGCTGGTCGGCGAGGACGCGGACGCGCTGGTCCGTTCGGCAGAAGCGCTCGAGCGCGAGATGCGCGCGGTTCCCGGGCTCGCCAGCGTGACCAGTGCCAACCGCCAGTCGCAGCGCGAGATCGTGGTCGCGATGGATCCGGTCCGCGCCGCGCAGGTGGGCGTCACCGCGGCCGATGTCGGCCACGCCATCAGCGTTTCCACCATCGGCGACGATCCCGGCCTGTTGCCGAAGTTCAACGACAAGGATCGCGAGATCCCCATCCGCGTCCGTCTGCCCAGCAATTTCGGCGAACGCCTGACGGCCCTGAACAATCTACGATTGCTGACCGCCACCGGCGACAACGTGCCGTTGTCCTCGGTGGCGACGCTGTCCTTCGGCCAGGGGCCGGCGCTCATCCAGCGCTACGATCGCCAGCGCCAATTGCAGGTGGACGCCAACCTCGACGGCATCTCGCTCGGGACCGCGCTGGAGCGCGTGGCCGCGCTGCCTTCGATGAAAGCCCTGCCGCCGTCGGTCACCGAGCAGAGGACCGGCGACGCGGAGCTGATGGCGGACCTGATGAAGGGCTTCCTGGAAGCGATGGGCATCGGCCTGTTGCTGGTCTATTCGATCCAGGTGCTGCTCTATCGAGACTGGCTGCTGCCGCTGGCGCGCATGGGCGCGCTGCCGCTGTCGATCGGCGGCGCCTTCGTGATGATGTTCCTCACCGGTACCGAACTGGGGCTTCCGGCCCTCATCGGCGTGATGATGCTGATGGGCATCGCCGACAAGAACTCCATCCTGCTCGTCGACCACATGCTTGAACGCATGCGCGATGGCGCGGCGCGCGACGACGCGATCCTCACCGCATGCCGGGTCCGGGCGCGTCCGATCGTCATGACCTCCGTCGCGATGGCGGCAGGCATGCTGCCTGCGGCGCTGAGCATCGGCCTCGATACCGGCTTCCGCGCGCCGATGGCGATCGCCCTGATCGGCGGTCTGATCTCGTCCACCGCACTGAGCCTGCTGTTCATGCCGGCGATCTTCAGCCTCGTGAACGATGTCGAAGCCGCGCTGTCCCGCAGGTTCGGCCGGCATTGAATGCAGTGATCCCTTTCTCTGCTGCCGATCTGTCCGTGGCGCTGGCAGGGGAGATGGGATGGGGCAGGGCGACGGATTCGATCCTTTTACAGAGCGCGTGGTTGCGGACTGGAGAAGCGCGTGCTCCTCCAAACCCGCATTTGTGGCGCCTGCATGCAGGTGCGATTCCCGCCACAGAAGGCGGTCGAGCCTGCCCAGACCATGCCGCAAGTACAGCCCCGCGCGCAGGGGTTCGGGCATACTTTCCCCGGTGGCCTGCGTTGAATCGGATCGCCAGGCGGTCGAAGTGCGCCGCAATGGCTCCTCTGGTGGTTACTCGTTCGGCCGGCCGGCGTCTCGGGAGGTCGATCCCAAGGTCGGGCGCTGTCGGAGCGCCCGGGCACACCGAGAAGCCGTGCTGCAGGCGGCGGGCCTCAAGCGCACCTACGATCTGCTGAGCCAGCTCGATCGCGAAGTGTGGGAGGCGTGCAAGGACGTTCCGGGTGCGTAGCAGTTCGCGCAGTTTCGCGAACAAGGAGCGTAGTATTTCGCATAATGCATATTATGTAATGGACTCTATAGGCTAATCCTTGCTCCGACCTCGATCTGACCGATCAGGACTCGGCCCGACCCTGCGGTCCGGCCCACCCGGACAAGGCCTTCCCTGGCCCCGGGCGCTGTCCCGGCCGGAAGTTCAGGCCTTCGGTGCGCGCATCGGATAGTCCGCGAACAGGGAGCGATAGCTCGGCCAGTAGGCGCGCAGCAGCACTGCATTGAGCACGGCCACCACGGTCAGCGCGTAGTACCAGTTCAGGACGAAGAAGTAGAAAAGACACAGGACGGCCGAGATCGGCGTCAGCAGCGCCACGCCCAGGGCCGGCTTGTAGTTGGACAGCAGGCTGACCGCCCCGATCAACTGGATCGACTTCATGAAGGCCCAGAAGAACAGCGTGTGCTTGAGGATCCCCAGGAACGAGCATTCGGCCGGGTTCCCGGTGATGTAGATCCCGAAGAAGATGCTGAGGAAGCCGTCGACGGCACCGAACAGGTAGATGATGCCCAGCAGGTATCTCGCGATCGTTTCATACAGCTTGAGTCTCACGGCGTGCTCCTTGGGATGACGGACGAAAAAAACCGGGGGTTGCGGGTCGTACTGGCAGGCAATCGGTCAAGGTACGCTCACGTCAGGCAGCGAACGCGCGATCTCGGCGGCATGGGGGCCGTCGAGCATCGAGAAGTGATCCGCGTCCACGCCGTGCAGCGACGGTGGCGTCGACAGGAACTCGCTCCAGCCATGGTCCTCGGGCCAATCGGGCCTGGATTCGCGGGTCGCCCGATACAGGTGGACCTGGAGGTCGACCGGCATCGGTTCGGGACGGTAATGGCGATAGCACTCGAGATTGGCCTTGAGGACGGCCAGGAGGGTGTCGACCTGCTCCCTGTCGACCTGGATGCCATGCGCCTGCAGCATCTCCAGCGCGGTCTCGACATCGAGCGGGCCATCGGTCGCCTGCGAGGATTCTCCATCGGAGCGGATGAGTCCGGCGATCACCTGTCCCAGCAGAGCGACGTCCTGCTCGTCCGAAGGCGGGTTCTCGACCAGGCGGGGCACTGCGGAATCCAGCAAGGCGAGCCATGCCACGCGCTCTCCCGCGGCCGCCAGCTGCCGGGCCATCTCGTAGGCGACGACGCCGCCATAGGAATGGCCGAGGAGATGGTAAGGCCCCCTCGCCTGCACGGACTGCATCGCCTGGATGTTGGCCTTCGCGGTTTCTTCGACGCTCTCCAAGGGACGGGTTCGTCCGTCCAGGCCGACGGCCTGCAATCCGTAGAAGGCGCGCCCGGGACCGATGGCGCGGCTCAGATCGGTCATCGACATCACGCTGCCGCCGGCGCCGGGGACGGCGAAGATCGGAGGGTTCGCCCCCCGGGATTCGATCGGGACCACGATGTCGTCCAAGGGTGCGTTCTCTCCGGACGTCAGCAGGGCCGCGAACCGGGCGATGGTCGGTGCGCTGATCAGCGAGGACAGCGGGACATGCTTGCCGGTGCCTGCCTTCACCCGGGTCACGATCCGCACCGCCAGCAGCGAATGGCCGCCGAGCTCGAAGAAATCGTCGTTCATGCCGATGGCGTCCGCCGGCCGTTGCAGGACCTCCGACCAGATCGCCAGAAGCTGGCGTTCGACCTGGTTTCTCGGCGCGATGTAGGGGCGGGTCGATGCCATGTCCACCTGCATGCGTTCGAGCGCGGGTCGATCAAGTTTGCCGCTCGGCGTCTGCGGGATCGCCTTCAGTGCCCGGAAGGCGGTCGGCACCATGTACTCCGGCAGGCTTTGATGTAGGAAGTCCTTCAGCGTCTCCTGCGATGGAGCCTCCTCCCCTGCCCCCTCCCCCGCTGCCAGCGTGTAGAAAGCGACCAGCCTGCGATCGGATGGCGACCCCTGGGTCACCACCATGGCGGAATCGATCCGGGGATGCCGGCACAACGCGGCTTCGATCTCGCCAAGCTCGATGCGGAAGCCCCGGATCTTCACCTGCGTATCGATGCGCCCGAGGTACTCGAGCACGCCCTCTTCCGACCAGCGCGCCAGATCGCCGGAGCGGTACATCCGCGCGCCCGGCACGAACGGATCGTCGAGGAAGCGCTCGGCGGTGAGATCGGGCCGGTTGAGATACCCCCGCGCGACGCCATCGCCGGCGATGTACAGTTCGCCGGGCACGCCGATCGGCTGCAAGCGCCGCTGGTCGTCCAGGATGTAGATCCGCGTATTGTCGATCGGCCGGCCGATCGGCACGTCGACGAAATCATGGACCCCCGGCGGCACATCGAAGATCGTGCAGCCCACGACCGTTTCGGTCGGCCCGTATTCGTTGATGCAGCGGGCGGCAGGCGCCACCTCGCGCCAGATCTCGACCGCCGAATAGGGCATCGCTTCCCCGCCGACCACGAACCTGCCCACGTCGCAGCGCACGCCCTCGGCGGCCAGGCGGAGACCCAGTTCGCGCCAATGCAGCGGCGTGATCTTCAGAAGATCCCAACGCCGCCCGCTGCGCAGCAATGCCTCCAGACCCGCGATTTCCTGCCCTGCCTGGAGCAGCGCGGCGCGTCCGCCGGTCAGGAGCGGCAGGTAGACGCTCGTCACGGTGGCATCGAAGGCGATGGGCGACGACACGATGCTGTCGCAGGCCCGTCCGCCATCGGTGTACTCGCGGACTGCCCAGCACAGGTAGTGGGTCAGGCCCGCATGTTCGATCATCACGCCCTTCGGGCGGCCGGTCGAACCGGACGTGTAGATGACGTAGGCCAGGTGCCGAGGCTCGACCGCGACATCGGGATCGTGATCCGGCCGATGCTGGACATCGTCGCCATCCACCGCATGGATCACGACGCCCCGTGTGCGCGCCTGCGAAGCGACATCGCCGTCCAACAGTGCGCGCTGCGTCAACAATGCCTTCGGTGCGCTGTCTTCCAGCAGATACGCGAGCCGTGCCGCCGGGTAGCCCGGCTCCAGCGGCACATAGGCCGCACCGGCCTTGAGAATGCCGAGCATGCCCGCGACCAGGTCGAGGCCACGCTCCATGCAGATCGCCACCCGTTCGTCCGGGCCGACGCCGGCGGCGATGAGGCCGTGCGCGATGCGGTTGGCGCGACGATTGAGCGCCTCGTAGCTGACCTGGGCGTCGCCGGCTTCGGCCGCGATGGCATCCGGCGTTCTGGCGGCCTGCGCTTCGAACCAGCGGTGGACCATCAAGGTCCTGGCGTCTTCCTCGCTGCGCGGGACCTCGCGTCCCGGATGGAAAGCCCGGAGGCGCTGGCGCTCCGCCCCCAGGAAATCGATGTCCTGCAACCGCATCGACGGGTTCGCGGCCACCGCATCGCAGAGCCGCTCGAGATGCCCGGCCATGCGCGCGATCCGCTCGCGCTTGAACAGCGCCGTCGAGTATTCGATCGCGACCGCCAGCCCATCGGCGGTCTCCTCGAATTCCACGCTGAGGTCAAATTTGCTGATGCCGCTTTCGATCGGATGCAGGCGAACGCCGCGTTCCGTTGCACCAGCGTTCGCATTCTGCAACATGACCATCACCTGGAAGATCGGGGTAATGGCCGTGTTCCGCTTCGGGCGCAGGGCTTCGATGACCTTCTCGAAAGGCGTATCCTGATGGTCGTAGGCGGAGAGGCAGTTCCGCTTCACCAGCGCGAGCAGGTCGGTGAAGGACATCGCCCCGTGCAGCTTCGTCCGGATGGCGAGTGTGTTGACGAACATGCCGATCAGGCGTTCGGTGCTCGCATCGTTGCGTCCTGCGATCGGCGTGCCGATGCAGATGTCCTCCTGCCCGGTGTATCGGTAGAGCAAGGCGTTCACGGCCGCCATGAGCACCATGAACAGCGTGCAGCGTTCGCCCTCGGCGACTTGTCGCAGGCGCTGTGCCGCCTGCCCGCCCATCGTGAACCGGCTCGTTTCTCCGACGTGGCTGAGCACACTGGGCCGCGGGAAATCGGTCGGCAGCTCCAGCAGCTCCGGACTGTCCGCGAGTGTCTCTGTCCAGTAGGCCAACTGCCGCTTCAATTCGCCGCCATGCTCGAGCCAGTCGCGTTGCCAGACGCTGAAGTCGGCATACTGGATCGGCAGCGGCGGCAACTCGCTATCGTGTCCGGCGAGGTAATGGCCGATCTCCTTGATGAGGATGCCGATCGACCAGCCATCGCTGATGATGTGGTGCATGTTGACCATCAGCAGATGGTCGTCGTCGCCCAGCGTGATGATGCGCGCGCGGATCAGCGGGCCGGATTCCAGATCGAAGGGCGTGGTGGCTTCCGCACGGCAAAGCGATGCGGCGTCGGATTCCCTCGACCCGGCGGGAGTCTCGCTGAGATCGAATCGCTGAAGCTCGAATGCGACTTCCGGCAGGATGCGCTGGAACAGGACGCCATCCTCCTCCAGGAACACGGTCCGCAACGATTCGTGACGCGCGATGACCTGCCTGAACGCATGCTCCAGCCTGTCGATGTCGAGCGGCCCTTGCATCCTCACGGCACCCGGCACGTTGTAACTGACGCCATCCGAATCCATGCGATGGAGGATCCAGATGCGTTCCTGGGCGTAGCTCAGCGGCATGCGCGCCTGGCGCGGCACCAGGCAGATGGCAGGGGTCTCCATGAAGCGTGCGAGGTCGATGGCCTCGGCCAATGCCGTGAGACGCGGGTGCTCGAACAGTGCCTTGAGCGGCATCTCGACGCTGAAGGTCTGCTTGATCCTGGACAGGACCCGGGTCGCAAGCAGCGAGTGGCCGCCCAGGTGGAAGAAGTCGTCTTCGCCGTCGATCGCATCGGGTGCGAGACCCAACATGTCTGCCCAGATCGCCGCGAGCGTCTGTTCGGTCGGGCTTTTTGCCTCGTTCCCGGCGGTCGCCGATACGGGCTTCGCATCGATGCTCTCGAGCGCCCGCCGATCGACTTTCCCGTTCGGCGACAACGGAATCGTTTCGAGGCGACAGAAGAAGGAAGGGATGAAGTATTCCGGCAGGATCGGCGCCAGGAACTCCCGAAGCGCGTTCGCTGTCGGCGCGGCGCCCTCGTCCGGTCGATGGGTGTTCGCCGTGTAGAAGGCGACGAGGCGCTTGGACGTCAGATTGCCCTGCGCGACGACGACGACCTGATCCAGCCCGGGATGCTGACCAAGCGCGCCCTCGATTTCGCCCAGCTCGATGCGGAAACCCCGGATCTTGACCTGATGGTCGGTACGTCCGAGATATTCCATCTGCCCGTCGTTGCGCCAGCGCGCCAGGTCGCCCGTGCGGTACATCCGCTCGCCGGCCACGAAGGGACTGTCGACGAACCGCTCGGCCGTCAGCGCTTCCCGACCGTAGTAGCCGCGCCCGACGACCAGACCGCCGATGAACAGCTCGCCGGCCACACCCGGCGGCAGCAGCCGGCCATGCGGGTCGAGGA
>JAEWNA010000337.1 GCA_023392975.1 Pseudomonadota bacterium | reverse complement strand
CGCCGGGGCAGGCGGCCTGCATCGCCGCGAGCGCGGCCGGCAGGTCGTCTTCGAGCAGCGTGCGGTAGCCCCAGTCGCGATCGTGGCCGGCGCGGACGTCGCTGCTGCCGTGGCCGCGCCATTCGTGGACGAACACCGTGATGCCGCGTGCGGACAGGGCCTCGGCGAAGGGCAGGTAGTGCTTCGCGGCCACGCCGAGTGCCGGCAGCCAGAGCAAAGTGGCGACCGGCGTCGCCGGCTGGCGCACCAGCAGCCGGAAGCGATGCCCGTCGGCCGAAACGATCCGCAGGCCGTCGTCGTCCGCCGGCGCCTCCGCGTCGCGGGGCGACGGGGTCACGCGGGATCCGCGGCGCCGAAGTGGTCGAGCACCAGGACGTCGCCGCGGCCGGGCCGGATGCCGCTGCGCAGGGCGCGATGGACGTAGTCCGCGGCGCCGTGGCAGGCGGTTTCGAGATCGTCGCCCCGCGCCAGCCGCGCGGCGATCGCGGCGGCGAGGGTGCAGCCGGTGCCATGGGCGTTGAGCTCCAGCCGCGGATGCGCGATCTCGCGATGCAGCCGGCCGCCGCTGTCGCGCCGCTGCGCGAACAGGTCGACCACGGTGTCGCCGTTGTCCAGGTGCCCGCCCTTGAGCAGCACCGCACCCGCGCCGAGGTCGAGCAGGTCGTCGCAGGCGCTGCGCATCGCGGCCAGGTCGGGGATCTTGCGACCCAGCAGCAGCTCGGCCTCGTGGAGGTTCGGGGTGATCACCGACGCCATCGGCAGCAGGCGCTCGCGCAGCACTTCGATCGCGCTGTTGGCGAGCAGCTGTGCGCCCGAGGTGGCGACCATCACCGGATCGACCACGATGTGGTGCGGGTCGTGCTGGTCGAAGGCCTTGACCACGGCCTGCACGGTGTCGGCGTTGCCGAGCATGCCGGTCTTCACCGCGCCGATGTCGAAATCGTCGAAGCAGGCCGCGATCTGTGCGCGCAGGAACGGCAGCGGCGGCGATTCCACGGCGGTCACGCCACGGGTGTGCTGCGCGGTGAGCGCGGCGATCGCGCTCAGGCCGTGCACCCGATGCGCGGCGAAGGTCTTGAGGTCGGCCTGGATGCCGGCACCGCCCCCGGAATCCGAGCCGGCGATGGTGAGGGCGGAGACGGGACGGGTCACGAGGGGGCATCCTCCGTTGCGGTGCCGGCGAGCAGTTCCTGCGCCAGCGTCAAGGCCGCATCGTAACCGGGAACGATGTGCAGCATGCCGGGCCGCGGATGCAGGTGCATCTGCGCGAACACCCGCCGCGGCTGCGCCTGCAGCCCCGAGACGACGAGCACGATGCCACGTCGCTGGCAGCGCTCCAGCAGCGCTTCCAGTGCGTGCACGCCGCTGGCATCGATCACCGGCACCAGGCGCATGCGGAGGATGAACACCTTCGGCGGCACCCGGAACTGGTCGAGTAGGTCGTCCAGCCGGTTCGCCGCGCCGAAGAACAGCGGCCCGCTGATCTGGAAGGCTTCCACGCCCGCCGGCAGACGCTCGCGCTGGGTCGGGTCGGCGCCTTCGTCCTCGTCGCCGCCCGCGCCGGACTGGATCTCCACCGCTTCGGCCATGCGGAACATGAAGACGAACGCCGCCAGCACCACGCCGACCTCGATCGCCAGGGTCAGGTCGAAGAACACCGTCAGCAGGAAGGTCGACAGCAGCACCAGGCGGTCGCCCTTCGGCGCCGAGAGCGTGTGGCGGAACGCTTCGACCTCGCTGATGTTCCAGGCCACGATCAGCAGGATCGCCGCCAGCCCGGCCAGCGGCACGTAGCGCATCAGCGGCGCCAGCAGCAGCATGAACAGCAGCAGGAACGCCGCGTGCAGCATGCCGGCGACCGGCGTGCGCCCGCCGGCGCGGATGTTGGTGGCGGTGCGCGCGATCGCGCCGGTGGCGGGCAGGCCGCCGAAGAGCGCCGAGGCGGTGTTCGCCACGCCCTGCGCGACCAGTTCCATGTTCGAGCGATGGCGACCGCCGGTCATGCCGTCGGCGACCACCGCCGACAGCAGCGACTCGACGCCGGCGAGGAAGGCGATGGTGAACGCGCTCGGCAGCAGCTCGCGGGTCCGTTCGAACGGGATGGTCGGGAAGTCGAAGCTCGGCAGGGCCGAGGGCAGGCCGCCGAACTTGCTGCCGATGGTCTCCACCGGCAGCGCGGCGCCGGCCGCGACCAGCGTGCACAGCAGCAGCGCGATCAGGAACCCGGGCCATGCCGGGCGCCAGCGGCGCAGGCCGAGGATCGCGACCAGCCCGAGCACGGTCAGCGCGATCGCGGCCGGCTGCGCGCTGCCGAGGTGCGCGGCGTAGGCCTGCCAGCGCGGCAGGAAGTCGGCCGGCACCTGACCCATGTGCAGGCCCAGCGCGTCCTTCACCTGGCTGGAGAAGATGCTGACCGCGATGCCGGCGGTGAAGCCGGTGACCACCGGCTGCGGCATGTACTTCATCAGCGTGCCCAGCCGCAGCAGGCCGGCGGCGATGAGCATCAGGCCGGCCAGCAGCGTGCACAGGATCAGGCCACCGTAGCCTTCCTTCTGGATGATCGCGAACACCACCGGGATGAAGGCCGCGGTCGGCCCGCCGATCTGCACCTTCGAGCCGCCGAGGAAGGAGATCAGGAAACCGGCGATGATCGCCGTGTGCAGGCCCTTCTCCGGCGTGGTGCCGCTGGCGATCGCCAGCGCCATCGCCAGCGGCAGGGCGACGATGGCCACGGTCAGGCCGGCGACCGCATCGGCGCGCAGGTCGGCCAGCCGGTAGCCGCCGCGCATCACGGTCAGGATCTTGGGGGTGAAGCCGCTCGGCCATTGTGTCGCGCTCATGCCCCGGGCTCCTTCAGGCGCACGCCGCGACCGAGACCCTGGCCCGGCTGGCCGTTGCCGATCAGCTCGACGCCGGCGGCGTCCAGCGCCTCGACGATCTTGGTGAGGGTGCCGACCATGCCGCGCACGTGGCCGGCGCTGGCCTCCATGCGCTGGATGGTCGGGAGCGAGACGCCCGAGAGCTCGGCCAGCCGGCGCTGGTCGATCCCGAGCAGGGCGCGCGCGGCGCGCATCTGGGCTGAGGTGATCATGCGGACTCCGTCGGAGAACCGCAGTATCGATGTCCCAGATGGCTTGGATCAAGTGTCAGATGGTCTGAGTGATGTTTGAAACATCATTCAGACCGACGCCTCCCAGAGCGCCATGTCCGCCGGGATCAGCGAATGGACGATGGCTTCGGCCGGGCCATCGGGCGTCATCAGGCCGTTGCGGGCGATGCCCTCGCAGACCGCGCCGAGCTTCATCGCGACCCGTTGGCTGGCGTGGTTGTCGGGCGCGACCTGGACGACGATCCGCTGCAGGCCCAGCCGCTCGAAGCCGAACCGCGCCGCCTGACGCGCACCGGCGACGGCCACGCCACGTCCGCGCGCCGACTCCGCGATCCAGTAGCCGAGATTGGCGGTGCGGTTCGCGCGGACGCGCTGGTTGAGGCCGGTGCTGCCGAGCAGCGCGCCGGATGCGTCGTCGAACACGCCGAAGTGATGTTCGTCGTCGGCTTCGCGCGTCCGGATGCAATGCGCGATCCACGCCTGCGCGCGTTCCAGGTCGTAGTCCGCCGTCGCCCACGGCAGCCAGCGCGACAGGGTGGGCAGCGAGTCGCGAACCGCCGCGAACAGCGCCGGGGCATCGTCTTCGTGCCAGTGGCGGATGCGGGGGCGGAGGCGGTCGTCGGGCATGTCGGCTCCGGATTCGGGGTCGCGCGATGGTAGCGCGCATCGGCGCCGGCGATGCCGTCGTGCGCATCGCGGATGGGCTGCGCCGTGCCGTCGACCGGCCCGATCCGCATCGCTCATGGCAGGATCTCCGGCTCCGCTTCAGCGCACCAGCGATCGCATCAGCGCGACCAGGTGTTCGCGCGCGCGTCGCGGCATGCGACGCAGGCAATGCAGGCATTCGCGCTCGAGATCGTCTCCCGCGTGCGCGTCCGGATCCGGCGTCGTGGCGGCGGGCATGCCCTCGTTCCGCGGCGTGCCCATGCCCAGCGCCAGCCATTCCACCTGCGTCCCGGTACAGCGCGCGATCTCGATCAGGTGGCGCGTGCTCGGCGCGTTGCCGGAGGGATGCTCCCACCGCGTGACCGTGCCGCGGCCCACGCCCAGGCGTGCGGCGAGTTCGCTCTGGCTGAGGCCGCAGAGACTGCGTGCACGGCGAATCCTGGCGCTCAGCGTCGGCATCGGCTGCTCCTTGCGTCCCACAATGTGCCCCCATCGGCAAACTTGTATCAAATCGCCAGCCTGCACAAGAGCGAGCGCAGCAGATTCCGCACATCCATGCGTGCTTTCGATCGGAGGCCGCTTCGTTTCGCGACGAAACGCGACGGACAGCGGCCTCCGGATCGACGTGTCCTATCGCCCGCGTCGACGCATCCCGTGGACATCTCGCCGCATCGACGCATGTGCGCCGCTTGCGACATTGCCGTCGCGCAGCGGTTTTCACAGATTCGTCGTGCATCGCCTTCGATGCTAGGAAAAGGAGCTTCACCATGCGTCCGATCATCCGGAAGTCCTTTCTTCTCGCCACCGTCCTGCTCGCGCCCGTGGCGGTGGCGGGGGTGTCATTCTGGTCGGCGACGGTCACCACCGATGGTCGCGCACCCGAATCGATGCGCGAAGAACTCGTCTCGGACATCCTGCAGCAGTGGTCGGATCATGCCGGCGGCCGCGATCGCACGGCGTCGCAGGCGTGGGAGGCGCGGATGCGCCCGAGGCTGGAAGACGCCGACATCGCCAATCTCGAACGCGCCGCCTCGGAACCCAGCTTCGACGGCATGACCGCCGCCTTGCAGGGCGCGATCTCCGACCCGCGCATTCCGGCGAAGCTCGGCAATCCGCCCAACGATCTGGTGTTCACGCCGTTGACGCCCTGTCGCATCGTCGACACGCGCGTCGCCGGCGGCCCGCTCGCGCAGAACGGCTCGCGGAATTTCCTCGCCTACAGCGCGACCGGCTTCACCGCGCAGGGCGGCGACGGCAGCGACTGCGGTCTGCCAGCTGACGTCGCCGCGATCGCCGTCAAGATCACGGCTTCGCGTCCGGTCCTCGACGGGTACTTCACGGCCTATGCCTCCAACATCGCCCGTCCGCTGGCGTCGTCGCTGAACTACTTTGCCGGCGTCGACACGTCGAATACCGAGATGCTGTCGCTCTGCCGGCCGGCGTGCTCGACCCAGTTCACGGTCTACACCTTCGCCCAGTCGGATGCGGTGATCGACGCGGTGGGCTATTTCACCGAACCGCAGGCCGGTGCGCTGGACTGCACGGTCGCGCAGCAGACCGGAAACCTCGACCTGCTCAGCGGCCTGCAGACGCGTTCGGTGTCCTGCCCGACCGGTTACGCCGCGACGGGCGGCGGTTGCGGGGGTCCGCTGGGGATCGGCGTGAGCAATTCGCAGCCGCTGGTCACGAGCGGCCAGCCGACCGGCTGGAGCTGTGACCTGGTCGGTTCGCTGTTGTCGGTGATCAGTTACCAGGTCAACGCGACCTGTTGTCGAACGGCCGGTCGTTGAGTGGCAGCCACCCAAGAAAAGGCCCGCCGGAAGGCGGGCCTTTTCGTTGGCCGAGCGTTGGCGGTCAGAGGACTTCGGACGCGTAGTCGGCCAGTCGCGAACGCTCGCCGCGACGCAGCGTGATGTGCGCGCTGTGCGCCCAGTCCTTGAAGCGGTCGACCGCGTAGGTCAGGCCGGACGTGGTCTCGGTGAGGTAGGGCGTGTCGATCTGCTCGACATTGCCGAGGCAAACGATCTTGGTGCCCGGGCCGGCGCGCGTGATCAGCGTCTTCATCTGCTTGGGCGTGAGGTTCTGCGCCTCGTCGAGGATCAGCCAGCGGCTGAGGAAGGTGCGCCCGCGCATGAAGTTCAGCGAACGGATCTTGATCCGCGAGGCCAGCAGGTCGTTCGTCGCCGCGCGGCCCCAGCTGCCGCCTTCGGCGTTGTTGGGCATCAGCACTTCGAGGTTGTCGGTCAGCGCGCCCATCCACGGCGTCATCTTCTCTTCCTCGGTGCCGGGCAGGAAGCCGATGTCCTCGCCCACGCTTACCGTCGCGCGGGTCATGATGATCTCGCGATAGCGTTGTGCGTCCATCGTCTGCGCCAGACCCGCGGCCAGCGCGAGCAGCGTCTTGCCGGTGCCGGCGGTGCCGAGCAGCGTCACGAAGTCGATGTCCGGGTCCATCAGCGCGTTGAGCGCGAAGTTCTGCTCGCGGTTGCGCGCGGCGATGCCCCACACCGCGTGCTGGTGGCTGCGGTAGTCGTCGACGATCTGCACCGTGATGCGGTCGCCCTCGACCCGCGCCACGCGCATCTCCGCCTCCTCGTCGCCGGGCAGGAAGAGGAACTGGTTCGGATACCACTCCTCGTCGCCGTCGCGCGAGAACTCGTAGAAGGTGCGGCCTTTCTCGGTCCACGAGCGCAGGTCGTTGCCGTGGCGCTGCCAGAAATCCTCCGGCAGCGCGGAGACGCCGGTGTAGAGCAGGCTGAAGTCGTCCAGCGCGCGGTCGTTCTCGTAGTCCTCCGAGGCGATTCCGGCGATCGAGGCCTTGATCCGCAGGTTGATGTCCTTGGAGACGAACACCACCGGCGCGCCGCCCTCGGCTTCCTGCAGCACGAGGATCGCGCCGAGGATCTGGTTGTCCGGCATCACCGCGCCGAACTTCTTCGCCGAATCGAAACTGCCGGTCTGGAAGCGCAGTTTGCCGATGCTCTCGGCCGCGCGCAGTTGCAGTCCCTTCGGCCGGGTCAGCGGGATGCCGGTGACGAGCTTGTCGGTCCCGTGGGCCTCGATCAGCTCGTTGATGAAGCGGCTGACCTGGCGCGCGTTGCGGCTGGCCTCCGAGGTGCCTTTCTTGGCGTTGTCCAGTTCCTCGATGACCTGCATCGGCAGGAAGACGTCGTGTTCCTCGAACTTGAACAGCGCCGTCGGGTCGTGCATCAGCACGTTGGTATCGAGGACGTAGATGCGCTTGCCTTTGGTCATCATGCGTGTGCGGGGCCTCGGCCCTTGGAATGGAACGACGATGGGGAGATGGATCGCAGGCACGACGGAACCGTCGCGACCCGCAGGGCGGGGCAACGGGACGGCCTCACGGAGAAGCGGGTCACGGGTCCTGGGCTGCCTTCAGCGCATCGAGCACGGCCTGGGCATGGCCCGGCACCTTGACCCCGCGCCATTCGGCGGCCAGCTTGCCGCCGGGGGCGATCAGGAACGTGCTGCGGACCACGCCGAGCACCTTCTTGCCGTACATGTTCTTCTCGCCGATCACGCCGAAGGCGTTGCACAGCGCTTCGTCGCCGTCGCTGACCAGCGGGAACTCGAATCCCTGCTTCGCGCAGAAGTTCTGGTGCGACTTGATCGCGTCCCGCGACACGCCGAGCACGTCGCAGCCGAGTTTCGCGAACTTCGGCAGCAGCGCGTTGAAGTCCAGGCCCTCGGTGGTGCAGCCGGGCGTGGAATCCTTCGGATAGAAGTAGAGCACCAGCCAGCGGTCGGCGTGATCCGACAGCTTCGCGGTCGAGCCGTCCGACAGCGAGAGGGGCAGGGCGAGGGTGGATTTGGGAAGCGCTTTGCCGAGGACGGGGAGTTTCGCGTCGGTCATCGTCAGAACTTCATCGGGTCCATGATGGCGTCGAGGTTCAGGTGGTCGCAGAACTCGAGGAAATCGTCGCGCAGCGCGGCGATGTGCATGTCCGCCGGCACCCCGATCGTGACCTGGGCCGAGAACATGTCCGCACCGGTCTGCATCGCGCGGTAGCGGGCGCAGTGCAGGCTTTCGATGGTGATGCCCTGGCGATCGAAGAAATCGGCGAGTTGGTAGAGGATGCCGGGCTTGTCGGCGGCGACCACCTCGACCACATACGGCAGCAGGTTCGACTGCACGGGCTTGGGGCCGGTGCGGTACCAGTTGAGCTTGACCCCTTCCTCGCGCTCCAGGCGGGTCAGCATCGCTTCGAGCTTGGCGATGGCGTCCCAGGGACCGATCGCCAGCGCCGTCACCGAGACATCGCGGCCGACGGTGGACAGCCGGACATCGACCAGGTTGCAGCCGCTGTCCGAGATCCGCCGGGTCACCGACAGCAGCGGCGACTGCGGATGCGTCGTGTAGGCGTTGATCAGCAGGTAGTTCTCGTTCGGCGCTGGTCGTGCGGCGGTGGAAGGTTCGGTCAAGGCGGTGTCCGCGGCGGGAAATGTTGCGAAGAGGGTGGTGCGCAGGTCCGTCGTGCGCGCAGCGCCGGGGACACCGCGCCAGCATACTGGTCCCCGGTTTCATGCCGCAAGGCGAATGCGGGCCCGGCGGCGGCGGCGGCGGCGAAGCGTCGGCGGTGGTCGCGCCAAGTGGTTGATTCCCATGATGCCCGGCAGGACGGCCGCGCGCGGAGGATGGCCTGTTCAGACCTTCCCAAGTAACATCGCCGGGTCGTCGCCGCACCCGGCGCGACCCCCTTCGGTCCGAGACAGTTTCCAGGGCATCCGCGTGCATCCTTCCGGCAGCATCACCGCGCTGGCGACGCCGTTCACGGCGTCCGGCGCCCTCGACTTCGACGCCTGGGACCGGCTCATCGACGCGCAGATCGCCGCGGGCACCCAGGGGGTGGTGGTGGCCGGCTCCACCGGCGAGGCCAATGCCCTGGACGATGCCGAATACGACGCCCTGCTGCGCCGCGCGGTGACGATCGCCGCCGGCCGGATTCCGGTGCTCGCCGGCACGGGCCTGCCCAACACCGCCAAGACGATCGCGCTGACCCGCCGTGCCGCCGACTGCGGCGCCGACGCCGCGCTGGTCGTCGCGCCGCCCTACGTGCGGCCCACGCAGGCGGGGCTGGTCGCCCATTTCACCGCCGTGGCCGACGAGGGCGGGTTGCCGGTCGTCCTCTACAACGTGCCCGGCCGCACCGGCTGCGATCTGCGCCCGGAGACGGTGGCCGCACTGGCGCCGCACCCGCGCATCGTCGGCATCAAGGAAGCGCGCCCGGATCCCGAGCGGATGGAGGCGCTGATCGCCCTGGTCTCGCCCGGGTTCGCGATCCTGTCCGGCGACGACCCGACCGCCGCCCGCGCCATGCTGGCCGGCGCCGACGGCGTCATCTCGGTCGCGTCGAACGTGGTCCCTGCCGCCATGCGCCGGCTCTGCGACCTCGCCCGCGCCGGCCGGCGTACGGAGGCCGAAGCGCTCGACGTCGCGCTGCAACCGGTCTTCGACTTCCTGGCCGTCGAGCCCAACCCGATCCCGGTCAAGGCGATCCTCGCGCGCCAGGGCCTCGGGCATGGCCTGCGCCTGCCGCTGACCCCGCTGTCGCCGGCCCACGCCGCCGCGGCCGACGCCATGACCACCCGCATCGCCGGTCTCGAGCGCGACGTCGCCGAAGCCGCCCATCGTCTCGCGGCCGCCGGCTGAGCCTGCGACCGCCCCGTTTTCCTCCAGGAGTCCGCATGTTCCCGATCCGCCCGAACGTCCGTCCCGCCCTGTCCCGTGCCGCGCGGTTCGCGACCTTCGTCGCGCTGTCCGCTGCGCTGCTGGGCGCATCGGGCTGCCACTGGTTCAAGAAGAAGGACATCTATGCCGTCGAGGGCGACCAGCGGCCGCTGGAATTCCCGCCGACGTTCGACCAGGCCGCGGCCGATCGCGCCGCCGAGCCGACCGGCCCGGTGACCCGCTCCTCGATGGCGGGCGACCCGGCCGTGCGTGCCTCCAGCTTCAGCGTCGCCGGCGATCGTGCGACGGTGTTCGCGAAAGTCGGCGAGGCGCTGGCCGGCGTCCAGGGCGCCACCGTCGCCAACCGCGCCCAGCTGCTCGGGGCCTACGACATCGACTACGCCGGCGAGACCTTCCTCGTGCGCATCACCGATCTCGACGGCGGCCGCAGCCAGGTCGCCGCGGTCGATCCGCGCGGCCAGCCCGCCACGGGCGCGGGGGCGACCAAGCTGGTCGCGGCGCTGAAGGCGACGCTCGGCGGCCAGTAAGCCCCGTCGCGACGCCGGAAACGAAACGGGCGCCGATGGCGCCCGTTTTCGTGTGGAGCAGGGAGGGGTTCAGCGTTCCAGCATCGACAGCTTGCCGGGCTTGCCGTCCCATTCCTTGGCGTCGGCGAGCGGTTCCTTCCGGGTGGTGATCACCGGCCAGCGCTCGGACAGCTCCTTGTTCAAGGCCACGAACGCTTCCTGTCCGGCGGGCACATCGTCTTCCGGGTAGATCGCATTGATCGGGCATTCCGGCTCGCACAGGGTGCAGTCGATGCACTCGTCTGGATCGATGACCAGGAAATTCGGGCCTTCGTGGAAGCAGTCGACTGGACAGACTTCGACACAGTCGGTGAATTTGCACTTGATGCAGTTTTCGGTGACGACGAAAGGCATGGGGCGGCCGGATCCTGGAACGCAGGGCCGCTAGTGTAAGCCGGACGCGCCCCGGGGCGAAGTCGTCAAGATGCCCGGGTGGCCTCGGAGTTGGGCCGGGCGGCCGACGAACCCGCCCGGCCCAGTTGTCGGACAAAGAAAAAACCCGCGCCTCGTGACGCGGGTTTTCCGGAATTGGCGCTCCCTACGGGATGGACGCGGCACGTCCTGTGCCGCGCCCTGCGGGCGGCCTGCGGCCGTCCAGGTTCGCTCCGGGCGAACCTGTCGAACCCGGGGTTCGAACCCTGCGTTCGCGCCAAAGAAAAACCCGCGCCTCGCGACGCGGGTTTTCGGGATTGGCGCTCCCTACGGGATTCGAACCCGTGTTTTAGCCTTGAGAGGGCCACGTCCTAGGCCTCTAGACGAAGGGAGCAATGAAGCGACGGGTCTTCGAACCACCCCGAACGCGACAACGGTGCGGGGCCGGACGGTCGGAGCCGACAGGCCTGCTAGTATAGCGGGTCCCCCGGCGTTTTGATCAACTTCCCGTCCGAACCGAGTCCGCGATCCCCGTCCGATGACCGAGTCCACAACGCCACCGACCGACACAAGGACGATCCCGCGCGATCGGCACGCGATTTCGCGCAAGGACATCAGCCCCAGCGCGCTTCGCGTCCTGTATCGATTGCACGAATCCGGCTATGCCGCATACCTCGTCGGCGGCGCGGTCCGAGACCTGCTGCTGGGCGAGCACCCCAAGGACTTCGACGTCGCCACCGACGCCACGCCGGAGCAGGTCAAGCACCTGTTCCGCAATTGTCGCCTGATCGGCCGGCGGTTCCGGCTCGCGCACGTGGTGTACGGGCGCGAGATCATCGAAGTGGCGACGTTCCGCGCCAACAGCGACGACGGCAGCGGCGACCGCGAGACGGACGAGGACGGCCGCGTGCTGCGCGACAACGTCTACGGCACGATCGAGGACGATGCCGTCCGCCGCGACTTCACCGCGAACGCGCTGTACTACTCGATCGCCGATTTTTCGGTTCGCGACGACGTCGGCGGGTTCGAGGACGTCAGCCACCGGGTCCTGAAGCTGATCGGCGATCCGGAGACCCGCTACCGCGAGGACCCGGTGCGCATGCTGCGTGCGGTGCGCCTCGCCGCGAAGCTGAACTTCACCATCGACCCGGCGACCGCGGCACCGCTGCCGGTGCTGGCGTCGCTGCTGCGCGAGGCCGCCGCGGCGCGCCTGTTCGAGGAATGCCTGAAGCTGTTCCTGTCCGGGCATGCCGAGGCCAGCTTCCTCGGGCTGGAAGCGCACGGCCTGCTGCCGGCGCTGCTGCCCGAAACCGCGAAGGCGCTGGCCGGCAACCGCAGCGGTGCGCTGCGGCGGATGCTGCTCGAAGGCCTGCGCGCGACCGACGCCCGGGTGGCGGCGGACGAGCCGGTGTCGCCGGCCTTCCTGTTCGCCCTGCTGCTGTGGCCGGCCTATTGCCGCACGCTGGCGATGCTGCAGGCACAGGGCGTGCATCCGGCCGAGGCCGAACGCCGCGCCGCCGATCGCGTGACCCTGCACCAGGTCGAGACGGTCGCGCTGCCGCGCCGCTTCTCGCTGCCGATGCAGGAGATCTGGCTGCTGCAGTCGCGGTTCCCGCTGCGCCAGCGCAAGCGCGTGGTGCGCCTGCTGGCCCAGCCGCGCTTCCGCGCCGCGTTCGACTTCCTACAACTGCGGCAGGTGGCCTCGCCCGACCACGCCGCGGACATCGCGTTCTGGGCTGAAGCGCAGCGCGATCCCGATCACGCCCTCGCGGTGGCCGCCCTGCGGCCGACCGCCGACGGCGACGAGGAAAGCGAGAGCGAAGGCGGCGAGGCGGGGCGCGGTTCGCGTCGTCGCCGGCGTCGTCGCCCGGCCGCCGTCGGCCACTGAACCGGACCCCGGAGGCTTCGCGTGGTGGCGCAGCGTCGCGACCCGGTGGTCGCCCATGTCGGCCTCGGCAGCAACGTCGGCGACAGCCCGGCCACGCTGACCGCCGCGGTGCATCGGCTGATGACCGTGCCGCGCAGCCGCTACCTCGGCGTGTCGCGGTTCTACCGCACGCCGGCGTGGGGGCTGGAGGACCAGCCCGACTTCATCAACGCCGTGGTCGCGCTGGAAACCATGCTGGTGCCGCGTGCGCTGCTGGAGGAACTGCTGCGCATCGAACGCGACTTCGGCCGCCGCCGCGTGCCGGGGCGGCGCTGGGGGCCGCGCAGCCTCGATCTCGACCTGCTGCTTTACGGCGATGTCGTGGTCGACACTCCCGGCCTGCGCGTGCCGCATCCGCACCTGCACGAGCGCGCGTTCGCGCTGGTGCCGCTGCTGGACCTGGTCGAGGACGTGCAGATCCCGGGGCAGGGCAGCGCGCGTGGCGCCTTGCAGCGTCTCGGTCGCGCGGGGATCTCGGCGCTGCCGGAACGCTGAAGCCGGAACTCTGAAACACGGGGGCGACACGAGCGCCGCAGGCGACCTGCTACCCTTGGCGCCCCGCTGCCCTCCCGGCGGCGATTCCGCGATGCCATGGCCCTTTCCGACGACAAGCCCTGGACCGTTCCCGCGCTGGCCGAGGCCAAGCGCGAGGGCCGCCGGCTGGCGATGCTGACCGCCTACGACGCCGTGTTCGCCCGCGTCCTCGACCGCAACGGCGTCGACCTGATCCTGGTCGGCGACTCGCTCGGCATGGTGGTGAAGGGCCACGATTCGACGCTGCCGGTGACGGTCGACGACATCGCCTACCACACCGCCGCGGTGGCCTCGCACCTGAAGCGTGCGCTGCTGGTCGCCGACCTGCCGTTCCAGGCCGACGCCACGCCCGAGCGTGCGCTCGACGCCGCCACGCGGCTGCTGCAGGCCGGCGCGCAGATGGTCAAGCTCGAAGGCGCCGGCCCGCACAAGCTCGAGGTGATCCGCTTCCTGGTGGAGCGGGAGATCCCGGTCTCCGCGCACCTCGGCCTCACCCCGCAGTCGGTGCTGCGTTTCGGCGGTTTCAAGGTGCAGGGCCGCGAGGAGCGCGCCGCCGCGAAGCTGCGCGAGGACGCGCAGGCCGTGGCGGAAGCCGGCGCATCGCTGCTGGTGCTCGAATGCGTCCCCTCGGCGCTGGCGCAGGCGATCACCGCCGACAGCCCGGTCCCGACCATCGGCATTGGCGCCGGCCCCGGCTGCGACGGCCAGGTGCTGGTGCTGCACGACATGCTCGGTCTCGACGGCGGTCACCGCCGGCCGAAATTCGTCAAGGATTTCCTTGCCGAAGGCGGCTCGGTCGCGGGTGCGGTGCAGGCGTACTGCGCGGCGGTGCGCGACGGCACGTTCCCCGACACGGAGCACGCGTACCAATGAGCGTCCTCCGGCGCGCAGGCTGCGTCACGCTGATGGGTTTCGCGATCCTGCCGGTCGTCGTCGCCGCGGGCTCGAGGCCGCCTTCCGATGTGCCTGTGCGCATCGGTGGGCAAGCGGATCTCGATGCCTGCGGCAGCTGGGCCGCGGTGTCCGGGCTCAAGCCGGATGGCGACGGGTTCCTCGCGGTGCGTGGCGGTCCCGGCGCCGGTCACGCGATGCGCGATCGTCTTCGCGAAGGCGATGCGTTCTTCGTCTGCGGCGCATCGGTGGACGGCAAATGGTTCCCGATCGTCTATCCGCACAAGGGGCAGGACGCCGCGGAATGCGGCGTGAGCAGCCCGATCGCGCGCGAAACCGTCTATCGCGGCCCCTGCGCCTGGGGCTGGGTACGCAGCGACTGGGTCCAGATCCTCGCCGGCTGATGCACGGCGGGTCCTTCACATTTTTCGCGAAGCCATGATCGAAACCATCACCGAACTCGCCCGTCTGCGCGAACGCATCCTCGGCTGGCGCCGCGAAGGCCTGCGGATCGGCTTCGTGCCGACGATGGGCAACCTGCACGCCGGCCACTACTCGCTGGTCGCGCTGGCGCGCCGGCATGCGGACCGCATCATCTCCAGCGTATTCGTGAACCCGACCCAGTTCGGGCCCAGCGAGGACTTCACCCGCTATCCGCGCACGCCGGAAGCCGACACCAGCGGCCTCGAAGCCGCCGGCTGCGACGCGCTGTGGCTGCCGACGGTCGAGGGCATGTATCCGTTCGGCGTCGATCTCGCGGTACGGATGCGCGTACCCGGCGTCGCCGACGTGCTGGAGGGCGCGCATCGCCCGGGGCACTTCGACGGGGTGTGCACGGTGGTCGCGCGCCTGTTCAACCAGGTGCAGCCGGACGTGGCGGCGTTCGGCAAGAAGGACTACCAGCAGCTCGCGGTCATCCAGCAGATGGTCACCGACCTCGCGTATCCGCTGACCCTGCTGCGCGGCGACATCGTGCGCGAGGCGGACGGGCTGGCGATGAGTTCGCGCAACCAGTACCTGTCGCCGGACGAGCGCAGCACGGCGGCCGAGATCCATCGCACGCTGCAGTCCATGCGCGAACGCCTGCAGGCCGGCGCGCCGCGCGCGGAAGTCGAGGCCGAGGCCTCGCTGCGGCTGGTGCGTGCCGGGTTCACGGTCGACTACGCGGCGATCCGCCTGCCGAGTCTCGACGAGCCTGCCGACGACGGCGGCCCGCGCGTGGCGCTGATCGCTGCGCGCCTCGGTCGAACGCGCCTGATCGACAACCTGGAATTCATCGTCGGCTGAGGCGGTTCCCGGCGCGACACCGGCGGCCCGTCTGGTTTCGTTTGCAGCGTCCGCGTGCGGGCGGACGGGGGGCGCGATCTGGCAAGATGGCGCTTTCGCGAACGCCTGCGAGCCCGTCATGTCCCTGTCGCCCGATGCCCTGAACGCCACGCTGCGTCCGCATGCCGCACGCTTGAACGACGTCAGCGTCGCCAGCCTCGTCGCCGACGACCCGGCGCGGCCGCGCGACTTCGCGTTGCGGGTCGGTTCGCTGTACGCGAACTTCGCGCGCCAGCATGTCGACCGCGCTGCGATCGAAGCACTGTTCGGCCTCGCCGAGACGGCCGATCTGGGCGGGGCGATCCGTCGGCTGTTCGAGGGCGAGCAGGTCAACGTCACCGAAGGCCGCGCCGCGCTGCATACCGCGCTGCGCAGCGATCTCGCGAGCGGCGTCCAGGCGCGCGAGGCGTCCGCGCAGGCACGTGCGGCGCGTGAGCGCATGGCGACGCTGGTCGACGAAGTGCGCGCCGCCGGCGTGACCGACGTGGTGAGCGTCGGCATCGGCGGTTCCGATCTCGGGCCGCGGCTGGTGGTGGATGCGCTGCATGACGCCTTTGCCGACGCGACCGGGCTGCGCGTGCATTTCATCTCGAACGTCGACGGCAACGCCGTGCGCCGCGTGCTGGCGCTGCTCGATCCGGCGAAGACCGCGGCGGTGCTGATCTCGAAGACCTTCGGCACCCAGGAGACGTTGCTCAATGGTCGCGTCGTCCGCGAGTGGCTCGGCGACGACCGCCGCGTCTACGCGGTGAGCGCGAATGTCGCGCGCGCGGCGGAATTCGGCATCGACGAACGCCGCATCCTGCCGATGTGGGACTGGGTCGGCGGCCGCTATTCACTGTGGTCGGCGGTGGGCTTCCCGATCGCGCTGGCGATCGGCATGGACGGTTTCGAACGCCTGCTCGCCGGCGCGGCGCAGATGGATGCGCACGTCCACGGCGCGCCGCTGCGCGAGAACCTCGCGGTGTGGCACGCATTGATCGCGATCTGGAACCGCAACGCCGAGCGCCTGGCCGCGCAGGCCGTGCTGCCCTACGACGAGCGCCTGCGCCTGCTGCCCAATTACCTGCAGCAACTGGTGATGGAAAGCCTGGGCAAGTCGGTCCGCCTCGACGGCGAGATGCTGACCACCGACACCGTGCCGGTGTGGTGGGGCGGCGCGGGTACCGACACCCAGCACAGTTTCTTCCAGGCGTTGCACCAGGGCACGCAGATCGTGCCGGCGGACTTCATCGGCGTGATCCGCGCCGACCACGCGCACGAATCCAACCACACCGCACTGCTCGCGAACCTGCTCGCGCAGACCGAGGCCTTCGCCAACGGTCGCGCCAACGACGATCCGCATCGCGCCTACGCCGGCGACCGTCCCAGCACGTTGTTCCTGCTCGATGCGCTGACCCCGGAATCGGTGGGCGCGCTGATCGCGCTGTACGAACACAGCGTCTATCTGCAGGCGACGCTGTGGGGCATCAACGCCTTCGACCAGTTCGGCGTCGAGCTCGGCAAGGAAGTCGCGAACACGCTGCTGCCGGCGCTGCGCGGCGAGGGCGAGGCCGCGGACCCGGTGACGCAGGCGCTGTTGGCGGAGATCCGCGCGCGATCGTGATCTCGCGAGAGCGGCCTTTAGGCCGCTCTACCGGGCGACACGATGCCGCGCCAGCGCCCATGCGACGTGTTCGCGCACCATCGCGCTGTCGAATCCGGCGTCGTCAATCTCGCGGCGACTTTCCAGTGCGGCGACGACGTCCGGCGTGGTCGGTGCGTTGCCCAGCGCGATCGCGAGGTTGCGCAGCCAGCGCGCGTAGCCGCTGCGACGGATCGGCGAGCCTTCGGTGCGCTGCAGGAATTCTTCTTCCGTCCACGCGAACAACTCCGCGAGCGTGGCCTTGTCGAGGTCATTGCGGACGCGGAAATCCGCTTCGTCGGTGCGCTGCGCGAATTTGTTCCACGGGCAGATCAGCTGGCAGTCGTCGCAGCCGAAGATGCGGTTGCCGATCAGCGGGCGCAGGTCCTCGTCGATCGCGCCCTCGTGCTCGATGGTGAGGTAGGCGATGCAGCGCCGTGCGTCGAGTCGATACGGCGCGACGATGGCCTGCGTCGGGCAGATGTCGATGCAGCGCGTGCAGGTGCCGCAGTGTGCGGTGGCCGGCGGATCGACCGGCAGCGGCAGGTCGACGTAGAGCTCGCCGAGGAAGAACCACGAGCCGCCGTCGCGATCGATCAGGCAGGTGTGCTTGCCGATCCAGCCGAGCCCGGCGTTGCGGGCGAGCGCGCGTTCCAGCACGGGCGCGGAGTCGACGAACACACGATGGCCGAACGGGCCGATCTCCGCCGCCACGCGATCGGCCAGCTTCTGCAGGCGCATGCGCATCAGCTTGTGGTAGTCGCGACCCAGCGCGTAGCGCGCGACGTAGGCGTGTTCGCCGTCGTCCAGCGTCGCCCATGCCTCGTCGGGATCGCGGCCGTAGTCGAGGCCGACCGAGATCACGCGCAGCGTGCCCGGCACCAGTTCCGCAGGCCGGCTGCGCTTGTCGCCGTGGTCGGCCATCCAGCGCATCGACCCGTGCAGGCCCTGCGCCAGCCAATCGCGCAGATGCGTCTCGTCCTCGCCGAGTTCGACGTCGGCGATGCCGCAGCGGCGGAAGCCGAGTTCGGCCGCCAGCGCCTTGATCCGCCCGGCGAGCGTGCTGAGATCGATGTCCGGGTTCGTGGTCACGATGCGGAGTATAGAATCCCGGCATGCGCACGCTTTCCCTGTCCGATCTGCCGAAGGT
>JAEWNA010000072.1 GCA_023392975.1 Pseudomonadota bacterium | reverse complement strand
AGAACATCCAGGACGTGCCGGTCGCGATCACCACGATCGACCGCGAGAAGCTGGACGTGCTGACCGCCAGCGGCGACGACATCCGCCTGCTCTCCGGCCGCCTGCCGAGCCTGAACATCGAGTCCTCGTTCGGCCGTGCCTTCCCGCGCTTCTACATCCGTGGCCTGGGCAACACCGACTTCGACCTCAACGCCTCGCAGCCGGTGTCGCTGGTGTACGACGGCGTGGTCCAGGAGAACCCGATCCTCAAGGGCTATCCGATGTTCGACCTCGACCAGATCGAGATGGACCGCGGCCCGCAGGGCACGCTGTTCGGCCGCAACACCCCGGCCGGCGTGATCAAGTTCGAATCGGCGCGCCCGGAAAGCACCTTCGGCGGCTACGGCCGCATCGGCTACGGCAGCTACGACACGCTGAACGTGGAGGGCGTGGTCACCGGCCCGATCGGCGAGACCGTCTCCGGCCGCCTGTCGGTGCTGCACCAGCAGCGCGACGATTACGTCGACAACACCTTCAACGGCCCCGGCGACGACCTGGAGGGCTACCGCGAGACCGCGGCGCGCGGCCAGCTGCTGTTCAAGCCCAGCGACACCTTCGAAGCGCTGCTCAACGTCCACACCCGCAAGCTCGACGGCACCGCGCGGCTGTTCCGCGCCGGCATCATCCGGCCGGGCAGCAACGACCTGATCTCCGGCTTCGACCGCGACCGCGTCTCGATCGACGGCCGCAACGAGCAGAACCTCGACCAGCTCGGCGGCAACCTGCGCATGCGCTGGGACCTCGGCCGGGTCAGCCTGCATTCGATCACCGGCTACGAGAGCGTCGACGCCTACAGTCGCGGCGACATCGACGGCGGTTCGGTCTACGCCTTCCCCACGGGCGCCCTCGGCGTGGCCCTGTTCCCGTCCGAATCGGCCGACGGCCTGCCGCACCACAAGCAGTACAGCCAGGAATTCCGCGTCGAGTCGAAGGACTGGGGCCGCTTCGACTGGCAGGCGGGCGTGTTCTGGTTCAACGAGAAGATCGACGTCGACAGCTTCTCGTACGACGGCTTCGGCGGCCCGCAGAACGGCTACGCCCGCCAGACCCAGGACAACACCGCCTGGGCGGTGTTCGCCTCGGGCGACTTCGACGCCACCGACCGCCTGAAGCTGCGCGCCGGCGTCCGCTACACCGACGACCGCAAGGACTTCACCGCCGAGCGCGTGGTCGGTCCGTTCGGCCCGCCGATCGCGCCGATCACCGTGCATCCCAGCGACAGCGACGTCAGCTGGGACTTCAGCGCGGTCTACAAGGTCGGCGATGCGGTGAACGTCTACGGCCGCGTCGCCAAGGGCTTCCGCGCGCCGAGCGTGCAGGGCCGGCTGATGTTCGCCGACGCGTCGCTGCCCGCCGACGAACTGGTGACGGTGGCCGACACCGAGACCGTGATCTCTTGGGAAGGCGGCGTGAAGGCGCAGCTCTGGGACAACCGCCTGCGCCTGGGCTTCGCGCTGTACCGCTACACCGTCGACAACCAGCAGCTGACCGCGGTCGGCGGCACGGCCAACATCGCCCGGCTGGTCAATGCCGACAAGTCCGTCGGCCAGGGCGCCGAACTCGACCTGCAGGCCTGGCTCACCGACCACCTGTTCGTCACCCTCGGCGCCAGCTACAACGACACCGAGATCCAGGACCGGAACCTGGCGGTCTTCGGTTGCGGCGGCGGTTGCCAGGTGAACGATCCGGCCGGCACCGTGGCCGGGACCTTCCTCATCGACGGCAACCCGCTGCCGCAGGCGCCGCGCAACGTCTACAACCTGACCGCGCGCTACGGCCTGCCGGTAGGCAACGGCGGCGAGTTCTATGCCTACACCGACTGGGCCTATCGCAGCCAGGTGAACTTCTTCCTGTACGAGTCGACCGAGTTCACCGGCAAGTCGCTGCTGGAAGGCGGCCTGCGCCTGGGCTACTCGTGGCGCAACGGCGATTACGACGTGGCGCTGTACGGCCGCAACATCACCGACGAGACCGTGGTCGTCGGCGGCATCGACTTCAACAACCTCACCGGCTTCCTCAACGAGCCACGCACCTGGGGCGTGGAGTTCAAGGCGCGGTTCTGATCCCGCGCCGACGCCGACGCCGGCGACGGGGTCGAAAGACGAACGCCGGACGGGAAACCGTCCGGCGTTCTTTTTTTGTGCGGCGTGGCGACGGGGTCAGAACTTGAAGTTGCCGTCGTTGCGCGTGGTGGTGCCGCTGCAGTTCGCGGGCAGGGTGAACTCGCGATTGCCGGAGGCGGTGGACTGGTTGCTTTCCCAGGCCGCGGTGCTGCCGTTCCACTTCACGTACTTGTACTGGATCGCCGCGCCCGCTGGCAGGTTCACCGTGCCGGTCCACGGCACGTTCGCCCCGCTGCCCTGGATGGTCAGCGCGAAGCCCGCGCCCGGCGACCAGCCGCCCAGGGCCGCCACGTTGCCGACGACGTGGAGATTCTGGCCGTAGGTCGTGTTCGCGTTGGCGATGGTGAAGCTGACCGCGCAGGTGCCCGGCGACTGCGTCGCGACGTTGAGCGCGGCGCTGGCCGCGGACAGATTGCCGGCCGCGTCGTAGGCGCGCACGGTGTACGCGTACGTGGTCGATGCCGTCAGCCCGCTGTCGGCGTAGCTGGTCGACGCGGTGGTGCCGATCTGGTTGCCGTTGCGGTAGACGCGATAGCCGGCGACGCCGACGTGGTCGGTGGACGCCGTCCACGACACGGTGGCCGAGGTCGACGTGATCGCGGACGCCGCGAGCCCGCCGGGCACGGTCGGTGCGGTCGCATCGTCGTTGAGGCAGGGATCGGTGGTCGAGATCGTGCCGTTCGCGATCGACGACACGCCGGTGCCGACCGGATAGTTCGCGCCGTTGCGGCTGTCCCACGTGCCGCTGCCGTTGTTGAACGTCACCTGCGCGCCCGTCGCGGCGCCGAGGTCGAGTGTCTTCACCTTCCAGCCGGTGCAGGCCGCGTTCATCGCCACGCCGGGCACCGCGGTCCAGCTGCCGCCGTTGGGCGCGTAGTGGATGTAGGTACTGGCCCACGCCGTCGATGGCTTGTAGTAGACGGTCGCGGTGTTGTTCACCAGCGGCGGCGTGGTGACGGACAACGCGGCGCTGGCCGCCGACACGTTGCCCACGGCGTCCTGCGCCTTCACGGTGAAGCCGTACGCCGTCCCGGGCGCCAGGCCGCCGATGGCGAGGCTGGTGGCGGCGGTCGTGCCGATCTGGGTGCCGTTGCGATACACCAGGTAGGCGGACACGCCGACATTGTCGGTCGAGGCGGTCCACGCGAGCGTGAACGAGGTCGGGGTCAATGCCTGTGCGTTGAGGCCGGCGGGCGTCGTGGGCGCCTGCGTGTCCGCGCGCGCGGGCGTGGTCACGGAGACGCTCGCGCTCGCCGCCGAGAGATTGCCGGCGGCGTCGTAGGCGCGGACGGTGTAGACGTAGGTCGTCGACGGCGAGACCCCGTTGTCGACATGGCCGGTGCCGGTGGTCACGTCGGCGATCTGGGTGCCGCCGCGATACACGCGATAGCCGGCGACGCCGACGTTGTCGGTGGCCGCGGTCCACGACAGCGACACCGAGTTGGCGTCGATCGCGCTGCCGGCGAGGCCGGTCGGTGCGGTCGGCGCCTGCGTATCGGTCGCGCAGGGGGCGGTACCGGTGCTGATCGCGCCGTTTTGCACCACGGACAGGCCGGTGCCGAGGGCGTAGTTCTGGCCGCCGCGGTTGTCCCAGGTGCCGCTGCCGTTGTTGAAGGTGACCGCCGCGCCGGTCGCGCCGCCGAGATTGGCGGTGTAGCGATACCAGCCGGTGCAGGCGACGCTCATCGGCACGCCTGGCACGGTGGTCCAGGTGCCGCCGTTCGGCGCGAAATGGATGTTCACCGTGGTCCAGCCGGCGGGCGGGCGATAGAAGATCGTGGCCACGTTGCCGGCGGCGGTCGTCGCCGCGGTCGCGGGCGAGGCGGCGGACAGATTTCCCGCGGCGTCCTTCGCCTTCACGGTGTAGGAATAGCTCGTCGACGGCTGCAGGCCGGTGTCGGTGTAGGCGGTGCCGGTCGCACTGCCGGCGAGCGCGCCGTTGCGGTAGACCTGGTAGCCGGCGACGCCGTAGTTGTCGGTCGCCGCCGACCAGCTCAGCGCGATCGAGCTGGCGGTGGTCGTGCCGGCCACCGGCGCGCCCGGTGCCGTCGGCGGCGTGGTGTCGGCGGACTTCGTGGTGATCGTCAGCGTCGGGCTGCGCGCCGACTGGTTGCCGGCACCATCGAAGGCCAGCACCTGGTAGCCGTAGCTCGTCGAGGCCGCGAGTCCGGTGTCGTTGAACTGGGTGCCGCTGCCGGTGCCGACGAGCGTGCCGTTGCGGAAGATCCGGTAGCCGGCCACGCGCACGTCGTCGGTCGCGGGCGACCAGCTGATCGTCACCGAGCGATCGGTGAGCGCGCTCGATGTCAGGCTGCCCTGGAACACCGGCGGCGTGTCGTCGACGGTCAGGAACGGCCGCACGCCGGCGACGGTGCCCGCCGTGTCCTCGACGTAGCCGGAGCCGGTGGTCGTCTTGCGGTAGGTGCCGGCGCCGACGTGCACCTGCTGGATCTCGCTGCGGGTGACGTTGCCGCGGGTGTCGGTGGCCTCGATGTAGTAGTCGAGCAACTGGTTGCGGTAGTTGCCGAGGTAGGCGTAGTAGAGGTCGCCGATCTCCTGCGCCGGCAGCACCTGCATCGTCTGCTGCGTGACCGGCATCCACGACACGCCGTTCATCACCGGCCGGAGGTCGCGCATCTGCATGGGGTAGGACGTCCATGCGCCGACGTTCGCCGGCGTGATCGACAGGCCGGGCTTGCCGACCATCGCCGCCGGGTCGTAGACCTTGTAGGTGTCGTCGTTGCCGTCGATGGCCGTCGACGCGTGCGGGCGGACCTTCACCTGGATGCTGGCGATGTTGGAGACATCGTAGGCGTAGGTGTAGATCGCGAACTCGTGGTTGTAGTGCTGCACAGTCCAGCCCTCGGCCTTGGAGGCGTTCACCGAACCCGGGTTGTACGGATAGCGCTGCGGCCACCACATCGACGGGCCGGTGCGATCGCTGGTCAGGCGCGGCTGCACGTACTGCTTCGAGAAGTACAGCGAGTTGTTGAAGGCGAGGGTGGGCTTGACGTTGTCGTCCTTGTTCTCGTCGTAGTAGCCGAAGCCGGAGTCCATCGCCGGCAGCAGGAAGTACCACGCGAGTTCCGCGGGATTGGCGCCGCCGGCGTAGTCCGCCGCCGGGTTGCCCTTCACCGGGAACGACAGCATCCACGGGTTGAGCTGGTTGCCGGGCGGCGCGACCTGCTGGTCGAGCGTCGTCGTCGGCGACCAGTAGGCCGGATGCGCGTCGAGCCAGATCTGCTCGGCGGTCTTCGCGTAGTTGAGCGCGGCCTTCAGCAGCGCGAAGTTGCGCTCCAGGTAATGCCAGCCGTATTCGAACGAGACGGTGGCCCCCTCGGCATTGCCGTAGAGGTTGGTCTTCGGCGACAGGTTCATGCCGGTTGCCGCGTTGAACGCGGGGAACTGGCCGTTCCAGATCATGAAAGGCAGGTGCCAGTGGTACCAGGCCGGGTCGGACGAGGAATCGCGGGTGTCGATCCACGAACCGTCCTGGACGTGCTGCACGTCCGCGGCGGGGATCGGGAACCGCTGCAGGTATTCGTCGATGCCGAGGCAATAGCCGCTGCCGCTGCAGGTGGTGCCGTAGCCGTTCTGCCACGTCGACAGCGCGCCGGCACGGCCGCCGGAGTTGTCGCCGTCGTGGGCGACGACGAAGAACTGCCGCGGCTCCAGCGCGGCGTACGGCACGTATTCGTCGACCGTCACCGCCCCTTCCCAGCCTTCCAGCCACGAACCGTTCTGGCTGACGGGAACGCCGGCCAGCTTCGTCACTTCGCCGGTGGCCGGGTCGACGTGGCGCACCCAGTGCGGCGTCGACGCGAACGGGAACTTGTTGACCACGACCTGCTGCTCGTGCGCCATGCCGGCCGCGACCCAACTGCCGGTGGTCGAGGTGTTGCGCAGGTCCGCGCGGTTCGGCGGCGAGGTCAGGGTGTCGCCGTTGGCGTCGTAGGTCGCGTACGGATAGTCCTTCAGCGTGCGCGAGAAGTGGTTGTTGCCGATCACCGTCCACTGCACGCCGAGCTTGGCGAGGGTCGGGATCAGGCGTTCGGAGAAGCCGAGTTCGGTCGGGAAGAAGCCGCGCGAGGAGCGGAAATTGCCGCCGAGGAAATACGGCTGCGCCAGCGTCGCGTTCTGGTAGATCAGGTCCTTGAGGAAATAGTCCGGCCCCACCAGCGGCCCCATGCTGTGGTGGCCGGTGAAGTGGATCAGGTCCAGCGAACGATAGCCGTTGGTGGTCGGCAGCCCGCCGTACGCCGTGCGCCACGAGGCGCCCCAGTTGCTGTTGGTGTAGCCCGGCACGTTCTGCAGCCGCTCCAGGCTGTCGACGTTGTTGACCACGGCGCCGGACATCGTCACGTGGATCTGCCCGTTCGCACCCGACCAGTTTCGCACCTCGTTCGCGACCTGCTGCGGCCACCACTGGTAGGCACCGGTCTTGGCGTCGGGGCTGTAGTAACTCACCAGGTCGTCGTGAGGCATGATCGTGCCGCCGAGCGCTGTCGGCAGGTAATAGCTGTAGCCGGGCGGCGGGTTGTTCTTCAGCGCGATGACGTCGCCGTCGTAGAGGTAGCGGATCGGTGCGCCGGTGGCGGTGGCGTTGTAGGCCTGGCCGACGTCGACCGCGTAGAACGGCCAGAAGTTCGGCATGTGGTTGTGGTAGACGTGCGCGGCGGGGATCGCCGCCGGGGCGTCGGACACGGCGCAGCAGGCCGCGAACATGCCGATCGCGAACGCGACCGGGACGCTGTGCAGTTTCATCGTTGTCTCTCCGTGAACGTCGACCCGCGCGACGCGCGCGGTCCCCCGTCCGCGCGCCCATCCGTGCGTCGCGCGCATGTCGCGCGATGCGTCGGCCGGAGGATTATTGGTGCGTATCGCAATGCAGCATGGCGGCATGCAAACGAATACATGCGCGGCATCGCGCCGCATGCGCGTCCTGCAGCGCGTGCAGGCGCTGCAGGACGCGCGTCACGTCTCGCGCATCAGCGGGCCGCGTGCGCCGCCGCGTTCGCGCGCACGGCGGCTTCGATGTAGTCGGCGAGGCCGTCGCCGTGCCGGTTGTAGTGCGCGCGGAAGCGGTCGTCGCCGGTGTAGAACCCCGCGACCTGCGCATGCATCGCGTGGTCGCACGGGTAGAACCAGCGATCGATGTGTTCGCGATGGCGTTCGGCGATCGCCATCGCA
>JAEWNA010000262.1 GCA_023392975.1 Pseudomonadota bacterium | reverse complement strand
CCACTGCGACGGTCTGCGGCACCAGCAACGGCTGGGTGCGCAGGCCCTCGCTGTCGTGCGCGGCCTTGAGCTTCTCGTAGCCGATGCGCTCGTGCGCGGCATGCATGTCGACCACGATCATCCCGTCCGCGGTCTCGCTGAGGACGTAGATGCCGTGCAGCTGCGCGACGGCGTAACCCAGCGGCGGCACCTCGCCGTCCGCCGCTTCGGGCAGCGGCCGCACCGCCGGCTGCGGCGAGGACGAAGGCGGCCCCGCGTACAGCGCGGCATACGCGGCGCGCGCATCGTCGACGCGCAGGCCGAGCCCGGTCTGCGGCATCGGTCGGTTCCACGCCATCGGCGGCGACGGCGACCCAGCCGGCATCGCCGTGCCCGGATCGAACGTGGGCGCAGCCTCACCGGGCAGTGCACCCGCGGGCGTGCCGGCGCGCGTCTCCGCGAGCGCGGCCTGCAGCGTGCGATAGACGAAATCGTGGATCGCGCGGGCGTCGCGGAAGCGCACCTCGTGCTTGGCCGGATGTACGTTGACGTCGACCCGCCGCGGATCGACGTCGAGGAACAGCACGTAGGCCGGCTGGCGGCCGTGGAACAGCACGTCGGCATAGGCCTGCTTCACCGCATGCGCCACGCTGCGGTCGCGCACCGCGCGGCCGTTGACGAACAGGTACTGCTGGTCGGTGCTGGCGCGCGAATACGCCGGCTGCGCGATCCAGCCGCTGAGGCGCAGCCGGCTGCGGCTGTCGGTGGACAGCGGCGCCTCGTGGTCGACGCGCAGCGCGTGGTCGAGGAATTCCTCGCCGAGGGTTTCGGCAAGGCGGTCGCCGGCGAACAATGCGTCGCCGTCGCCTTTGTAGCGGCGCAACGGCTTGCCGTTGTGGCTCACCCGCAGTTCGACCCCGGGCCGCGCCAGCGCCAGCTGCCGCAGCCATTCCTCGATGTGGCCGAGCTCGGTGCGCTCGGCACGCAGGAACTTGCGCCGCGCCGGCACGTTGTAGAACAGGTCGCGGACCTCGACGACGGTGCCGGTCGGCTGCTGTTTCGGTGCGGGATCGCCGAGCTTGCCGCCATCGACGTTCAGCGCGGTGCCGCGGTCGTCATCGGCGCGACGCGAGGCGATCAGGAAGCGGCTGACCGACGCGATCGACGGCAGCGCCTCGCCGCGGAACCCGAGCGTCGCCACAGCCTCGAGATCGTCGAGCGAAGCGATCTTGCTGGTGGCGTGGCGCTGCACCGCGAGCGCCAGTTCATCCGGAGCGATGCCGCCGCCGTCGTCGCGGATGCGGATCAGGCGGACGCCGCCCTCTTCCAGGTCGATGTCGATGCGGCGGGCGCCGGCGTCGATCGCGTTCTCGACCAGTTCCTTGACCACCGACGCCGGGCGTTCGATGACCTCGCCGGCGGCGATCTGGTTGACGAGGGTGTCGGGCAGCGGGCGGATGGTCACGTCGCGGGCGTCGGAACGGAAGGAGACGCCCTCATGGTCCGGCAAGCCGCCGGCCCTGTCACCTGTCGAAACGGCGGAATGCGATCACCGGCCGGCAAACGTCTCCGGCGCTGACCCGCAGGCGTCGGCCGTCGCGGGCGTCCCACACCAGCACGTACAGGCCGGAACCCACGTCGGCCCTCGCCGGGCCCAGCAGGGCCACGAGTTCCGCCACCGACATCCCGGCATGCGCGCGATCGAACGCGACGAGGTCGTCGACCCGATGCCGGGGATCGATCTGTGGCGGCCGCCTGTCGTCGCAGGCGGTTCGCGCAGATTCGGCAGGCATGGCCGCGGGTGCGTCGTGGAAAGCCAGCGCCAGGATCAGGGACAGGACCATCACGGAAGCGCTTCCGGGGCGAGAGCTCGCCCCAGCACTACGGACTGCCGCCGCCGCTCAGCGCGCCGGGCGCCGCGGCGCTGGCCACGACCGTCGCCTCGGCCGCGCGTGCGCGGGTCGCGTACAGCGTGCCCGGCGGCGGCTGGCGGGTGAAATAGGCGTCCACGCCCTGCAGCACCGCCTTCGCGACCGTGCGCTGGTAGCTCGGATCGGTCAGCCGGCGCTCTTCGTCCGGGTTCGAGATGAAGGCGGTCTCGACCAGCATCGCCGGCATGTCCGAGGTGCGCAGCACCGCGAAGTTGGCGCGTTCGATCGCCGGCTTGTGGTTGTTGCCGATCGCCTTGAGCCCCGACAGCACGTGGCCGGCGGCGTCTTCGGACGCGCGCATCTGCCCGCTCTGGGTCAGGTCGATCAGCACCGACGCGAGCGTGTCGTCCGCGCGCGGCAGGGCGCCGCCGCCGATCATGTCGGCCGCGTTTTCCTTGTCGGCCAGCCAGCGCGCGCGCTGCGAGGACGCGCCGCGCAGCGACAGCACGTAGACGGACGAACCCTTCGCGCCGCGGTTTTCCGCGGCGTCGGCATGGATCGAGATGAACATGTCGGCCTTCGCCTGGCGCGCGAGCTGGGTGCGGCGCGGCAGCGGCAGGAACACGTCGGTATCGCGGGTCAGGTAGGCCTTCAACCCCGGCGTGGCGTTGACCTGCCGCGCCAGTTCGCGGGCGATGGCGAGGGTCACGTCCTTCTCGCGCTTGCCGCTGGGGCCGTGCGCGCCGGGATCCTGGCCGCCGTGGCCGGCGTCGATGGCGATGATCAGCGGACGCGAGCCCGGACGGACTTCGCGCAGCGGCTTGCCCGGCGTCGGCAGCGGCTCGGTCGGCTGCGCAGCCGCCGGGGCAGGTGCGGCAGACGTCGAAGCCACCGCGGAGGCAGACGGCGGGGACGATGCGGTAACGGGAGCCGGCGGCGGATTCGCGGACGTCTGCACCGACGACGGGGCGGCGACCGTCGGAGCGGCTGCGGCAGGCGCAGGCGCGGTGGTCTGGGGCGTGGACGCCGCCGCGGGGGTCGTGGCGGGCGGCTGGCCGGTGAGCAGCGCCGCAGCGACGGCGCCATCGCCTGGCCATTCCAGCACCAGCCGCACGGCACCGTCGGGGCTGCGCTCGAGGCGCGGCTTCAGCGGCACGACCGGCTGGGTCAGGTCGAACACGATGCGGGTGGTCCCGGGCGCGGGCTGGCCGCGACGCACGGCGCGCACCACGCCGGCCGGCGCGGGCAGTTGCAGGTGGGCGCCGGCGGCGGTGTCGGGAAGATCGACGACGAAACGGTCGGGATTGGCGAGGCTGAGCGTGCGGAACGCGGCCTCGTCCTTCAGCTGCAGCTCGGCGCGGGTGCCGGCCGGGCCTTCGCTCAGCGCCAAGTGGCTGATTTCATTGGCGTGGGCGAGATTCCAGCACAGTGCGGCCAGGAGCGCGAGCCCCAGGATGAATTGCTGGACAGTGATCCCCTTCACGCGCATGGGCGGTAGTCAACCACCGCTGCGCGGATTTTTCAAGCACTTTTCCCTTAATAATCCGTGACCTGCCTGAACTTCCTTTCGCGTGGGGTCAGGTTGGTGCCGCAAGCGGCTGCCGGGCCGTCAGCGCGGCGAGCCAGCGATGGCCGGCGGAACTCAGGGAGGTGAGCCGGCAGGCCCGGCCGTCGCCCGAGATCGACAGGTCGATGCGCAGGTCCGCCGGCGGCAGCGCGCCTTCGCCCCGCTCCGGCCATTCCACCAGCCACAGCGCCGCATCGGCGTCGTCGAGGCCGAGGAATTCCAGCTCGGCGCCGTCGCCGATCCGGTACAGATCGAGATGCAGCGCCTCGGCGCCGCCGGCCAGCGGATAGCGCTCGACCAGCGTGTAGGTCGGGCTGCGGATCGCGCCGGTCACGCCCAGCGCGCGCAACCAGGCCCGCGCGAGCGTGGATTTGCCGGCGCCAAGATCGCCGTGCAGCAACACGACCGCCGGGGTCGGCGCGGTGCGGGCGAGGGCCTGCGCCAACTGCACGGTCGCATCGGCATCGGCGAGGAAGTGTTCGACCGCCGCACCCTCGACGGCCGCATCCCCGGCAGCCGCGCTCACGCGCCCACCGCCGGATTGGCGAGCCGGCGCAGATGCGGGAACAGATCCGACGGCAGCAGACCGCGTTCGCCGCCCTCGCCCGCCACCGCGTCGCCGGCAG
>JAEWNA010000199.1 GCA_023392975.1 Pseudomonadota bacterium | reverse complement strand
GTGCGGGTCGAGGGCCCGGGCACGGGCGCCGAGCCGACGGCCGACGCGTCGGTCACGTCCGTGCCCGGCACCGTGCTGGCGATCCTGACCGCGGACTGCCTGCCCGTGGTCTTCGCCTCCGACGCCGGCGACGAGATCGCCGCCGCCCACGCCGGCTGGCCAGGGCTCTCGGCGGGCATGCTGGAGGCGACCGTCGTGGCGATGCGGACGCCGCCGGACCGGCTCCTCGCCTGGATCGGCCCGTGCGCGGGCCCGCAGCGCTACGAGATCGGCGCCGAAGTCCGCGACCGGTTCCTCGCGCCCGACGCCCAAGCCGCGCGCGCGTTCGTGCCGACCCGGCCCGGCCACTGGCGGGTCGACCTGCCGGCGATCGCGCGGATGCGCTTGGCGCAGGTCGGCGTGACCCGCGTCCACGGCGGCGACCTGTGTACGCTGTCGGACCCGGCGCGCTTCTTCTCGCATCGCCGCGATGCCCGCAGTGGGCGGATGGCGACGCTGGCGTGGATCGACGGGTGACCGACCCGGCGGCGCCGCTGTTTCCGCGCGTGCTGGGGCCGGGTTTCGCGACCCTGCCGCCGGCGGTGCGGCACCTGCATCTCGCGCCGGGTGCGGCCCGCTGGCAGGGCGAGGTCGTGGTCGAACGCGGCCGGCATCCGCTGGCTCGCCTGTTCGCGTGGCTCACGCACCTGCCGCCGGCGGGCGAAGGGCCGGTGGTCGTCGAGATCGAGGCCTGCGACGGCCGCGAACGCTGGGTCCGCCGGATCGGCGGCGACGCCATGCCGTCCCGGCTGTGGGCCGGCGAGGGCGCCTCCGAGGGCCTGCTCTGCGAACGTCTGGGCGCGGTGTCGTTCGGGTTCGCGCTGGGCATCGAGGAGGGCGCGATCGTCTGGCGCGTCGCGCGGGTCCGCGTGCTCGGCTGGCTGCCGCTGCCCGCGCGCGGCTTCGCCGGCGTGGTCGCGCGCGAATCCGAGCGCGACGGCCGCTACCGCTTCGACGTGCGTGCCGAACTGCCGGTCGCCGGCCTGCTGGTGCACTACCGCGGCTGGCTGGCGGTGCCGTGACGATGCCGTCCCCGCCCGACGCCACCGGCCATGCGTCCCCGATGGGCGCGATCATCGTCTTCGACGGCGTCTGCGTGCTGTGCAACGGCTGGGTCGACTTCCTGCTACGCCATGATCGCCGCGCGCGTTACCGCTTCGCGGCGATGCAGGGCGACACCGGTCGCGCGCTGCTGGCGGCGCACGGGCTGGATCCCGACGACCCGGTGTCGTTCCTGCTGATCGAACACGACCGCGGCCCGGCGCCCCGGGTGTCGACCGACACCGTGGCCATCCGCCGCGTGCTGGCCGGGCTGGGCGGCGTGTGGCGGCTCGCCATGCTGTCGGTGCTGGTGCCGCCGTTCGTCCGCGATCCGCTGTATCGCTTCGTCGCACGCCACCGCTATCGCTGGTTCGGCCGCCATGCGAGCTGCCGGCTGCCCGACCCCGCGCAGGCGCATCGCTTCCTGTAATCGTTCTCCGTCGGCGGCGCAGGGCGCACCTTGGAAACGGGGGCGCGGCCCCAATCTCCGGGAGATCGCGGCACGGCCGCCCTTCCTTTTCCCGGAGTCCCCGCCATGCGCATGGACAAACTCACCTCGCGGTTCCAGCAGGCCCTCGCCGACGCGCAGTCGCTGGCGGTCGGTCGCGACCACAACGTCATCGAACCCGCGCACCTGCTGGTGGCGCTGCTCGACCAACAGGGCGGCGGCACGCGGCCGCTGCTGGCGCAGGCCGGCGTCAACATGCCGGCGCTGCGCGAACGCCTCGGCGAAGCGCTGGAGAAGCTGCCGAAGGTCTCCGGCCAGGCCGGCAGCGTCAACGTCGGCAACGACCTCGCGCGCCTGCTCAACGTCACCGACAAGCTGGCGCAGCAGCGCGGCGATGCCTTCATCGCCAGCGAGCTGTTCGTGCTCGCCGCGCTCGACGACGGCGGCGACACCGGCCGCGCGCTGAAGGCCGCGGGCGCGAACAAGGCGAAGCTCGAAGCCGCGATCGACGCCATGCGCGGCGGCGAGAAGGTGCAGAGCGAGAACGCCGAGGACCAGCGGCAGGCGCTGGAGAAATACTGCATCGACCTCACCGCGCGCGCCGAATCGGGCAAGCTCGATCCGGTGATCGGCCGCGACGAGGAAATCCGCCGCACCGTGCAGGTGCTGCAGCGGCGTACCAAGAACAACCCGGTGCTGATCGGCGAACCCGGCGTGGGCAAGACCGCGATCGTCGAAGGCCTCGCGCAGCGCATCGTGAATGGCGAGGTGCCAGAAGGCCTGCGCGGCAAGCGTGTGCTGTCACTGGACATGGGCGCGCTGATCGCCGGCGCCAAGTTCCGCGGCGAGTTCGAGGAGCGGCTGAAGGCGGTGCTCAACGACCTCTCGAAGAACGAGGGCCAGATCATCCTGTTCATCGACGAGCTGCACACGATGGTCGGCGCCGGCAAGGCCGAAGGCTCGATGGACGCCGGCAACATGCTGAAACCGGCCCTGGCGCGCGGCGAGCTGCACTGCATCGGCGCGACCACGCTGGACGAATACCGCAAGTACGTCGAGAAGGACGCCGCGCTGGAGCGCCGCTTCCAGAAGGTGTTCGTCGGCGAGCCCAGCGTCGAAGACACGATCGCGATCCTGCGCGGCCTCAAGGAAAAATATGCCGTGCATCACGGCGTCGAGATCACCGACCCGGCGATCGTCGCCGCGGCCACGCTCTCGCACCGCTACATCGCCGACCGCCAGCTGCCCGACAAGGCCATCGACCTGATGGACGAAGCCGCGTCGCGCATCCGCATGGAGATCGACAGCAAGCCTGAGGAACTCGATCGCAAGGAACGCCGGCTCATCCAGCTCAAGATCCAGCGCGAGGCGCTGAAGAAGGAGAAGGACGACGCCTCGAAGCAGCGCCTGGCCGACCTCGAAGGCGAGATCGCGAAGCTCGAGCGCGAGTTCAACGACCTCGAGGAGATCTGGAAGGCCGAGAAGGCTGCCGTCCACGGCACGACCAAGCTGAAGGAGCAGATCGAGGCCGCGAAGCTCGAACTCGAGGCCGCGCAGCGCCGCCAGGACTACGCGAAGATGAGCGAGATCCAGTATGGCCGCATCCCCGAGCTGGAGAAGCAGCTGCAGGCCGCGCAGGAAGCGGAAACCAGCGATTTCACGCTGCTGCAGGACA
>JAEWNA010000350.1 GCA_023392975.1 Pseudomonadota bacterium | reverse complement strand
GCGACGGCACCGTGCACCCGGCCGCGGCCGCCTTCACCGACCAGTGGCTGGTGGTCGACTACGCCGCCGGGACGCGCACGTTCGCGCCGGTGCGCTGGATGGACGACGGCGACGAGAGCCGCGATGCGTTGGCGTGGCGGGCCATCGTCCGCGGCCTGCAGGACTACTGCCGCAAGAACGGGTTCGCCGACGTCTGGCTGGGCCTGTCCGGCGGCATCGATTCGGCGCTGGTGCTGGCGCTGGCGGTCGACGCGCTGGGCGCCGAACACGTCACCGCGGTGCGCCTGCCGTCGCGCTACACCGCCGGGTTGTCGAACGACCTCGCCGACGAGCAGTGCCGCGCGCTGGGCGTGAAGCTGCTGGCCGTGCCGATCGAGAAGCCGTTCCAGGGCTTCCTCGACGCGCTGGCGGAGACGTTCGCCGGCCAGGCCGTGGACGTGACCGAGGAGAACCTGCAGTCGCGCTGTCGCGGGGCGATCCTGATGGCGCTGTCCAACAAGTTCGGCGGCCTGCTGCTGACCACCGGCAACAAGAGCGAGTACGCGGTCGGTTACGCCACGATCTACGGCGACATGTGCGGCGGCTACGCGCCGATCAAGGACCTGTACAAGACCGAGGTGTTCGCGCTGTCGAAATGGCGCAACACCGTGGGCGGCGCGCCCGCGGGCTCCTCGGGCGGGGTGATCCCGCCGGCGGTGATTTCGCGCCCGCCCACCGCCGAGCTGCGCGAGAACCAGAGGGACGAGGATTCGCTGCCGCCGTACGATGTGCTCGACGGCATCCTGTTCCGTCACATCGACCAGGAGCAGTCGCGGGACGAGATCGTCCGTGCCGGCTTCGACGCCGCGACCGTCGACCGCGTGCTGCGGCTGGTGCGGATCAGCGAGTGGAAGCGGCACCAGGCGGCGCCCGGGCCGAAGATCTCGCGCCGTGCGTTCGGCCGCGAGCGTCGCTACCCGATCACCAACGGCTACTCGGCCTGACCGACGCCCGCCGGCCCGCATGCGCTGGTACACCGCCGACTTCGATGCGCTGGGCTGGCACGACGTCGGCGTGCACGGTTTCCGGATCGTCGACGGGGAGAACGGCAGTGCGGAACTGCAGCTCGACATCGACTTCATCCTCGAAATCGTCGATACCGGGGCGGGCGGCCTCCGCTTCCTGGTCGCGCAGGCGATGCTGCAGTTCCACGAGGTCTTCGGACTGCGGTTGGCGCTGGACTACGTCGCCTGCAGCGCGGGCACCACGCCCTTCTCGATCGGCGCGATCCGGCGGGAATCGCTGCGGCCACCGGCGGATGACGGAGGCGAGGTCGACGACCACGGCCCGTGGCGCTGGCGCATCGAGGTGAACTGGCCGGAAGGGTTCCTCGAATTCGAGGCGTCCGGCTTCACCCAGTGGCTGGTCGGCGACCCGCGAGAACAGGACATGCCCACCCTGGCGTCGTCGGAGCGGCTCTGAGCGTCGCCGCGGACACGAAAAAGCCGCCTTCCGACGGCTTTTTCGTGCGAACCGACGACGGAGCGGTCAGTTGCGGTGATCGTTGTCGAGCGCCGACTTTTCCCGGGCGAACGGATTGAGCTTGCGCACCAGCCACGGATAGTCCGGCCAGCTGCTCTCGTCGGCCAGCCACGGGTGCTGCGGGTCCCGCTCGCGCAGGGCTTTGCGGGCGCCGTCGGCGAGGGCCGTGTTGCCGAGTTTCGTGTAAGCCTCGGCCATCACCGCGATGCCGTCGCTGTCGTAGGCGCTGCCCGGATAGGTCTCGCGCATGTACTGGGCGCGCTCGATGGCCGCCACCCAGGCGGTCCGGCGCAGGTAATAGAGGGCCGTCTCGATCTCGTGGCGGGCGAACAGGTCGCGCAGCGCCTTCATCCGCTTGGCGGCGTCCTCGGCGTAGCGCGAGTTCGGGTAGCGCTCGGTGATGATCTTGAAGTCGTTGTAGGCCTGCTGCGGCGTGGCGAGGTCGCGGCGGCTGGCGTCCAGCTTCCAGACCCGCTGCAGGAAGACCGTGTCGCGGCTGGAGTTGACCAGCCCGCGCAGGTAGTAGAGGTACGCCGCGTTGCGGTGGGTCGGGTAGGTGCGCAGGAAGCGGTCGATGGTCGAGATCGCGTCGTCGTTGGCGCCCTGCTTGTACTGGGCGTAGGCCGTCTCCATCAGCGCCTGCTCGGTGTACGGGCCGTACGGATACTGCGCGACCAGGCGCTTGAAGGTGGCCACGGCATTGTCGTAGTTGCCGTTGCGCATCGACTTCTGGCCCTTGGCGTAGAGCTCGGCGACCGGCGTGCCTTCCTCGATCTTGTCGCCCTTGAGGCCGTTCTTGAGCCGTGCGCAGCCGGAGGTGCCGAACGCGAGCAGGACCACCAGCAGCAGGACAGGACGCAGGAGGGCGGGGAACGACGGGAGGCGAAGGAGCATGCGGGCTGCTGCGGTGCGGGACGAGCGGGCGATAATAGCAGCCTGGGCCGTCGCGCCCCCTTAACCGGGCGAAACCGCGCCCGCTGGAGCCTCCATGTCCGCATCCACGCCCCCGACGCCCCCGGAGACGCGCACCGCGCAGGTGCCGGATGCCGCCGCCGGGCGCCGGTTCGACGCCGTGCTCGCGGAACTGTTCCCCGAATACTCCCGCTCCCGGCTGGCCGAGTGGATCAAGTCCGGCGACGCCCGCCTGGACGGCCGCGAGGTGCGGCCGCGCGATCCCGTCCGCGGCGGCGAGACCGTCAGCCTGACCGCGGTGCTGGAGATCCAGACCCGGTCCGAGCCCGAGGACATCGCGCTGGACATCCTCCACGAGGACGAACACGTCTTCGTGCTGGACAAGCCGGCCGGGCTGGTCGTCCACCCCGGCGCCGGCAACCCGGCCGGCACGCTGGTGAACGCCCTGCTGCACCGCGACCCCGCGCTGGCGGCGCTGCCGCGGGCCGGGATCGTCCATCGCCTGGACAAGGACACCTCCGGGGTCATGGTCGTCGCCCGCACCCTGCAGGCCCATGCCGCCCTGGTCGAACAGCTGTCGGCGCGCGAGGTCCATCGCCAGTACCTCGCGGTGGTGGTCGGCGCGCTGGTGTCGGGCGGGACGGTCAACGCGCCGATCGACCGCCACCCGCGCGACCGCCTGCGCCAGGCCGTGCGCGAGGACGGGCGCGAGGCCGTCACCCACTACCGCCTGCGCGAACGCTTCCGCGCCCACACCCTGCTGGAGTGCCGGCTGGAAACCGGCCGCACCCACCAGATCCGCGTGCACATGGCGCACATCAAGCACCCGATCGTCGGCGATCCGCTGTACGGCGGGCCGCTGAAGCTGCCGAAGCAGGCGACCGAGGATCTGGTCGCGGCGCTGCGCGGATTCCGTCGGCAGGCGCTGCACGCCGAGGTGCTGGAGTTCGCCCACCCGGTCAGTGGCAAGCCGATCCGCTGCGACGCGCCGATGCCCGCGGACATGCAGGCGCTGGTCGCGACCCTGCGCGAGGACAGCCGCGAGGCCGAGGCGCGCGCGCGGTGAGCGGCACGCCGACCGCCGGCCCGTTCCTCCCCGCCGACTGGCCGGCGCCGCCCGGCGTGCACGCCTTCACGACCCTGCGCCACGGCGCCGGCGCCTCGCGGGCGCCGTTCGACGCCTTCAACCTCGGCAACCGCACCGCGGCGGACGGCGACGACCCGGCCACGGTCGACGCCAACCGCGCCGAGCTGGTCC
>JAEWNA010000330.1 GCA_023392975.1 Pseudomonadota bacterium | reverse complement strand
GTCCTCGTGCTCGCCGCCTATTCCCCGCTGCGATGGGCGCCGGCGATGATCCGCATCACGCTCGCGCTCGGTCTTGCCTGGCTGACCGTGCTGTCGCTTCCCGAGACGGCGTTGCATGCCATTCCGGACGGCGTCGGCGGATGGATCCGCGCGATCTTCGGCGAATTCGCGATCGGTCTGATCTTCGGTCTCGCGCTGCTGGTGCCGCAGGCTGCGCTGCATGGCATGGGCTGGCTGCTCGACGTACAGGCCGGATTCGGCGCAGCGACGCTGTTCAACCCGGGGGCGGACAACGATCCGCAGTCGCTGCTGGGCACCGCGCTATCGCTCGCGGCGGTGGTGCTGTTCTTCACGCTCGACCTGCACCAGGACCTCTACCGCGGCCTGGTGGCCAGCGTCGACTGGCTGCCGCTGGGAGCTGCTGCCGCGCGACCGGATCCGGAAGCGTTCTTTGGCTTGCTCGGGCACGGCTTCCTGCTGGCGCTCGCGCTGGTCGCGCCCGTGATGCTGGGTCTGTTCGCGGTCGACGTATCGGTCGCCTATGCGACCCGTTCGATGCCTCAGGCCAATGTGTATTTCCTGGCGCTGCCGCTCAAGGTACTCATCGCCCTGCTGCTGTTCGCCACGGCGATCCGCTATGCGCCGGAACTGCTGTCGAGGCTCTACAGGGACGCCTTCTCGCGCGTGCCGGACATGCTCAGAGGATAAGGCGGAATGTCACAGGGGGATCAGGACAAGACCGAAGAGCCGACCCGCTACCGGCTCGACGAGGCGCGCAAGCGCGGCGAAGCGGCGAAAAGCATCGATGTCGCCGGCATCGTGGTGATGATCGTGGCGGCGGCGACGCTGGGTTTGATCGGTGCCGGACTCGCATCGCGGTTCGCGGACGCCACGCGCAGACTGATCGCGGTGTCCGGCGAAGCGACGGTGATCGATGGGCGGTTTCTCGGATGGGTCGGCGATGTCTACGCGCCGGTCTTCCGTGCCGGTGCGCCGCTCGTACTCGGGCTGCTGGTCGCGGCGGTGGTGGGCCACCTGTTCCAGACGGGGCCGATGTTCACGCTCCAGCCGCTGACGCCCGACTTCAAGCGGATGAATCCGGTGCAGACGATCCGGCGCGTGTTCTCGTTCCGCACGGTATGGGAGATCGGCAAGGTGGCGATGAAGCTGCTGCTGCTCGCCGCGGTCGCCGCACCGCTCGTGTGGAAGGCGAGTGCCATCGCGGATTCTGTCGCCGCGACCTCGCCGGCGCGCTACGGTGGATTGCTGGGCGATTTCTTCGTGTCGACCTCGGTGCGGACCCTGATCGTGCTCGGCGTGGTCGCCGCGTTGGACTTGTTGTTCGCGCGCCGCGAGTTCATGAAGAAGATGCGGATGAGCCGACGCGAGCTGAAGGACGAGATCAAGCATCGCGACGGCGATCCCGCGGTGAAATCGAAGCAGAAGCAACAGCTCCGCGAGCTGCTCAAGAAGACCCGCGCACTCTCGCGCGTCCGCGATGCGGACGTGGTACTGACCAATCCCACGCATGTGGCGGTAGCGTTGCGCTATCGACCCGGCGAAACCCTCGCGCCGGTCGTGCTCGCGAAGGGTGCCGGCGCGATTGCCGGGCGGATCCGGCTGTTGGCGGGCCGGTACGACGTGCCGATCGTACGTTCGCCGGTGCTCGCACGTGCGTTGTACGCCGAATGCGACATCGATGGCATGGTACCGCCGGACTGCTATCTCCAGCTCGCGCCGGTCTACCGGTCGCTCTGGGCTGTGCGCGAAGGAGGCGCGGCATGAGGGAATTGCTGACGCAACTGTGGTCCGGGAAACGCGACCTGGCGCTGATCGCGTTGGTGATCGGCGTGCTCGTCGTGCTGTTCGTGCCGATTCCCGCCGTGCTGCTCGACCTGTTCCTGGTCGCGAACATCAGCATGGCGCTGCTGATCCTGCTGGTGACCTTCTTCACGGAAACGCCGCTGCGATTCTCCACCTTCCCGACGATCCTTCTGCTCGCCACGTTGTTCAGGCTTGCACTGAACGTTTCGGCCACACGTCTGATCCTGGAAGGCAAGGATGCGGGTCGCGTGATCAACGCAATCGGCGAATTCGTGGTTGGCGGCAACTACGTGGTCGGTGCCGTGGTGTTCCTGATCCTGGTCGTCGTGCAGTATGTCGTGGTCACCAGTGGTGCGCAGCGCGTCGCCGAGGTCGCCGCCCGCTTCACCCTCGACAGCATGCCCGGCAAGCAGATGAGCATCGATGCCGACATGAACATGGGGCTGATCGACGAACGCGAGGCACGTCGTCGTCGCGCGCTCATCGAGAAGGAAGCCAACTTCTACGGCGCGATGGACGGCGCGACCAAGTTCGTGAAGGGCGACGCGATCGCCGGCATCATCATCATCCTGATCAACATCGTGGGCGGGCTCGCCATCGGCATCGCGCAGCTCGATCTGCCCTGGGCCGAGGCGGTGCGTCGCTTCACCCTGCTGACCATCGGCGACGGTATCGTCACCCAGATCCCGTCGCTTGTGATCTCGGTGGCGACCGGCGTCATCATCACCCGTGCAGCTGCCGATGCCCAGCTCGGCACGGAGATCCCGCGCCAGATTCTCGCGAATCCAAAGGCGCTTGTGATTGTCGGTGCGGCTCTGCTGCTGACCTTGCTCATGCCGGGCTTCCCGAAAGTGCCGGTCGCCGTGGCACTTTGCGTGCTTGGCGGGCTCGTCTGGCTGAGCCTGCGCATGGCGCGCGAGAACGCGGACGAGGTCGATGCGGACAATGGTTTTTCGGCACCGGAGACCGGAAAAACCGGCGACGAGTTCCAGCAGCTGATGCGGATCGAACCGTTGGAACTGCGGTACGGCGCCGGATTGGCGTCATTGTTCGCAGGAGAAGACAGCGATTTCCAAGATCGGGTCGCCACGCTCCGCCGGCAGATCGTGCAGGATTTCGGCTTCCTCATTCCGAGATTGCAGACCGTCATTCGTACGGAACTTCGGGAAAACGCCTACGAGGTGTTGTTCCATGGCAGCCGCGTCGGTGGTGGCGAGCTGATGGCCGATCGCTTGCTTGCGATCAACCCCGGCGGTGCCCGCGTGAAGCTCGATGGACCGGAGACCCGCGATCCCGCCTATGGTCTGCCCGCGCAGTGGATCGAGAATGCGCAGCGGCAGCACGCGCGCCAGGCAGGCTACACCATCGTCGACCCCGACACGGTGCTGATGACGCATCTGGGCGAGCTGATGAAGTTGCAATCCGCCGATCTGCTCACCCGCGCGGGCGTCGAGAAGATGCTGCTGCGTATGCGCGAGGCGCACGCTTCGCTCGTCGACGAGCTCGTGCCGGGCGTGATGAGCTATTCCGACGTCCAGAAAGTGCTGCAACTTCTGCTCCGCGAGCAGGTGAGCATCCGCAACCTCGAGGCGATCCTCGAGACGCTCGTCGATGCCGGCAAGACCGTGAAGAGGAGCGAGGAGCTCGCCGAACGCGTCCGCGAACGCCTTGGGGCGACGATCTGCCAGAGCTATCGCGATCCGCAGGGCGAACTGCATGTGCTGACGCTGGCACCGGATCTCGAGCGTGCGCTGCTCGCCAGCGTCCGCAGCGGCGAGACGCGCGGTTCTTTGTTCGCCGAGATGGGGCAGCTCGACGGGTTCATGAAGAACCTAGTGCGCCAGGTCGAGGCGATGATGGCGCGCAATCTCGCGCCCGTCGTGCTGTGTCCGTCCCCGGTGCGTCGCGGGCTGCGCAATCTGCTGCAACGGTCGATGCCTTACGTCGCCGTGATCGGTCTCAACGAAGTGCCGGCGAGCCAGTCGGTGCGTTCCTTCGCCTCCCTCCAGTCCGCCGCCTGAGGTGCCCGTGCCCGATCCCGTGCAGACGATTTCCCGCAGCCTCAGCGCCGACGTGCGGACGCTGTCGTCGGTCAGCCAGAACGTGGCGAACATGCATACGCCCGGCTACCGAGCGATCCGCACCATGCCTGTCTTCCTGCCGGACCCGACCAGAAATGCGGCGCTTTCGTCATCGGTATCGACTGCGATCGACGAACGCGACGGCATGCTGGCGCAAACCGGAAACCCGCTCGATGTCGCGTTGCGCGGCCCCGGTTTTTTCGTGATCGAACGTGGCGGGCGCTATCTGCTGGCGCGAGCTGGTGCTTTCCGCAGCGATCAGGACGGTCGTCTGACCAATGCCTCGGGCGATGCCGTGATGGGGTATTCCGGCGAATTGCGCTTGCCGACAGGCGACGTGCGCGTCGCCCGCGATGGGCAGATTTTTGTCGGCGACATCGCTGCCGGCCAGCTGCAGATCGTCGCCGTTGCGGAACCCTCGCGTCTGCAGCCCGCCGGCGATGGCGCCTATGTCTATGAGGGGCCGCTCGCCGAGTGGAATGGCACTGTCGTCCAAGGGGCGATCGAACGCGGCAACGTCGACGCTGCGGAAGAAACCGTGCGCCTGATGGAACTCACCCGTCACGCTGAATCTGTTCAACGCGCGATTTCCGTCTATGACAAGGCGATGGACACCGGCATCAACCAGATCGGCGGCAACTGATCGCCGATCACTAACAGGAATCCAAGACCCATGATCGATGCCCTCTACATTTCCGCCAGCGGTCTGCGCAGCGACCAGAAGCAGATCGACGTCATCTCAAACAACGTCGCGAACATGCACACGCCAGGATTCAAGCGCAGCCGCGTGAATTTCGTCGAAGTCGCCTCGGCCATGGTCGAAGGCGTAACAGCGCCGATCGATGCCGTCGGCGACGGTACCCGCGTGCAGTCCACTTCGACGATGTTCGACGCCGGCGACCTGCGCGCGACCCGCAACCCGCTCGACCTCGCGATCGAGGGCGCGGGCTTCTTCGAATTCGAGTCCGAGAGCAGCGAGCCCGTCTACAGTCGCGACGGACAATTCCGGATCGATGCCGAAGGCTACCTGGTCAATGTCCAGGGGCTGCGTCCGACGCAATCGATCCAGATCCCGGCCGATGCGACGGAAGTGGCGATCGCCGCTAACGGCGATGTGACGGCCAAGCTCGATGGCAGCGCGGAGCGCATGCTGCTCGGCACGCTTGAACTTGCGACGTTCGCGGCGCCGGATGCGCTGGTGCAGGTCGGTGACAACCGGTTCAAGGCCACCGAAGCCGCGGGCGCTGCCGCTTATGGCCGGCCGGGCGATGCGGGCTTCGGCCACCTGCAATCGGGCTACGTCGAAATGGCGAACGTCGATCTGGTCGACGAAATGACCACGCTCGTCCTCGCACAGCGCAGCTACCAGCTCAACGCGCGCGTGCTGCAGGCCGCCGACCAGATCCTCGAAACCATCAACAACCTCCGCCGTTGAGCGGAGCGATACACATGCCACATACCCTTCTGTTCGTACTTGCGCTCGCCGCGGCGTCGCCCCAGCCGAATGCACTCCCTGCCGAGCGGATACGCCAAGACGTATCTGCCGTCGTCGCACGGCGCCTGCACGACGTGGGCAGCGGTGCGCGGATCGTCGCGATCGAGGGTGTGCGCGATCAGATATTGCCGGCGGGCCGCGTCGAGCTGTCGGTCGGTGTGATCGCGGGGCACTGGCCGCGGAGCCGGGCAGGAGTCCCGGTTCGCATCGAAGTCGATGGCCGCAACGTTCGCACCCTGACTGTCTGGGTGACGCTGCGCGACATGCGCACGGTGCTCGCCTACGAGCGTTCGGCCGCCGCGCGTACGCCGGCCGATGCGCTGCGACTGCGACCGGCGGAGGTGGACCTGACCTGCTGCGATGCCGCTCCGGTGGCCGACATCGGCGATCTCGCCGGCCTGCGCCTGCGCCGGGCCGCGCGCGTCGGGGAGCCGGTGCTGGTTTCGGATTTCGAGCCCGTGCCCGAGGTCGAGGCGCGTGCGCAGGTCGAGATCGAAGTGGAGCGCGGCGCCGTCCGTCTGCGCATGCAGGGCATGGCGCTGGCCGACGGCCGTATCGGCGATCGCATTCGCGTCCGGCCCGACGCGACGGAACAGACGGTCCTCGCACGGGTCGTCGCAACAAGCAAGGTGAGGGTCGATGAAGACACGTTCTGATGTTCCGGCGACGCCGCACGTTCGCAGGACGGGCACCATGATCGCCGCTGCGATTGCGGTACTCGTCGTCGGCGCGACATGCTGCATGGCCGCGCTGGCCGCCGAGTCCGGGATCGCGACGGCGACGCCATCCCGCGACAGCCTGATCGACCCCGCGCACTATCGCGGCCTCGCCGCGGACCATCGCGCGGCCGCGATCGGCGACCTGATCACGATCTACGTGCAGGAGGCCACTCGCGCCAAATCGCAGGCGGCGACCGCCGCGAACAGCGATGTCGGCCTGCAGGCCGGGCTGCATTCGCCGTCGACGACGTTCGATGCCGGTGTGGGTCTCTCCGGCAGCAATAGCGCCGGTGCGCAGACCACGCGCGTCGGCGAATTGCATACGCAGATGTCTGCCCGCGTGGTCGGCGTCGATCCGGACGGCAATCTGCGCATCTCCGGCGAACAGACGCTGATGGTGAACGGAGAACGGCAGCGCATCCGGATCAGCGGTGTCGTCCGGCCGGAGGACATCGACAGCGAGAACGCCGTCTGGTCGAACCGCATCGCGGATGCCGACATCGAACTGGTCGGTTTCGGCGTGGTCAGCGAGTCGCAGCGTCAGAGCGTGCTGTATCGCGTGATGAAATGGCTGAGGTTGCTGTGATGCGCGCATTGCTTCTTCTTTTCATGCTGGCGATGCTGTTGCCGCCTTGGGCGCAGGCGACTGCGGCCGAGGCCAGGATCAAGGACGTCGCGCGCATCGCCGGCGTCCGCGAGAATGCCTTGACCGGCTACGGCCTCGTGTTCGGCCTGTCCGGGTCCGGCGATTCGATGCGCAATCGCGCCACCGTGCAGTCGATCGCGAACACCCTGCGCAACTTCGGCGTGAACGTCGCCGATACGGACATCGCGGGGCGCAACGTCGCAGCGGTCATCGTCACCGCGCGTCTGCCCGCGTTCGCCGAGCCCGGACAGACCATCGATGTCCAGGTGGCGTCGTCGGGCGATGCGCGCAGCCTCAATGGCGGCACCCTGATGCAGACACCGCTGATGGGTCCGGATGGTCGTCTTTATGCGCTGGCCCAGGGCGCACTGCTGAGCGGCGGCTACCAGTTCGAGGGTGAAACCGCGTCGGTGCAGAAGAATCACCCCACGGTCGGCCGTATCCCTGCCGGCGCCACGGTGGAGCAGGCGTCGCCGTTGCGCGTCGCCGGCGGCGGTCGCAGCCTGAGTGTCCTCCTCAACGAACCGGATTTCACGAACGCAAGCAGGATCGCGGCGGCCATTCGAAACGCCGTCCCGGAGGCCTCGGTGCGCGCCGAACACGCCGGCAAGGTGGTGATCGACTTCGCGACCCCGCCGGACAACCTGGTCACCGAGATCGCGCGGATCGAGAACCTCGGCGTCGACCAACAGCGTCGTGCACGCGTCGTCGTCAACGAGCGCACCGGCACCATCGTCGCCGGGGGCGACGTGCGACTGGGCGCGGTCAGCATCTCGCACGGCAATCTCAAGGTCGAGATCCGCACCGACTACACCGTCTCGCAGCCGGAAGGCGTGCTGGTCCGCCCCGGTTCGGGGATCGGCACCGCGGTAGTGCCGCAAACCGCGATCCGCGTGGCCGAAGGCGAGGCGCCGCTGGTCCGCATACCGGAAGGTGCGTCCGTCGGCGACCTCGTCGCGACGCTGCGCGCCATCCATCTCGGGACGCGCGACGTGATCGCCGTCCTCCAGTCGATCAAGGCCGCGGGCGCGCTCGACGGCGAACTCATCATCCAGTAGGAGAACACGCATGGATCACACCATCGATGCGGTCAGGCTCGCGTTGAATCTGCAGGAATTGCGCGCACGGACCGCGAGCGCCAACGTCGCCGGGGCCTCGCGCGCCGATGCCGTGGCGCAGCGCTACGACTTCGCGAAGGTCGAGACCGCGTTGCGCGAAGCCGCGCATGCGGGCGACGGCGCCACCGCGGTCCACTGGCTGCGCACCGCGGATGCGGCGCTGCGCGAGCTTCGCCCGGAAAGCGACGGCGCGATCCGGCTCGACGAGGAAATCGCCGAACTCTCGGCGGCTTCGGTCGATTTCCAGACGCTGACGGAAGCGGTCGGTCGCCGCTTCGGCCTGATGCGCATCGCGATTTCCGGGAGGATCTGAACATGTCCGTGGGTACCGTGCTCGAAGCCGCCCGTGGCGGCATGGATTACGAACGTCTGCGCATGGAAGCGGCCAGCCGGAACATCGCGAACGCCAACGCCCCGGTCGCGCCGGGCGCGGCGGCGACCGTCTGGCGCGTGGGCGGCGCGGACTTCGCGACGGCCGCGCTCGACCAGGGCGAGGCGGACGTTCGCCAGGTCTACGACCCGACCCATCCGATGGCCGACAAGGCCGGCATGGTGCGCTATCCCGCGGTCGACATGGTCGAGGAAATGACCACGCTGATGACCGCCAGCCGCGGCTACGAAGCGAACGTGCGCGCCTTCAACTTCCTGCGCGGCATGCTCCAGCGCGCGATCGAGATCGGAGGCAAGTGATGTCCATCGAATCGATCGCGCCGATCGGTGCGGGCACGCCCATCGCCGACGTCGGCGTCTCCACGACCATCGCCGCCGAAGGCGTCGGTGCGCCGGCGTTCCTCGACATGATCGGCCAGGGATTGCAGCGGGTCGACGCCAGCCTCCGCGAGGCCGATTCCGGGTTGCGCGCGCTCGCTGCCGGCGAGGACGTCCCGGTCCACGACGTGATGATGTCGATGGAGCGCGCGCGTCTCGACCTGATGCTGGCGGTCGAAGTCCGCAATCGCCTGGTCGAGGCCTATCAGGAGCTCAACCGGATGCAGATGTGACGGATGCGCCGCGCCATGCTGCTGCGCGCACCCCCTACTGTCTCCGCTTCCAGGATGCAATGACATGAGTTTCCTCAATTTCTTCAACTCTCTGGGTCGCGCCGCGCGGATCGGCTTCGCCGCGGGAGCGGTCGCCATTCTCGTGTTCGCAGGGGTTGCGGTGTGGTGGCTGACGACGCCGCGCGAGCAACTGCTGTTCGGTGGTCTCAAGCAGGCCGACGCGGCCGAGATCGTGCAGGCGCTGGACGAGTGGAAGGTGCCGCACACCATCGTCGACGGCGGCGCCGGGATCTCGGTGCCGGCGGACGTGCTGTACGAAACGCGCATGCGTCTGGTCTCCGCGGGCGTCCCGCGAGGTGGCGCGGTCGGCTTCGAGCTATTCGACGATTCCGATTTCGGCGTCACCGAGTTCGCGCAGCGCGTCAACTACCAGCGCGCGCTGCAGGGCGAGATCGAACGCACGATCGCCGCGCTGCCGGGCGTCGAGAACGTCCGCGTTCATCTGAGCATCCGCCGCCCGGGGCTGTTCGTCGGGGATCGGGAGCAGTCCAAGGCGTCTGTGGCGTTGGGACTGCATGCGGGCGAATCGCTCACGTCGCGGCAGATCCGTGGCATCCGCAGTCTTGTCGCCGGCGCAGTCGAAGGCCTGTCGATGGAGCAGGTGAGCATCGTCGATGCCGGCGGAAACCTGCTCGCCGGCGGCGGTGGCGCGACCCTGCAGAGCTACGAGGCCCGAGACGACGTCGCCGGCGAAGTCGAGGACCGCCTCCGTACGCGGATTTCCGAACTGCTGGGACAGGTGCTCGACAGCGACGACTATCGCGTGTCGGTCGACGTGCAGATGAATTTCGACACCGTGCGTCGCATCGACGAGCGGCCGATGACCGATGACGCCGTGGTGGTGCGCAAACGCGTCAATGCCCCTGATCCCGCCGCCTTCGACGGGCCTGCGGCTCCGGACGAAGACGTCGAGTACCGTCATGGCACCGTGCGTGAGGAAGTCGCGGCCGCGCCCGGGCGGATCGAGCGGATCTCGGTGGCCGTGATTCTGCCGGTCGGCGTCGGCGACGGCGAACTCCAGCGCATCGAGTCGCTGGTCTCGGCGGCCGCGGGACTCGACGAGCGTCGTGGCGATCGTCTGGAGATCTCGCGTCTCGGTCGCGGCGCGACCGCCGATGCGGAAGCGACAGGCGAACGCGCGTCCGCCGCGGGTGCCGCATCGGCGCCGGTGCGCGTCGGTTTCGAGGCCTCGGCCTGGCCGGCCTGGACCCGTATGGCGTTGCTGCTGGCGCTGGGGTTGCTGCCCGGATTCATCCTCGGCTACGGATTGCAGCGGCGTCCGGTCAGACTCGCGCCTGCGGAACGCGAAGCCGTGCTCGGCAAGATGCGTGCGTGGCTCGCGGAAGGAACGCCGCCGCAATGACGCCCGTCACCACGCCCGGGCAGCGCAAGGCGGCGCTGCTCTTGTCCACGATGCGCGGCGAAGACCGGCGCCGTCTGCTGTCGCGCCTGCCGCGTGCCGCGGCCGCACCGCTGCATCGCCTGCTCGGCGAGCTGGAAGCCATGCCCTGGCCCGTAGCCGAGCTCGCCGACGAACTGCTCGCCGAGGAGGTGCTCGGTCTCACCGCACGCAACTCGCCCGACCTTGAGCGCCTGGTGGCGCTGTCGCAACAGCTGCCCGCGGCCTGGTTCGCGCGGACGCTGGCCGCCTGGCCCGGTCTCGATCGCAATTTCTGTCTGGCGCTACTGGAGCCAGCGTTCGCGGTGGACGTCCGCCATGAACTCGCGACCCTGCCGACGCTGCCGCCGAGACTCGCCGATGCGCTCAAGGCCGAGGCATTGGCGCTGATCGCAGGCCGGGAGATCGCGCGATGAAGGCTGCGTTCGAACGCGTCGGCGACGACGCGCGGATCGTCGGTCTGGGGGAACTGCTGATGCCGCGGACGCAGCGGCCGGCGTCTAGCCCGGCGTCCGCTCAGGCATCGGCGCCGGAATCGAAACCGGCACCGGCGCCGGACCCCCGTATTGCGCTCGAAGCCGAACGTCGTGCCTTGCTCGATGCGGCACGCGAGGAAGGGCTCGCCGCCGGGTTGCGCGAGGCGGAACAGCGCATCGAGACGCGCGCCCGCGCCGCCGAAAATAGCGCGCGCGATGTCCTCGACCGGGAGGCCGAACGTCTCGCAGACGTTTCCACGAGGCTGGAGGCATTGCTCGTCGCTTTGCCGAAGGAAATCGCCGCCCTGGACCAACGCAGCGAGGCCATCGTCGTGGAAGCGGTCTTCGCCGCCACGGTGAGATTGGTGGGCGAACTGGCACGCGATGATGCGCGACTGGTCGACTATTGCCGCGCCGCCCTCGTCGCGCACGCAGTACGGCCCGCCGTGCTGCGTGTGCATCCGGATGCGCTCGCGGCGGTGCGCGACGCTCTGCCGGACGCGGCGAAGGAAACCCTGCGCGTTGAGGGCGATGCAGCGCTTGGCGCCATGCACTGCCGGATCGAAAGCGAGCGCGGCGTATACGACGTTTCCCTGGAACATCGGCTCGATGGCTTGAAGCGGGCCCTGCTGGACGCGTTGTCCGGAGACCACGAGAAGGTGGATGCGTGAACGCGTTCCGGGATCGCCTGCACGCCGGCATCGATCGCATTCCCGCGGGATGTGCGCTCGGCCGCATCGTGTCCTACAACGGGCTCGTGATCGAGGCGATCGGCCCCGAGGCGAAGCTGGGCGAGCTGTGCGAGATCGCGCCGGAACACGATTCCGGTCTGCGCTTTCCGGCGGAAGTGGTGGGGTATCGCCGAGAACGCACGCTGCTGATGCCCTATGCGCACCTCGCCGGCGTGTCGACGCGTAGCCTCATCCATGCCAGCGGGCGACCCATGGCCGTGCCGGTCGGCGACGCGCTGCTGGGACGGGTCGTCGATGCGTTCTGTCGCCCGCTGGACGACGGCCCGGCGATCGTCCTCGAAGATGCCTATCCGCTGCATCGTGCGCCGATCAATCCGCTCGACCGCGCGCCGATCGACACCGTGCTGCATACCGGTGTGCGCGCGATCGACGGTCTGCTGACGCTCGGCGTCGGCCAACGCGTGGGCGTCCTCGCTGGCAGCGGCGTCGGCAAGAGCACGCTGCTGGGCATGCTCGCGCGTCAGGTAGTGGCCGACGTCACCGTGCTGGCGCTGGTCGGCGAACGCGGCCGCGAGGTCGGGGAGTTCCTCGAACACGCGCTGGGACCGGAAGGACGCAAGCGTTCGGTCGTCGTGGTCGCGACGTCCGACGAACAGGCGCTGGTCCGAGTGCACGCCGCGAACGCGGCCCATGCCGTGGCCGAGTACTTCCGCGACCGCGGCAAGTCGGTGCTGCTGATCGTCGACTCGATGACGCGGTTCGCGATGGCGCAGCGCGAGATCGGGCTGGCCATCGGCGAGCCGCCCACGTTCCGTGGCTACACGCCCTCGGTGTTCAGCCGTCTGCCCACGCTGCTGGAACGCTGCGGTCGCCTGCGCGGAGGCGGCGCGATCACGGGCGTGTACAGCGTGCTCGTCGAAGGCGACGACATGAACGAACCGGTGACCGATCACATGCGCGCGATTCTCGACGGGCACATCGTCCTCGATCGCGATCTCGCTTCCCGCGGCCATCACCCGGCGATCGATGTGCTGCGCAGCGCCAGTCGCCTGATGCACCAGGTCGCGCCGGATAGCGATCTGCAGCTCGCCCGCGAGCTCAGGAAGCGCATGGCCGTGTACGCCGCCTCCCGGGATCTGATCGAGCTCGGTGCGCATCAGCGCGGCACGAACCCGGCGCTCGATGCAGCGATCGATCTGCAAGGACCGCTGGAGGCGGTGTTGCAGCAGCGGCCGATCGAAGCGACGTCGCGCTCGGAAACCCTGCGCCGGCTGTCGGCAGCCCTGCAGGCGGGGGCGTCGGCATGAAGGAGGACGGCATCGCTGCGGTGTCCAGCCTCGTGAGGTGGCGCGCCTTCCGGGAAGCGCTGGCCGAGCGCGATCGCGATGCCGCCGCCGCGGCGGTTCGCGTGGCGGCGCAATCCCGCGACGATGCCGAGGTCGCCGCAGAGGTGATCGCGCGGAGGCGCGAGGGCGTGCTCACCGCGCCGAATTTCGATCTGGCGCTGTTGCAGGCGGTCTCAGCATTCGAGACACGCGCGCTCGACGATGTCGCCGCCCGTACGGATGCGCTCGCCGAGCGGGCGCGTGAGTACGCGCTTGCCCGCGATGCGCAAGTGCGCGCGCGCGCTGACGTGCGCGTGGCCGAGTCCCGCCATGGTCGCCTCCTCGCTGAAGCGGCCGATCGTGATGAGAAACGCATGTTCGACCGCATGGCTTCGCTGATCGTCGCCGCGAATGGAGACACATCCGATGATTGAACTCCTGCCGTCTGCCGCCGTCCCACAGCCCTCTTCGCCCGGGATGAAGGATACCGGTGCTCGCGTGCCGGCCTTCCTGCCGTGGGTGATGCCGGATCGGCAAGCGTCGCCGCCCGCGCCATCGTGGCCCGTTTCGCCACTGATCCGGCCTTCGATCGTGCCGTCGTCTGCGCCACCGCTGCCTGCACCATCGTGGCCCGCATCTTCGATGTCGTCGGTGTTGATGGCCGATGCTGCCCGGGTTCCCGTCGGGATTGCGCCATCGTTGCCAAGCGCTGCGGAATCGCTTCCGGATGCGACGCCAGCGTCGATCTTTCCGTGGGCATCCCTTCTCCCGGCTGTCCTGTCGCCTTCCAATCTCGATGCATCGAATGCGATCCCGCCGAATGCGTCGCAGGCGCCTGTGGGTGGACCGGTGTCGGTATCCCCTGAATCGACGCCGCCGACCGATACGATCGTGATGCGCGTGGAAGCGCATTTCGTCGACCCGCGGGGCGGACACGAGATCGTGGTCGTGCCCATGCGGCTGCGCGCCACCGGACACCTGGCGCAGGCCGCCGATGCGCCGTCGTGGTCTGCTGGAGGCGAAGGCCCGCGAATGGCTGCAGCTCCGATTCCGATGCCGATGGCGGAGAAGATGTCGCTTGTTCCGCGCCCGCCCATCGTCGGCACACCTGGGCTTCATCCGCACACCACAGAGG
>JAEWNA010000309.1 GCA_023392975.1 Pseudomonadota bacterium | reverse complement strand
CGCATCCGGCGGCCGGCGACGCCGGCGCGGCCGCTGGCGCTGGCTGCGCCGGCTGATCCTGCTGGCGCTGCTGTGGCTGGCCGGCGTGGCGGCCTACATCATGCTGGTCGGCGCCCGCGACGAAGCCGCCGGCGACGACGTGCGCGCCGACGCCATCGTGGTGTTGGGCGCCGCCGCCTACGACGCGCGGCCGTCGCCGGTGTTCGAGGAGCGGTTGCGCCACGGCATCGATCTCTACAAGCGCGGACTGGCGCCGACGCTGATCTTCACCGGCGGCTTCGGCGGCACCGGTGCGCGCTTCTCGGAGTCGCAGGTCGGGCGTCGCTACGCCCTGCGCAACGGCGTGCCGGACAGCGCGATCCTGATCGAGACGGCCTCGCACAACACCCGCGAGAACCTCGGCCAGGCCGCGGCGCTGATGGCGCCGCGCAAGCTGACCCGCGCGATCGTGGTCAGCGACCCGCTGCATCTTTCGCGCGCCCTGCGCATCTGTCGCGACATCGGCATCCAGTGCCTGGGCTCGCCGACGCCGACCACGCGCTACCGCAGCTTCGCCACGCGCTGGCGGTTCCTGCTGGGCGAGGTCTATTTCTTCCACCGCGACGCGGTCGAGCGCGTGCTCGACGACGACGAGACCAGGAGTGCGCCATGATCATCGACGGCACCCGCGCGCACGATCGCGCGATCACGCTCGTGCTCGACTACTACGCCGCCTTCAATCGCGGCGATCGCGACGCGATGCTCGCGCTGCTGACCGACGATGTCGTCCACGACCTCAACCAGGGCGAACGCGAGACCGGCCGCGATGCCTTCGTCGCATTCATGGCGCGGATGGACCGCAGCTATCGCGAGCAGCTGCGCGACATCGTGGTGATGGCCTCGCCCGACGGCTCCCGCGCCGCGGCCGAGTACGTGGTCCACGGCGAATACCTCGCCGACGACGAGGGCCTGCCGCCTGCGAACGGCCAGACCTACGTCCTGCCCGGCGGCGCGTTCTTCGCGCTGCGCGACGGCCGCATCGCGCGGGTGACGAACTACTACAACCTGCAGGACTGGATCGCGCAGGTGGGGTAAGGCCGGCCTACAGGATCGGCGCCAGCCCCGCGCCGAACGCGGTGAAGATGCGGGTCAGCGGCCGGATCGCCGGCGCGACCTCGGGGAAATCGCCGACCGGGCGATAGCAGCGGCGGAATTCCGGATCGCGCGGCGACAGCGGCTCGGGGCACTCGGGTCCGGGCACGAATTCGTAGCTGGTGGCGTAGCGCACCGGCCAGAAGTCGAACAGCGGCAGGTGCTCGGAGATCTTCGCCAGCGAGTATTCCAGCCCCGAGAAGATCGGCGGCTTGTCGCGGCGGGCGATGGTCCAGGCGTTCTCGGGTCGCATGTCGCGCTCGATGCTCGCGGCCAGCGCGCGCGCGAACGCGGGGTCCTCGATCACCACCAGCCCCTCGGTGTTGTAGTGGTCGCCGCGGGGATCGAAATTGTGGCTGCCGATCACCGCCACGCGGTCGTCGATCACCAGCGACTTGGCGTGCAGGCCGAAGCGGGTGCCGCCGCGCAGCAGCGGCACGCGTTCGTTGCTGCCGCGCTTGGAATAGCGCAGCGCCGAGTACTCGCGCGCCAGCGGCGTGGGGCGGTCGGGCGAGCGGCTGCCGCTCCCGCTGCCGACACCGCTGCTGCCGCCCCCGCTCCCACTGCCGGCAACGGCGACGGACCGCGAAGCCTCGTCCGCGCGCGGGCCGGGCAGCACCATCGGCGTGCCGTCCTCGTCCCAGGCGATCTCGACCGTGCCGGTCGCTTCCACGTCGATCGGCGCATCCTGCGGGAACGGCTTGAACTCGTGGATCTCGAACTTGAAATCGCGCAGGTAGCGACGCTTGTACTTGTAGGACAGCGCGTACGGGATGAAGGCGTCGGTCGCCGCCAGGCTGTTGGTGGAGACCAGCACCTTCGGCGGCTTTTCGCGCCGCTGCAGGTCGAGGAACAGCGCCTGCGCCCGCTTCGACAGCACCAGGTAGGGTGTCTGCAGCAGCACGCGCTCGTCGGCGGACGCGATCAGCGACCGCAGCAGTTTCGAGGAGGGCGACGGGGTGGCATCGCCGTCGCCGTGCTTCTCGGGCGTGTCGCCGATGTAGCGGAGCGCGCGCACCGGCATCGCGGCGTCGGCCAGGCGGCTGCGCACCAGCGCGGTGTCGTCGGCGTCGCGACCGATCGCCTCGACCCGCCTGGGCAACTCCGGCGGCACGTGTGGCATCGCGGGCACGCCCTCGCGCAGCACGTAACGGCCGACGTCGCGCAGCCGGCTCAGCGGCGTGCTCAGCGGCGCGTTCCAGAACGTGTCGAACTCGGCGGCCATGTCGGCCACCGCGGGCCCGGCGACGAGGATGTCGCGGTCGCGGAAGTTGTAGCGCGCGTCCCAGTCGTAGTAGTCGTTCTGGTAATTGCGGCCGCCGGTGATGCCGACCAGGTCGTCGACCACGATCAGCTTGGTGTGCATCCGCTGGTTGAGCCGGCGGAAGCAGCAGACCGTGGCCCAGGCGTACATGGGATAGCCGAAGTGGGCGCGGCCGAGCACCGGGTTGTAGACCCGCATCTCGAAGTTGGCGTGGGCGCCGGCGAGCGCCGCGAACGTCTCCACCCGCTTGAGCGCGGCGAGCTGGTCGACCAGCAGCCGCACCTTCACGCCGCGTCGCGCCGCGGCCAGCAGTTCGTCGAGGATCAGGTGGCCGGCATCGTCCTCGTCGAAGATGTAGGTCTGCACGTCGATGCTGCGCTGCGCGCCGCGGATCAGGTTCAGTCGCGCCAGCAGCGCATCCTGGCCGTAGTCGAGGATCAGCGCGTAGTGCCGCGGCGCGGAGGCGACGGGCGCGGCGACCGGCATCGGCGTCGATGCAGCTGCGG
>JAEWNA010000306.1 GCA_023392975.1 Pseudomonadota bacterium | reverse complement strand
CCGTTACTGTAACCCGTCGGCGGCGCCGGAAACGAAGCGCGCCGCCCGAGGGCGGCGCGTTCGCTGTTCCATCCCAGGGCCCGTTCCGTCGGGCCCGGCGATTGTGACCCGCCGTCCGCGCGGAAGTTCCCCGCCCGCCCGACGGGGCTCAGCGCGCCCCGACCGCGACCCGGTTCTCCGGCTGCGGCGCGTCCGCCTGCTGCGCCTGGCGGGCGCCCGCCGCCTCGGCCATCCGCGAACTACGGAACGGGGCATCGCCCGTGCGCATGGGCGCGGGTATGGTTTCCGGACCGAAACGGAACGCCGCCCGGCATGGTTCGGCAGTGGCCACTGCCCGCAGTCTCGTATCAGCCATGCAGCACCCGAATGGATACGATCGATCAAGTTGTGTGGTCACGGACGCCCGCCGGGCGATGTGACGTGGCGCAGTGTCCAGCACACCGGTCCGCCGGCGTACCAGCAGTCCCGACGAACAGCGCCGGACGGGGAGACACCCCGCCCGGCGGCCGGGATCAACGCACTTCGGCGACCTCCACCCCGTCCAGGCCGGCGGCCAGGGTGCGGGCGTCGCCGCCCTGGGCGAGCTTGATCTTCAGGCGCACCTCGTTCTGCGAGTCGGCGTGGCGCAGCGCGTCCTCGTAGGTGATCTCGCCGGCCTGGTACAGCTCGAACAGGGCCTGGTCGAAGGTCTTCATGCCGAGGTTGGTCGATTCCTTCATGACCTCCTTCAGCTTGTGGATCTCGCCGTCTCGGATGTAGTCCTGCACCAGCGGCGTGCCGAGCAGGATTTCCATCGCGACCTTGCGGCCCTTGCCGTCGGGGGTCGGGATCAGCTGTTGCGCGACCACGCCCTTCATGTTCAGCGAGAGATCCATCAGCAGCTGGCTGCGACGGTCCTCGGGGAAGAAGTTGATGATGCGGTCCATCGCCTGGTTGGCGTTGTTCGCGTGCAGCGTGCACAGCACCAGGTGGCCGGTTTCGGCGAAGGCGATGGCGTAATCCATGCCCTCGCGGGTGCGCACCTCGCCGATCATGATCACGTCCGGCGCCTGGCGCAGGGTGTTCTTCAGCGCGTTCTCCCAGCTGTCGGTGTCGATGCCGATCTCGCGCTGGGTGATGATGCAGCCCTCGTGCTTGTGCACGAATTCGATCGGATCCTCGATCGTGATGATGTGGCCGGTCGAATTCTGGTTGCGGTAACCGATCATCGCCGCCAGCGAGGTCGATTTGCCGGTGCCGGTGGCGCCGACGAAGATGATGATGCCGCGCTTGGTCATCGCCAGCGTCTTGATGATCGGCGGCAGCGCGAGTTCCTCGACCGTCGGGATCTTCGATTCGATCCGGCGCAGCACCATGCCGACCTGGTTGCGCTGGTAGAAGCAGCTCACGCGGAAGCGGCCCACGCCGGACACGCCGATCGCGAAGTTGCACTCGTGCGTCTTCTCGAACTCCTCGCGCTGCGCCGGGGTCATCACGTTCAGCACCAGGTCGCGGCTCTGCTGCGGGGTCAGCGCGTTCTGGGTGATCGGCGATATCTTGCCGTGGACCTTCATCGCCGGCGGCATGCCCGCGGTGATGAACAGGTCCGACGCCTTCTGGTGCGCCATCAGCTTGAGGAAGGAGGTGAAGTCGATGGTGCTCATGGGTCACTCCGGTGCGTGGACTCGTCGTTGCGTGCGTCTCGGCCGTGGGGCCGTCACTCGAACAAGCGCTTGTCCTTCGCGTAGCTCTTGGCCTGCTGGCGGGTGATGAGGCTGCGCTTGACCAGGTCCTGCAGGTGCTGGTCGAGGGTCATCATGCCGAAGTTCTGGCCGGTCTGGATCGACGAATACATCTGCGCGACCTTGTCCTCGCGGATCAGGTTGCGGATGGCGGGGGTGCCGACCATGATCTCCCACGCCGCGGTGCGGCCGCCGCCGACCTTCTTCAGCAGCGCCTGCGAGATCACCGCGCGCAGCGATTCGGACAGCATCGAACGCACCATCGGCTTCTCGCCGGCGGGGAACACGTCGATGATGCGGTCGATGGTCTTCGCGGCCGAGCTGGTGTGCAGCGTGCCGAACACGAGGTGGCCGGTCTCCGCGGCGGTCAGCGCCAGGCGGATGGTCTCGATGTCGCGCATTTCGCCGACGAGGATGTAGTCGGGGTCCTCGCGGAGCGCCGAGCGCAGCGCTTCATTGAAGCCGTGGGTGTCGCGATGGACCTCGCGCTGGTTGATCAGGCACTTCTGCGAGGTGTGGACGAATTCGATCGGGTCCTCGACGGTGAGGATGTGGCCGTACTCGCTCTTGTTGATGTGGTCGACCATCGCCGCCAGCGTGGTCGACTTGCCCGAGCCGGTCGGGCCGGTGACCAGGATCAGCCCCTGCGGCTGGTCGATCAGCTCGCGGAAGATCGGCGGGCAGGCCAGGTCTTCCAGGGTCAGCACTTCCGAGGGAATCGTGCGGAACACGGCGCCGGCGCCGCGGTTCTGGTTGAAGGCGTTGACGCGGAAGCGCGCCAGGCCGGGGATCTCGAACGAGAAGTCGCACTCGAGGAATTCCTCGTAGTCGCGGCGCTGCTTGTCCGACATGATGTCGTAGACCAGCGAATGGACCTGCTTGTGGTCCAGCGCCGGGATGTTGATCCGGCGTACGTCGCCGTCGACCCGGATCATCGGCGGCAGGCCGGCGGACAGGTGCAGGTCCGACGCCTTGTTCTTGACCGAGAACGCCAACAGTTCGGCGATATCCATGCGAGCTCCCCGCGGTGCTGATGTCGAGCGGGTCGTGGACCCGGGATGCGCCCGAGTATAGCCCCGCACTCCGGATTTGCACCGGGGGCCGCGGCGGCGCCCAGGCCGTACACTGCACGGCGTCCGCATCGTTCCGCGACGCTCGTCGCACCGCCCTCCGCCCGACCACGCCATGTCCGCACCGACACCGCAT
>JAEWNA010000305.1 GCA_023392975.1 Pseudomonadota bacterium | reverse complement strand
CGCGGATGCTGTCGACCACCGCGTCCTTGATCCGCTGCGCGGCGTAGCGCGCATGCGTGATCGCGTCGCCGGACACGTGCGCGTCGACCGCGAGGGTCATGCCCTGGCGCAGGTGCACGGCCCAGTCGACCGCGCGCGCGCCGGCATAGAGCGCGTGTTCGTCGGCGCAGTCGTATTCGGCGATCGGCCACAGCACGCGACTGGCGAGCCGCGACCACAGCACCGCGCGTAGCGCGTCGGCCTGGGTGCCCTCGGCGTTCGCGCCGGCGCGTGCCGCGGTCGCGCGCGTGCAGCCGAGCGCGAGCAGTTCGTCGGCCAGCAGGTATTCCAGGCCCTTGGCGCAGCTGACGAAGAAGGTCATGTCGGGGAGGATCGAAGGAAAAGGACCGACGCCACGCGCATCAGGCCGACAGGCCGGCCAGCAGCGCGGCGAAGGCGTCGGCGACGTCCTGCACGTGCGCATCCAGGCGATGGCCGTCGTCAACCATCAGCAGCCGCGCGCGATGCGCTTCGGCCCAGTGCGCCACGTCCATCGCCGGGATCAGCGTGTCGTCCCAGCCATGCACGATCGACAGCGGCACCGCGGCCGCGTCGAGGCCGGGCATCGGCCCCATCCGCAGCGGCGGCGCCATCAGGAACAGGCCGACGGTCGGCACGTCCAGCGACACCCGCGCCGAGATGTACGCGCCGAGACTGGAACCGGCGAGCACCAGCGGCCCGGTGCTCGCGGCCATCCGCGCGAGGCCGCGCAGGCGCTCCAGCCGGGTCGGCACGTCGCCGAGTTCGCTGACCTCGCGCTTGGCGTCGAGATCGGTGTAATCGGGACGCTCGTGGGTCCAGCCGAACCGCTCGGCGACCGCGGCCAGCGCCGTCACCTTGCCGGCATCGGGGCCGCTCTCGAAGCCGTGGGAAAGGATGCAGTGGCCGCGCATGGTGTCGAAAGGCGATCAGGAAGGGAAAGGCATCCGCGGCAGTCCGCGGAAGCGAGGGGCAGCGATCATGGACTCAGTGCCCCCATTTCGGAAGCCCGCAGTGCACGCAGGCCTTCACGAAATACGGCAGATTGTTGACGACCTTGAAGGCGAACGGCTCGCCGCAGTTCGGGCAGGGAAAGAACTGAAGGCGGAGTGTCGAGACGATGAAGGTCACGATCCACGCGGCCGCGGGCACGCCGATAGCCACCGGATTCGTCCGGTATTCCAGCGCGACGGCACAGAGCGGGACAAGCAGGATGCCCGCGATGAGCACGCCCACATGCCAGCGCACGCGACGCCGGTAATCGGCCCACTGGTCCGAAAGATAGCCATCGTCCGGCTTCATTCGCGCACGCTCGCGGCATCTTCGACCCAGGTCACCGCATCGCCGAGCCGGAGCGTGCCGCCTTCGAGGATGCGGGCGCACAGGCCGCCATGGCCGCGCATGGCGTTGTAGCCGCCCGGGCCGAGGACGGTTTCCATCTTCGAGCACGGATCGCAGGGCGCCGTGCCTTCGCACAGCACCTGGCCGATGCGGAAGCGGCGGCCCTTCAGCGCGATCAGCGGCAGGCCTTCGACGACGACGTTGCGGCGGAGCATGGACGGGAACACCGTCTCCCGCCCCGCGAGCGACGCGATCGCCGGCAGGTGCTCGGCCTGGATCAGGGTGAGGCCGCGCTTGCCGCTGCCGGAGGCGTAGCGGTCGCCGACCAGGCCCTTGCCGGCCACGGCGTCGGCGGCGTCGACCTCGCGCATCGGCAGGTCGCGGGCCGGGCGCAGGCCGATCCAGCGCACCGTCCCGGCGCGCGGAAACTGCGTCATCAGCTGGTGGAGCTCGGAATCGGGAGGCGGCAGCGACATCGCGCAATGCTAGCATCCGGGCCATGCTGCCCGACCTCCCGCCCCTCCCGCCCCCGCCACCGATCCATGTCGATCCCCTGCCCTACGAGCTGAAGCTCGACGCGCGCCCGCTGTCGCAGATCGACCTCGTGGTCATCCACTGCACCGAAACGCCGACGCTGGCCTCGGCCCGCGAGTTCGGCGAAAAGGTGCTGTACGAAGGCAGCGGCACCGGCAACAGCGGCCATTACTACGTCGACCGCGACGGCAGCGTCACGCTGTACGTGCGGCCCGATCGCGTGGCCCACCACGTGCGCGGCTACAACCCGCGCTCGATCGGCATCGAACTGGTCAACACCGGCCGTTACCCGCACTGGCGCGATTCGAAGCACCAGGCGATGGACGAGCCCTATCCCGAGGCGCAGATCGTCGCGCTGATCGGCCTGCTCGCGCAGTTGCAGGCGCAGTTCCCGTCGGTGAAGTTCATCGCCGGCCACGAGGACCTGGACCGCGAGATGGAACAGGCCGTCGACGACCCGACCGTGCAGGTCCCGCGCAAGCGCGACCCGGGCCCGCTGTTCCCGTGGGCGCGGATCATGGCCGCGGTGTCGTGGGAGCGGCTGCACCCCTGAGGCGTCCGGCAACGAGACGGGCTTTGCAAATCGCCGCCCTGCATCCGTTTGCACGCTGCATGCGGTTGCGAATGGCGAGAAGTCTCGCATAAGCTCCACCGCGTTTTGCGCAGGGCGACATGGAAGCGGCTCGCGGATGCGGTCGTGCTCGCCCTGCATCCCTCTCCCCCAGCAAGGATGCCTCATGCACTTTTCGATCCCCCGCCTGTTGTCGGGCGCGCTCGCGCTGTCGTTCGTCGCCCCCCTGTCCTGCCAGGCCCAGGACGACGCCTGGAACATCGGCATCGCGGTCGCCGCCCGCAGCCCGCTCTACGCCGGCGAGACCAGCCGGCTGCGTCCCTTTCCCTACATCTATCACGAAGGCGAGCGCTTCTACGTCAAGGGCCCCTCGCTCGGCTGGAAGTTCGTCGCCACCGACACGTTCTCGCTCTCGGGCTTCGTCGCCGCGCGCTTCGACGGCGTCGACCGCGACGAGTTCGGACGCACCGCGCTGGCCGAGCACGGCATCGATCGCGACCTGCTGGACGACCGCGGCACCGGCGTGGATGCCGGGGTGTCGGCGACCGTGACCTCCACCGCCGCCGGCGAGTTCGAACTGGAGCTGCGCAGCGACATCAGCGGCCACAGCAAGGGCCAGGACGCTTCGCTGGACTACCGCTACCCGCTGCATGCCGGGCGGGTGACGGTGATCCCCGGCGTGGGCGTGACCGCGTTGTCGCGCCGCACGGCGAATTACTACTACGGCGTGCTGCCGGCCGAAGCGGCGCGTGGCGTCCCGGACTACCGGCCGGGCAGCGCGGTGGTCCCGCACGCACGGCTGGCGGTGATCGCCCCCTTCGGCGAACACTGGACCGGCATCGTCGGCGTGAACATCGACGTGCTGCCGAACGAACTGGCCGACAGCCCGCTGCTGGAGGACGACACGCGCACCGTCCCGGCCATGTTCATCGCGGTGGCGCGGCGCTTCTGAGCGCGGCGCGGGCGTCGCCGTCCGGCGGCGCCCGTCACCGCTCCGGCAGCGGCAGGCGCTCGTCGTCCCCCGGCACGGCGCCGAAGCGGCCGTCGCGCCAGTCGTCCTTCGCCTGCTCGATGCGGTCCTTCGACGAGGACACGAAGTTCCACCACAGGTGGCGCGGGCCGTCCAGCGGCTCGCCGCCGAGCAGCATCGCCTTGAGCGGCGTCTTCGCGCGCAGCGTGTGGCGCACGCCGTCGTCGAGCACGACCAGGTGCATCGCGGGGAGGTCGGCGCCATCGAGCTGCGCCTCCCCGTCGAGCACGTACAGCGCGCGTTCGCGATGGGTGGCATCGAGCGCGACCTCGCCGTCGGCGTCGAGATCGATCGCGACGTACAGCGTGTCGGCGAACACCCGCACCGGCGATTTGGCACCATAGCCGCGACCGGCGACCACGCGCAGCCGGCCGCCGGGCACGTCCAGGACCGGCAGCGTCGCGGCGGCATGGTGGTGGAAGGCCGGCGCGGTCTCCTCGTGCGCCTGCGGCAACGCGACCCAGGTCTGCAGCCCGTGCAGCGCGTGCCCGTCGGCCCGCGGCCCGGGCGGCGTGCGCTCGGAATGCACGATGCCACGGCCGGCGGTCATCCAGTTGACGTCGCCGGGGCCGATGGTCTGCGCGCTGCCCAGCGAATCGCGGTGGTCGATGCGCCCGGCCCACAGGAAGGTCACCGTCGCCAGGCCGATGTGCGGATGCGGGCGGACGTCGATGCCGTGCCCGGGCGCGAACACGGCCGGGCCCATGTGGTCGACGAACACGAACGGGCCGACGCTGCGGGCCTGGATCGACGGCACGGCGCGGCGGACCTCGAAGCCGCCGAGATCGTGGACGCGCGGAGCGACGAGGAAGGTCATGGGACGGGCCTCCGGACGGGCCGACAGGGTCGCACGCGCGCCCGGACCCGGCGAGTGCAGTCGCGCGACGCTGCGTCCCGTGCCGTCCGGCCGGGGCGGTGCCGGGCACGGGTGCCTATAATTCCGGCCACCTTCCCCCCGGCATGCCCATGACCTCGCCCGTCTCCGAACTGATCGAACTGCTGTCGCTGGAGCGCCTGGAGGACAACCTCTTCCGCGGCCAGAGCCGCGACATCGGCACCAAGTACGTGTTCGGCGGCCAGGTGGTGGGCCAGGCGCTGTCCGCAGCGCAGGCCACCCTGGACTCCGCCGATCCCGGGAAGGGCGCGCGCGACGCGCATTCGCTGCACGCCTACTTCCTGCGCGCCGGCGACATCACCGCGCCGATCGTCTACGAGGTCGACCGCACCCGCGACGGCGGCAGCTTTTCGGTGCGCCGGGTGACGGCGATCCAGCACGGCAAGCCGATCTTCGTGTTCGCGGCGTCGTTCCAGATCCACGAGCCCGGCCCGGAGCACCAGATCTCGATGCCGGAGGTGCCGCGCCCGGAGGACGTCGACCCGACCGTGCCGCCGCCGCCGGAAGTGCTGGCGACGCTGCCGAGCAAGATCCAGCGCTGGCTCAACCGCATGGGCCCGTTCGAATTCCGCCCGATCTATCCGCGCGACGACCTCAACCCGCCGAAGCGCCCGCCCTACCAGCAGGTCTGGTTCAAGCTCAGCGAGCCCGTGGGCGATTCGCCCGAGCTGCATCGCGCGCTGCTCGCCTACGCCTCGGACTTCCACCTGCTGGGCACCACCACCTTCCCGCACGGCATCAGCTACTACCAGCCGAACGTGCAGATGGCCTCGCTGGACCACGCGATGTGGTTCCATCGCCCGTTCCGCGCCGACGAGTGGCTGCTGTACTCGATCGACAGCCCCAGCGCGCAGAACGCGCGCGGCCTCGCCCGCGGCATGGTGTTCGACCTGCAGGGGCGGCTGGTCGCCAGCACTGCGCAGGAAGGCATGATCCGGGTGCTGCCCGTCGACGCGCCGAAGGCCTGACCGCATGCGCCAGGTCTTCTCCAGCCCGCGTCTGGAAAACGTCGAACGCGTCGCCCAACTGCTGCGCGAACAGGGCATCGAGGTGCGCGTCAGCAACGGCCGCTCCTACAAGGGTGCGCGCCGCGGCACCTTCAGCTACCGCGAATCGGCGAACGAGGACCCGCCCGCGGCGGTGTGGGTGGTGAAATCCGAGGACCAGCCGCAGGCGCGGGAGATCCTGCGCGAGGCGGGCCTGCTCGATTCCGGGCGCTCCCCCACGCGCTACCTCGACGTCTCGTCCACGCAGTTCCGGGACGCCGGGGTCGAGGCGCTCGCCCGCAAGCGCGCGTTCCGGCTGCGCGCGGGGCTGATGCTGGGCATCGCGATCGCGCTGGCGTTCGGCCTGATGGCCTGGCATCGCACCGGCACGACCGACGCGCCGGTCGCGGCCGCACCTGCGCAGGCGCCGGCCGCCGCGACCGACGACACCGTGTTCGACCCGCAGGCCGCGCTCGACGGCAAGCGCTACGTCGTCGCCACGCCGAGCGCGCTCGCGGCGATGCTGATCGACGCCGAACTCAAGGCGCACGACGCGAAGATCGTCTGCCTGTCGGTGGATGCCGCCGACCCGACCCAGACGGTGCTGGCGAAGCTCGAGGCCGCCGAGGGCCGCGAACTGGTGCCGCAGTCGTCCTGCGCCGACGCCGCGACGGCGCTGACGATCGCGGTCTCCGACTACCGCACCGATGGCTCGGGCACGGGCTCGGTTGCGCTGGAACTGCGCGACACCGGCCCGGACGGCAAGCCGCGCAGCGAGCGGCGCACGCTGGAAGTGCGGCGCGACGACGAACGCTGGGACATCCTGAAGGCCGCCAGCCGCTGACGCCGCGGCGCGACGGAGAAAAAAGCGGCGGCGACGGCCCGGGGCGTCGCCGCCGCAAGCACGCAGCAGCCGATCTCGATCGGAGCTGGTGCAGGGGTTCTTCGGTCAGCGGTTGGGCTGCGGCGTCGCCTGCGGGCCACCCGGACCGCGCTCGCCGCGATGCGCCTTGTGGTACGCCATCATTTCCTCGCGGGTGAGGAAACCGTCCTTGTTCGCGTCGATGTCGGCGAAGTGGTCCAGCGCACGCTGGTGGCCGGCAAGTTCATCGCGACTGAACTTGCCGTCGCCGTTCTTGTCCATCTGCGCCATCCGCGCACCGGGGTCGCCACTGCCATGACGGCCTTCGCCGCGGCCGGGCTTCGGACGCTCGTCGGCGCCGAGCTTGCCGTCGTGGTTGGTGTCGAGCTTGTCGAAGTTCTGCGACAGGCGCGGCGCCTTGGCCGCCTCGGCGCGATCGATCACACCATCGCCGTTGGCGTCGAGCTTGGCCATTCCGCCGGCTTGGCCACCCGGGCCGCCGCGACCACCACGGTCGCCGTGGCGTTGCGGACGCTCGTCGGCGCTGATCTTGCCGTCGTGGTTGGTGTCGAGCTTGTCGAACATCTCGGCGAAGCGCGGCGACTTTGCGGCTTCGGCGCGGTCGATGACGCCGTCGCCGTTGGCGTCGAGTTTCGGATACTGGCGGGCCTGGCCCGGCTGACCGGGCTGACCAGCCGCGGGCGCGGTCTGGGCGAGCAGCACGGGAGCGGCACCGGCGAGCGTCAGGCCGAGGGCGAGCAGCGTGGTGCGCGGAGTGATGTACTTCATGGCGTTCTTCACGGGTGTGCCTCGTGGTCGTGGGCGGGCCGGCGGCCCGATGACGCCATCAACGCGCCGCGACGCCGTCGGTTGACCGGTCGGCTGAACGGCTCGGTCACATTCCCCGCCCCGCGACGTCTTGGCATCATGCCCCTCCGGAGCGACGTCCGACCATGACCGCCTTCGCCATCGAAAGCCTGATCGCCACCGAACTGCCCGCCGCCCGTGCGGGCGACCGCGGCGCCTATGGCCGGATCGTCGCCGCCTGCCAGAGCACCGTCACCGCGGTCGCGCTGGCGATCACCCGCGACACCCACGCCAGCGAGGACATCGCCCAGGAGGCCTTCCTCAACGCTTGGCAGCATCTCGATCGCCTGCACAATCCCGACAGTTTCCTGCCGTGGCTGCGCCAGATCGCGCGCAATCTGGCCCGCGACCACCTGCGCCGGCTCGGCGACCGGCCGCTGGACGGCCCGAACGCGGAGCTGGCACTGGCGCTGGCCGCCGACCCCGGCCCGCAGCCTATGCACCACGTGCTGGACGACGAGCGCGAATCCGCCGCGGCCGAACTCATCGCCGCGCTGCCCGAGGACAGCCGCGAAGCGCTGCTGCTGTTCTATCGCGAGGGCCAGAGCTCGCAGCAGGTGGCGATGCTGCTGGGCCTGACCGACGCCGCGGTGCGCAAGCGCCTGTCGCGCGCACGCGCCGCCCTGCGCGAGGACCTGATCCGGCGCTTCGGCGAGTTCGCCCGCAATTCCGCGCCGGGCGCGGCGTTCACCACGCTGGTCGTCGGTGGCCTCGGCGCGGCAGCGAAGCCGGCGGCCGCCGCGGCGGCCACGGTCGGCGGCACCGCCGGCGGCGGATTGCTGGCGAAAGGCGCAATGGCGCTCGGCACCGGCC
>JAEWNA010000245.1 GCA_023392975.1 Pseudomonadota bacterium | reverse complement strand
TGCCGGTGTTGTCCACCTGCAGCGTGTAGCTCGCAGGCACGCCCACCGTGAAGCTCGCCGCCGAAGCGGTCTTCGTCAGCGTCAGCACCGGCGCATCCACCGGCGTCGGGCCGGCCGTGCTCGTGCAGTGCGCCGCCGCCGGGCAGGTCGGATCGCCGCCGCCCGTCACACTCGCCGTGTTGGTCACGCTCGGCTGTGCCGACACCGTCGGCGTCACCGGGATCACGAAGCTCGTGCTGCCGCCCGCGGCAAGACCCGCCGCGATCGTGCACGTCACCGTCTGGCCCGCCGCCGTGCAGCCCGCAGGCAGCGTCCCGATCGTCAGACCGGTCGGGATCGTGTCGGTGATGGTCGCGGCCGCAGTGGTCGCCGCCGTGCCGGTGTTGTCCACCTGCAGCGTGTAGCTGGCCGGCACACCCACCGTGAAGCTCGCCGCCGAAGCGGTCTTCGTCAGCGTCAGCACCGGCGCATCCACCGGCGTCGGACCCGCCGTGCTGGTGCAATGCGCGGCCGCCGGGCAGGTCGGATCGCCGCCGCCCGTGACGCTTGCCGTGTTGCTCACGCTCGGCTGCGCCGCAGTCGTCGGCGTCACCGGGATCACGAAGCTCGTGCTGCCGCCCGCGGCGAGGCCCGCCGCGATGGTGCAGGTCACGGTCTGGCCCGCACTCGTGCAGCCCGCCGGCAGCGTGCCGATCGTCAGACCGGTCGGGATCGTGTCGGTGATCGTCGCCGCGGCCGTCGTCGCCGCCGTGCCGGTGTTGTCCACCTGCAGCGTGTAGCTCGCAGGCACGCCCACCGTGAACGAAGCCGCGCTCGCCGTCTTGGTGATCGTCAGCTGCGGGCGATTGACCGTGGTGCCGGCCGTGCCGGTGTTGTTGCCGGCGCAGGCGACCGGTGAACCCGAGCAGTCCGGATCGCTGACGCCGGTCGGCGGCAGCACGGTGGCAGTGTTGGTGATGCTGGCAGCCGTCGCATTGCCGACGGTGCAGACGATGGTCAGCGTCGCGCTGCCGCCGTTGGCGAGGGCAAGCCCCGTCCAGGTGCCGGTGCCGGTCGCGCCCGGCGCAATGCTGCCGACGTTGAAAGTGCCGCCGGAGGGCGTGTAGCTGCAGCCGGTCAGGCCGGCGGGCAGGCTTTCCTCGATCGAGAACGTGTCGCTGGCGAGGATGGCGCTGGGGCCGCCGTTGGTGACCGTGAGGGTGTAGCTGAGGGTCTGGCCGAGGATCACCGGATTCGGCGTCGCCGTCTTGGCGAGCGCGAGGTTGGCGCTGCGGACGACGGTGTCGCTGTCGGTCGCGCTGTTGTTGCCGGCGTTCGGGTCGGTGACGGTGGCCGGCGGCGTGATCGTGGCGGTGTTGACCGCGGTCTGCGACCAGGCGGCCGGACTCGCGACGAGCGTGGCGGCGAACAGTGCGAAGGCGACGATCGAACGGCGCGCGGTTTCGGCGATGCAAGTCGGTTTGGCCAGCACTGAAACTCCCCCTGGGTCCGGCCGCGAATTGGCCGCCCCGTTCACCCGTAGAAGCGACGCAAGTCCCCACGCGTCGCCATGTTGTCGATTGCCATGCAGACCGCCCGTCGAGCGCAGGCCCTTCGGGCGGAGCAGGCATCACCGTGCGCGGACCCGGCAGACCGGGTGCGGCAGGCTTTTCAACCGCGATTACCGTCTTTCCTGTTGCCTTGGCGCGGCAAACAAGATTCGTGCCAATTGCCGGAATTACGTCACGAAAAATACGCAACCCGCTGATCCATTGCAGGTTTTCTTGTCCCCGAAAGCTCCACCATTCATGGTGATGGTGTCAGCGTATTTGGTCACATTCTGCACCATTTCTGCCGACCTCGTCCCGCTTCGGTGGGCGCATCCGTCCGGCAGCGTATGCATGCCGACCCCGCGCCGACCGTGCCATGATCGCCCAACCCTCTGTTCCTGCTAGAATTTTTGCATCCGGTTCGCCGGCCACTCTCCCCGCATTCGCCATGCGCCGACCGCCTGCGGTCGCCGCCAAGGACGCTTCTCCCATGTCGCAGCCCTCCGCCCTTCGCCCGGCCGCCTCGCCGGCCGTCGACCACGCCTACACCCTGGACGACAAGTTCACCCGGACCGAGGGCCGCATCTATCTGTCGGGCGTGCAGGCGCTGGTCCGGCTGCCGCTGATGCAGCGGCTGCGCGATCAGGCGGCCGGCCTCGACACCGCCGGCTTCATCAGCGGCTACCGCGGCAGCCCGCTGGGCGGCTTCGACCTGGAGCTGTGGAAGGCCAAGAAGCATCTGGCCGCCGCCGGCGTGAAATTCACCCCCGGCCTCAACGAGGACCTGGGTGCGACGATGGTCTGGGGCACGCAGCAGACCAACCTGTTCCCGGGCGCGAAGGTCGATGGCGTGTTCGGCATGTGGTACGGCAAGGGCCCGGGCGTGGACCGCTGCGGCGACGTGTTCAAGCACGCCAATGCCGCCGGTACCTCGAAGTTCGGCGGTGTGCTGGCGATGGCCGCCGACGACCACGCCTGCCGCAGTTCGACGCTACCGCACGGCAGCGAGGGCGAATTCCAGTCGGCGCTGATGCCGGTGCTGAATCCGGCCGGCGTGCAGGACATCCTCGACATGGGCCTGATCGGCTGGGCGATGTCGCGTTACACCGGCCGCTGGGTGGGCTTCAAGACGATCGCCGAAACCGTGGAATCGTCGGCCTCGGTCGACGTCAATCCGCTGGCGCTGCAGATCGTCACGCCGGACGATTTCGAGATGCCACCGGGCGGCCTCAACATCCGCTGGCCGGATCCGCCGCTCGATCAGGAAATGCGCCTGCACCGTTACGCGGTGAAGGCCGCGCAGGCGTTCGCGCGCGCCAACCGCCTCGATCGCGTGGTGATCGATTCGCCGCACGCGCGACTGGGCATCGTCACCACCGGCAAGAGCTATCTCGACGTGCTGCAGGCGCTGGAATACCTCGGCCTCGACGCGCGCGCCTGCGCGGACCTGGGCATCCGCGTGTACAAGGTCGGCATGACCTGGCCGCTGGAGCCGATGGGCATCCGCGCGTTCGCGCGCGGGCTGCAGGACATCGTGGTGGTCGAGGAGAAGCTCGGCTTCATCGAAAGCCAGATGAAGGAGCTGTTCTACAACTTCGACGGCATCAATCTCGACAACAGCCGTCCGAGCATCGTCGGCAAGTTCGACGAGAGCGGCGCGTGGATCCTGCCCAGCACCGGCGAGCTGACGCCGGCGACGATCGCCGGCGTGATCGGCCGGCGCATCCAGCGTTTCCACGCCAGCGAACGCATCGAGAACGTGATGCGGTGGATGGCGGAGAAGGAAGGCGAACTCGCGCTGCCGCGCGCCAGCTTCCCGCGCGTGCCGCACTACTGCAGCGGCTGCCCGCACAACACCTCGACCAAGGTGCCGGAAGGCTCGCGCGCGCTGGGCGGCATCGGCTGCCACTACATGGTCACGTGGATGGACCGCAACACCGACACCTTCACCCACATGGGCGGCGAAGGCGTGACCTGGTGCGGGCAGGCGGCGTTCACCGAGAACGAACACGTCTTCCAGAACCTCGGCGACGGCACGTATTTCCATTCCGGTTCGCTGGCGATCCGCCAGTCGATCGCGGCCGGCGTCAACATCACCTACAAGATCCTCTACAACGACGCGGTGGCGATGACCGGCGGCCAGCCGGTCGACGGCACGCTGACCGTGCCGCAGATCGCGCAGCAGATGCGCGCCGAGGGTGCGTACACGATCGTGGTGGTCAGCGACGACATCCTGAAGTGGACGCGCCAGCGCTACCTGTTCCCGAACGATGTCGAGTTCTACGATCGCCGCGAGCTGGACGAGGTGCAGAAGAAGCTGCGCAAGACCAGGGGCGTCAGCATCCTGATCTACGACCAGACCTGCGCCACCGAGAAGCGCCGCCGCCGCAAGCGCGGCAAGCTGGCCGATCCGCAGAAGCGCGTCGCGATCAACTCGCTGGTCTGCGAAGGCTGCGGCGACTGCGGCGTGAAGAGCTTCTGCGTGTCGGTGCTGCCGAAGGAAACCGAATACGGCCGCAAGCGCGACATCGACCAGAGCAACTGCAACAAGGACTACAGCTGCGTCGAGGGCTTCTGCCCGAGCTTCGTCACCGTGCACGGCGGCCAGCTGCGCAAGGGCAACAAAGTGAATGCAGCCGATCGCCTCGGCGACCTGCCGATGCCGACGTTCGCCAGCGCGCTCGACCGTCCCTGGAACATCCTCATCACCGGCGTCGGCGGCACCGGCGTGGTGACGATCGGCGCGCTGCTGGGCATGGCCGGCCATCTCGAAGGCAAGGGCGCGACCGTGCTCGACCAGACCGGCCTCGCGCAGAAGGGCGGCGCGGTGACCACGCACATCCGCCTGGCGCGCACGCCCGACGACATCCACGCCGTGCGCATCGCCGCCGGCGAGGCCGACCTCGTCCTCGGCTGCGACATGGTCGTGGTCAACGACTACTGGGCGCTGTCGAAGATCCGCGGCGACCGCTCCCACGTCGTGCTCAACAGCTACGAGGCGATGCCCGGCACCTTCACCACGCGCCCGGACATGCAGTTCCCGGCGGCCGACATCGTCGCCGCAGTGCGCACCGCCCTGGGCGGCAAGGAGCCGTCGCTGGTCGACGCCACGCAGCTCGCCACCGCGCTGATGGGCGATGCGATCGCCGCCAACCTCTTCATGCTCGGCTATGCCTGGCAGCAGGGGCTGGTGCCGATCTCGTTCGATGCGCTGATGCGCGCGGTCGAACTCAACGGCGCCGCGGTGCAGATGAACAAGACCGCGTTCGCCTGGGGCCGCCTCGCCGCGATCGACCTGCCCGCGGTCGTCGCGGCTGCCGGCATCGTCAAGAACGCACCGACGCCGGCCGAAGCCACGCCGCACACGCTGCCGCTGCTGGCGCCGACGCCGTCGGAAGGCCACGAGTCCGGCCTCAACCCGCAGGCCGCGAACCTGCGCGACGCGCAGGAACTGCGCCACGTACCGGCCAGCGGCGGCGGCGATGCGTTCGCGCCACTCGACGACACGCGGCTGTCGCGATCGCTGGACGAACTCATCGCCCGCCGTACCGCCTTCCTCACCGACTACCAGGACGCCGCGTACGCGAAGCGTTACGTCGATCTCGTGGCGAAGGTCCGCGCGGCCGAGCAGGCGAAGGCGCCGGGCGCCACCGACCTTTCGGAGGCCGTCGCCCGCTACGCGTTCAAGCTGATGGCGTACAAGGACGAATACGAAGTCGCGCGGCTCTACACCAGCGGCGACTTCCAGCGCCGCCTGCAGCAGCAATTCGAGGGCGACTACACGCTGCGCTTCCACCTCGCGCCGCCGCTGCTGGCGAAGAAGGACGCACAGGGCCGCCTGATCAAGCGCGAGTACGGCCCGTGGATGCTGAAGGCCTTCGGCCTGCTTGCGAAGCTGCGCGGCCTGCGCGGTGGCACGTTCGACGTGTTCGGCTACACCGAGGAACGGAAGATGGAGCGGCAGCTGATCGCCGACTACTTCGCCACCGTCGACGCACTGCTGGCGAAGCTCGACGCCGGCAACGCCGCCCTCGCCGCCGAGATCGCCTCGGTGCCGGAACACATCCGCGGCTTCGGCCACGTCAAGGAAGCGCACCTGCACAAGGCGAAGGCGCGCCTGGCGGATCTCATGGCGAAGTGGAACGCGACGCCGGCGGAGACGCGCGCGGCGGCCTGAGCCGCCCCGCGTCGCTCTCAGCTGCGCCGCACCCAGCGTGCGTAGCCGGCCTCGCGCTCGGCGTCGCTGTAGAAGTGACGCATGAAGGGCGTGTCGTAGAGCCGCGACAGCAGGTTCCCGGGCATGCGGAACTCGCGCATGATCCGGCGATACAGATCGGAATAGCCCTTGCCGTCGCCGACGTTGCGGTGCGGCATGCGCAGTTGCGGCAGTTCGAGGAACGCGGCGAGCGGCGCCTCCATCCGCGGCAGGTCTTCCTGCCGGTAGATGAACAGTTCGATGCCGGGATGGTCGATGCGCACGCAGCCGGCCGCGTGGTCGAAGGGATGGGCGTAGACATCGAGGCCGCAGTAGTAGCGATGCTCGAACCAGCGCAGGCCGTTCTGGCACATCGGCCAGAAGCGCTCCTCGACCAGCGCCACCGCATCGGCCTCGTTGAGGGTGGACGCGCCGTGGTACTGGAACAGGCCCGACAGCGCCCACGACACGATTTCGCGCGTGGCCGAGATGACCTTTACCGGTCGCTCGCGCTCGTGCACGAGGATGCGCGTGTACGGCAGCCGGTTCGATGGATAGCCGGTGACGATGTCCGTGGCCCAGTGCAGGTGGATCACGCCGCCGTCGTAACCGGCGTCGCCGAGCGCGGCGGCGATCGAATGCGAGCCGACCTTGCCCATCTGGTAGACGTGCAGCGCGGCGTCGTACAGCCAGGCGCTGCCCGGGTTGGGAATGCGCTCTTCGTACCAGCCGTGGTAGCAGTAGTGGATCTGCGCGGCGGCATCGGTCGGCAGTTCCAGTTCCGGGTAACGCTCGCGATAGAAACCGGGATCGAAGCCGTCGAGGCGCTTGGGATCGAAGATCCTGCGCTCGTAGTAGCCCTGGTGGAAGAAATGGTGGAAGGCGTGTTCTTCGCCTTCGCCGGTCAGCGCCACGTCGGGATTGGCGACGAGGTATTCGCGCCAGCGGAAGTCGCGCAGGATGCGGCCCGCGTAGGGCGACTGGTAGAGGATCGGCAGCGCCGGCGGCGGAATCTTCGGTGGCTGCAGATCGATCGAGAACGCAAACTCGGTGGCGTCGTTGTCCGGCGGCACGGCGCGGATGCGCGCGACCAGATCGGGATGCGCCTCCACGGCGATCGGGGCCGGCACGGGCGCCGCCGCCAGGGCGTCATGCCACGTCGCGACATCGTCGCCTTCGGCGACCGGCTGGCGGCGCCAGCGGACCGAGCGGACGAGCTGCACGAACGACATCTTCGGGCGTTGCACCGCCTCCCCGTCGACATCGCCCACCAGCACCGGTCCAACCTCGCCGGACGCCACCACGACCAGATCGCCGACGGCGATGTCCTGCTCGAAGCGTCGATCGCGCTCGATCGACGCGTCGTCGGGGACCGGTTGCAGGGGAAGCGCGCAGCACGCCCGGCGCTGGAAGTCTTCGACGGTCTCGGGATCGACTGCGCCGAACCACCAGATGTTGTGCTGACGCATGCCTGTCTCCATCCTGAATCGCCCCTTCGAACGCATCGAAGCGACGATCGTTGACCTGAAGACCACGGACACACACGGAATGCGCATGCAGCACGGACTCGCGTCCGTCCCCGAAATCTCCTCGGGCCCGCACCGGGGTGCGCGGGCCCGCGCCGACAGTCTACGCGCGGAGGCGCTGGATGACATCCCCGTGACAGCGCGATGGCGTCACAGGCGGGCGAAGCGATCCAGCGCCTTTTCCGCCTGGCCGCGCTCGTAGTCGCCCATCGTCCGCGCCACCGCGCGGTAGGCCTCGATCAGCTGCGGATCGTCGGGCATGGTGGCGGCCAGTCTCCCCAGCACTTCTCCGCGCTCGTGGTCCGAACCGATCCCGCCCGCGCTGCGCAGGATCGCGCGGCTGCGGACGAGGTCCGGCGCGGACGCGGCGATGAACGCCAACAGCGCCTCGCGCTTGTCGTAGTCCGAACCGATCCCGTCGATCGCCGCGATGAACGCTGCATCCGGCAGCGGCACACCGCTGGCCGCTGCGGCCTGCAGTGCGGATCGGCGATCGTAGTCGCTGCCCATCCCGCGGATCGCCTCCAGCGCCAGCGCGACCGCCTGCGGACGCGGCGTGCCGCGCGTCATCACGGCTTGCAGCGTGCGCTGGCGATCGTAATCGCTGCCGATGCCCTGCAGCGCCCGCGACCACGCCGCAGCCGCGGGACCGTCGAACGGCAGCTTGTCCGTCGCGGAGATCAGCCACTCCGCGCGATCGTAGTCCGACCCCATCCCGGCCGCGATCGACAGCAGCGACACCTGCTGTTCCTGCGTCGGCGCAGGGCGCGCGAGCGCGGCGTCCAGCGCACGACGCTTGTCGTAATCCGAGCCGATCGCCCGCAGCAACGTCATCGCCTGCGCGGTCTGCACCGCGTCCGCGCTCGCCTGCGCGAAGAATTGCGCGAGGTATTCGGCGCGCACGCCGTCGGCGTCGATCTTCGCGATCTCTTCCAGCAGCCGCGGCGCGCCACCCGCGGTCAGCAGGCGCGCGGTCCGCGCTTCGGCGTCGAAGCCGCTGACCCGGTAGATTTCCGGAATGCGCGCCGCAAGCCAGGCCTGCGCGCCGGCATCGAAGGGCGCTTCGACGCCGTCGACGGTGTAGGCCCGCTGCGGCGTGCCGCCGCCGCCGACCATGCGCAGTCGGCGGGTGACGCCGGCGTGACGCTGCGCGATGTCGAGCACCGCGCCGTCGCCGACCTTCGCCACTGCGCGCTCGTCGTCGGTGAAGGCGACGTCGCCGTCGATGGTCACGGTCAGCGTGTCGCCCCGCACCGGCATGTCGCCGCGCACGCGGTAGGTGCTGTCGCCGTTGCGCAGCGTGATCGACAGCGGATGCGCGTCGAACAGGTCGGCGATCCGGCCGGGGCGGGCGATCACGATCACGCCGGGCAGCGCGACCAGCACCAGCGCCACGATCGCGATGACGAGCCAGCGACGCCGCGCGGTCGGCGCGGACGCGGTGTCGTCCCGGCGTTCCAGCAGGGTGCGTACACGCTCGACGATGCCGCCGCGATGTTCGGCCATGGCCAGCGCGAGGCCGGCGGCGGGCAGCGCGCGCGCCTGCGGATGCGTGGCGCGGGCAAGGCACTCGGCGAGGCATTCGGCGAGCGCCCGCGCGCCGCCGCGACCGGCCGCGGTGCGGTCGCACAG
>JAEWNA010000230.1 GCA_023392975.1 Pseudomonadota bacterium | reverse complement strand
GCACTGGGTCGAGGCCGCCTCGCTCGCAGCGCCGGTGGCGCATGCAGCGCCTGCGCCGGCCGCTGAAGTCGCGGCGTCGGCGAACGAACTATCGACCGACGCCACCGGCACCCTGCCGCGGCTGCTGGCGATGATCGAGGAGGTGTCGGGCGTCGAACTCGGCAGCGGCGACGCGCAGACGCCGTGGCTCGAACTCGGCCTGGATTCGCTGGCGCTGACGCAGCTCGCGCTGCAGCTGCAGCGCGGCTTCGGCGCGAAGATCCCGTTCCGGCAGATCATGGAGCGTTACGCCACTGCCGAGGCGCTGGCGGCGCGGCTGGACGAACTGTGCGGCGACGCGCCCGCATCCATCGAAGCCGCGCCTGCCGACACGACTGCGGCCGCGCCTGTCGCCGTCGAAGACGCCGAGGAAGGCGCGCAGCGCTACGACGTCAGGAAGGCGTTCGGCGCGATCGCGCGCATCCACACCCGTGCCGATGCGCTCACGCCGCAGCAGCGCGCGCGCCTCGACGGGTTGATCGCGCGCTACACCGCGCGCACCGCGCGTTCCAAGGCCTACACCACCGAGCACCGGCCGCACATGGCCGATCCGCGCGTGGTCAACGGCTTCCGGCCGCTGACCAAGGAACTGACCTACCAGCTGGTGATCGAGCGCTCGCGCGGTTCGCGGCTGTGGGACATCGACGGCAACGAATACGTCGACGTGCTCAACGGCTTCGGCATGAACCTGTTCGGCTGGCAGCCGGACTTCCTGCGCGAGACGCTGCACGAACGCATCGACCTCGGCTACGAGATCGGCCCGCAGCACGTGCTGGCCGGCGAGACCGCGAAACTCTTCGCCGAGGTCACCGGCGCCGAGCGTGTCGCGTTCTGCAACACCGGTTCCGAGGCGGTGATGGGCTGCATGCGCATCGCCCGCACCGTGACCGGGCGCAGCACGATCGCGATCTTCACCGGCGCCTACCACGGCATCTTCGACGAAGTGATCGTGCGCGGCACGAAGAAGCTGCGCAGCGTGCCGGCGGCGCCGGGCATCATGCCGTCGACCGCGCAGAACGTGCTGGTGCTGGACTACGGCACCGAGGAATCGCTGCGCATCCTGCGCGAACGCGCGCACGAACTGGCTGCGATCCTGGTCGAACCGGTGCAGAGCCGGCGCCCGGATTTCCGCCCCGTCGAGTTCCTGCGCGACCTGCGCACGCTCTGCGACGACAGCGGCGCGCTGCTGATCTTCGACGAAGTCGTCACCGGCTTCCGCGCGCATCCGGCCGGCGTGCAGGGCCTGTTCGGCATCCGCGCCGACCTCGCGTCCTACGGCAAGGTCGTCGGTGGCGGGTTCTCGATCGGCGTGATCGCCGGCAAGCGCCCGTACATGGACGCGCTCGACGGCGGTCACTGGCAGTACGGCGACGATTCCGTGCCGACGGTCGGCGTGACCTACTTCGCCGGCACCTTCGTGCGCCACCCGCTGGCGCTGGCGGCGACCAAGGCCACGCTCGCGCACCTGCAGGCGCAGGGCCCCGAGTTGCAGGCGGCGCTGACCGCGCGCACGTCGCGCATGGTCGAACGCGTCAACGCGGCGATGGCCGAGCTCGGCGCGCCGTTCCGGCTGGTCACGTTCGCGTCGTGGTGGCGCAACCAGTTCACCGAGGACCTGCCGTACAACGACCTGATCTACACGATGCTGCGCGACCGCGGCATCCACATCCTCGACAACTTCCCCTGCTTCCTCACCACGTCGCATTCCGACGCGGACATCGACCGCATCGTCGACGCCTACTGCGCGGCGGCAGCAGAGATGATCGCCAGCGGCTTCTTTCCCGAACGCCGCGCCGCGCTGTGGGCCGACGACGGCGTGCGCCTGGTGCCGACCACCGAAGCGCAGCGCGAACTGTGGCTGGCCGACCGCCTCGGCACCGAGGCATCGCTGGCGTACAACGAATCCGTGTCGCTGCACCTGCGCGGCGCGCTCGACGTCGACGCACTGCGCGCCGCCGTGTGCGCACTGCCGCGGCATCACGATGCCCTGCGCGCGACCTTCACCGAAGACGGCCTCTCGCTGCGCGTACCCGCCGAGGCGCCGACGCTCGATGTGCCGCTGTGCGACGTGTCGGCCGAGGCCGATCCGCAGGTCGCGCTGGCGGCGATCGCCGCGCGTCACGTGTCAGAACCGTTCGATCTCGTCACAGGCCCGCTGCTGCGCGCCGAGATCGTGAGCCTCGCCCCCGAGCATCACGTGCTGGTGCTCACCGGCCATCACATCGTGCTCGACGGCTGGTCGTTCTGGGTTGCGGTGAAGGATCTGGCGTCGCACTGTCGCGGCGAGACGCCAGCCGACGCGCCGTCGTTCGCCGACTACGCCATCACACAGGCGCAGCCGGACGCGGACGCGCGCAGCGCGCGCGAGGCCGATCTGGCGTGGTGGGCGGCCCTGTTCGCCGACGGCGGCCCGGTGCTCGATCTGCCGACCGATCGCCCGCGCCCGTCCGTGCGCACGCAGCGCGCCGGACGCGAGGACCGCGTGCTGTCGGCCGAATGGCTCGGCCGCGTGCGCAAGCTCGGTGCGGCGCGCGGCGCCAGCCTGTTCGCGACCCTGATCGCCGGTTTCGGCACGCTGCTGCATCGCCTGACCGGCCAGGACGACGTGGTCGTCGGCGTGCCGGCCGCCGGCCAGGCCGCCGCCGGGCTCGAAGGTCTGGTCGGCCACTGCGTGCACATGCTGCCGCTGCGCCTGTTCCCGCAGCCGCGGCAGCCGTTCGCGGCGCTGGTCGACGTCTGCCGCGCGACCGTGCTCGATGCCTACGACCACCAGACCGTCACCTTCGGCCGCCTGCTGCAGGCGCTGCCGATGCAGCGCGATCGCAGCCGCCTGCCACTGATGTCGGTCGTCTTCAATATCGATCAGGCGCTGAGCGGCGAACACCACGCCATTCCCGGGGTCGAACTCGACCTGCAGAGCAATGCCCGCGCGTTCGAGACCTTCGAGCTGTTCGTCAACGCGGCCGATCTCGGCGCCGACGGCCTGCGCCTGGAGTGCCAGTACAACGCTGACCTGTTCGACGCGCAGACGGTGCAACGCTGGCTCGGCTGCTTCGAGACGCTGCTCGACGGTGCCGTCACGGATGCCGATGCGACGCTCGACGCGCTGCCGCTGATCGGCGACGCCGACCGCGCGCTGCTCGCCCGATGGAACGCCACCGATGCCGACTACCCGCGCGATCTGCGCGTCGATGCATTGCTGCTCGCGCAGGCGCGGCGCACGCCGGAGGTGGTCGCGGTGCTCGCCGGCGGACGCGCGCTCACGTACGCCCAGCTGGATGCGCGCAGCGGCGCGATCGCGGCCGCGCTGCGCGCCGCAGGCGTGACCCGCGGCGACCGCGTCGGCCTGCTGCTCGAACGCGATCTCGACCTGCTGCCGGCGGTGCTCGGCGCGCTGCGTGCCGGTGCCTGCTACGTGCCGCTGGACCCGGCGCTGCCGGGTGAACGTCTCGGCTTCATGGTCGAGGATGCCGGGCTGCGGCTCGTGCTCGGTCACGACGCGCTGCTGGCGCGTTTCGACGGCGCGTTCGGCGCGGTGCCGACGCTCGCGCTATCGTCGATCGACGCCGCCGTTGCGTTCGACGACGTCGACCACGGCGACGCGAACGACGACGCCTACGTGATCTACACCTCCGGCTCGACCGGTCGACCCAAGGGCGTCCGCGTCCGCCATCGCAACGTGGTCAACCTGCTCGACAGCCTGTGCCGCGTGCCGGGCATGACCGCGAACGACACCGTGCTCGCGGTGACCACGCTGGCGTTCGACATCGCCGTGTCCGAGCTGCTGATGCCATTGTCGGTCGGTGCGCGGATCGTGCTCGCCAGCCGCGACGAGGCCGCCGACGGCGACCGCCTGCGCGCGCTGGTCGAAGGCGAGCGCGTCAGCTTCATCGACGCCACGCCCGCGAGCTGGCGCCTGCTGCTGGCCGCGGGCTGGGCCGGGTCGCCGACGCTGGTCGGCGTCTGCACCGGCGAGCCGCTGCCGCCGGATCTCGCCGCGCAGTTGCTGCCGAAACTCGGCGCGCTGTGGAACGGCTACGGCCCGACCGAGACGACGGTGTGGGCCAGCTTCCAGCGCGTGACTTCGGCCGAGCCGCCGATCGCGATCGGCACGCCGCTGGCGAACACACAGCTGCACGTGCTGGACGCGCAGGGCCGGCCGCAGCCGGTCGGCGTGGTCGGCGAACTGGTGATCGGCGGAGACGGCGTGGCCGCGGGTTATCTCGGTCGGCCCGAGCTCACCGCCGAGCGCTTCTTCACCGGCGACGACGGCGTGCCGCGCTACCGCAGCGGCGATCTCGCACGCTGGCGCAACGACGGCACGGTCGAGTGCCTGGGCCGCACCGACTTCCAGGTGAAGCTGCGCGGCTACCGCATCGAACTGGGCGAGATCGAGCACGCGCTGGCCGCGCTGCCGGGCATCGCCCAGGCGGTGGCGACGGTGCAGGAACCGCGGCCGGGCGATCGTCGCCTCGTCGCCTGCGTGGTCGCCAGCTCCGACGATGCGACCGGCTTCGACGAAGCCGCCGCGCGCAACGCGCTGGCGCGCACGCTGCCCGAGTACATGCTGCCGCAGCGCATCCTGCGTCTCGATGCGCTGCCGCTGACCGCCAGCGGCAAGCTCGATCGCCGCGCGCTGCCGCTGGCCAACGCCGACACGGCGCCTCTGATGGCCGACGCGCACGATGCCGTCGAGACGCTCGACGTGCCGTACGCGACCGAAGTCGCCGCCGCGTTCCGCGACGCGCTCGGCCTGCCGCGGGTACCCGTGCACGGCGACTTCTTCCGCCTCGGCGGGCACTCGCTGTCGGCCGCGCAATTGGCGGCGAAGCTCGGCCGCGATCTCGGTCGCGCCGTGCCGATGCGCGCGGTGTTCGACCATCCGACGGTCGCCGCGCTCGCCGCGCACCTGCACGACGAGGACGCCGCCGCACCGCCGACGATTCCTGCACTCGCCGGCGACGCGCGCGCGCCGCTGTCGCTGATGCAGCAGCGGCTGTGGTACCTCGAACAGCTGCACCCCGGCCGCACCGTCTACAACGTGCCGTCGGCGCATCGCCTGCGCGGTGCGCTGGATCGCGATGCGCTGCAGGCCGCGTTCGCCGCGATGGTCGAACGCCAGCCGGCGCTGCGCACGCGGCTGCCGGCGCTCGACGGCGAGCCGTGGCAGGAAGTGCTGGACAGCGTCGACGCCACGATCCCGCTCGACGACCTCACCGGCCTGCCGGCGGACGCGCGCGAAGCCGAGGCGATGCGGCGGATCGAGGACGCGATCGCGGTGCCGTTCGATCTCGCCCGTGGCCCGCTGTTCCGGGCGCGGTTGTACGCGCTCGCGCCGGACGACCACGTGCTGTTCTTCATGACCCACCACGCGATCTGGGACGGCTGGTCGTTCGACCTGTTCTACGAGGAGATGGCGTCGCTCTACGCCGATCTGCGAAGCGGCCGCGCGCCGACGCGTCCGTGTCCGCCGGTGCGCTACGTCGACTTCGCCGCCTGGCATCGCGACTGGATGGCCGGGCCGGAACTCGCGCGCCAGCTCGCCTTCTGGACCGACAAGCTGCGCGGCGCGCCCGAGGCGCTGGCGCTGCCAGCCGATCTGCCGCGTCCCGCGACGCAGACCGGCGACGGCGCCACTGCCTGGCTGCGCGTGCCCGACGCCACCGCGTCGGCGCTGCGTGCGCTCGCCCAGCGCGAGGGCACGACGTTGTTCACCGTGCTGCTGTCGGTATGGGCGCTGCTGCTGCACCAGGCGACCGGCCAGCGCGACCTGCTGATCGGCACGCCGATGCGCGGCCGCAACCTGCCCGAGCTCGAATCGGTGATGGGCTTCTTCGTCAACGCGCTGCCGCTGCGACTGAAGCTCGATCCGGGCGGCGCATTCCGCGAACTGCTTCGCACGACGCGCAGCGAGACCGTGGAGGCCTTCGGCTGCCAGGACGTGCCGTTCGAGCACCTGGTGCGGGTGCTCGACCATCGCCGCGACACCAGCCGGTTCCCGCTCTACCAGGCGTTCTTCTCCTACCAGGATGCGCGTGGCCGCCCGGATCGCTGGGACGACCTGCAGCATGCCAACGTGCCGGTGTTCCAGGCCGCGTCGGCGCAGGACATGGCGCTGTGGTTCCTCGACGGCGCCGACGGCCTGGTCGGAGGCCTGAACTACAACACCGACATCCTGCTGGCGCAAAGCGGTGAACGGTTCGCGTCGCGCTACCTCGCATTGCTCGACGCGCTGGCGGCCGGCGGCGACGGTGCCGCGCTGCGCACGCTGCTCGCGGTGCCGGCGGCGGAGGTCGCGCAGCTCGCGCAGTGGAACGCCACGGATGCGCTGCTGCCGGACGATCCCGCGCTGTCGCGCTACCTCGACGCCGCGCTGTCCGCGCACGGCGAGCGCACCGCCGTCGTGTTCGGCGAGGAGACGCTGTCGTTCGCGGCGCTGTCGGCGCAGGCGGATCGGGTCGCGAACGCGCTGCGCGCGCGCGGCGTGACCGCGGGCGACGTGGTCGGGCTGTACCTGCAGCGCACGCCAGCGATGCTGGCGGCGCTGCTCGGCACGCTGCGCATCGGCGCCGCCTACCTCCCGATGGACCCGTATTTCCCAGCGGAACGGCTGCGTTTCATGCTCGACGATGCCGATGCCAGGCTGGTGCTCAGCGACGGCCAGCACGCAGGCCTGCAGTTGCCGCCGGCGCGCGTGCTCTCGCTCGACGACGCGTTGTCGGCCAGTGATGCGCCCATGCCGTCCGTGGCCGTCGATCGCGACGCGCTGGCCTACCTGATCTACACCTCCGGCTCGACCGGCACACCCAAGGGCGTGCGCGTGCCGCAGCGCGCGGTGATCGCGTTCCTCGAAGCGATGCGTCGTGCGCCGGGACTGGCGGCGGACGCGACCCTGGCCGCGGTGACGACGCTGTCGTTCGACATCGCGGTGCTGGAGCTGCTGCTGCCGCTGGCGACGGGCGCGCGGATCGTGATGGTGCCGCGCGAGACTGCCGGCGACGGCGTCGCCCTGCGCGACCTGCTCGAACGCGAAGCGGTCGATGCGATGCAGGCCACGCCCGCGACCTGGCGCCTGCTGCTGGAAGCCGGCTGGCGCGGCGGGGCGCAGTGGACCGCGCTGTGCGGCGGCGAGGCGCTGCCGGTCGACCTGGCCGAAGCGCTGCTGCCGCGCGTCGGCGCGCTGTGGAACATGTACGGCCCGACCGAGACCACGGTGTGGTCGACCTGCGTGCAGGTGCGGCCGGGGCAGGGCGACATCCTGATCGGCACGCCGATCGCCAACACCCGCGTGCACATCGTCGACGAGGCGGGTGCGCCGGTGCCGATCGGGGTGCCCGGCGAGATCGCGATCGCCGGTGCCGGGGTGACGCTGGGCTACCACGCGCGGCCGGAGCTGACGGCGGAGAAGTTCGTCGCGGATCCGGATGCCCCCGGCACGACGATGTACCGCACCGGCGACCTCGGTCGCTGGCGGCCGGACGGCATGCTGCAGCACCTCGGCCGGCTCGATCACCAGGTCAAGCTGCGCGGCTATCGCATCGAGACCGGGGAAATCGAGGCGGTACTCGCGCGGCATGCGGACGTGGCGCAGGCGGTGGTGGTGCTGGCCGAACGCGCCGGCGGGCCGGTGCTCGCCGCCTACGTGAAGCCGCGCGATGGCGCGACGCTCGATCCCGAGGCGCTGCGTGCGCACGTGCGCGCGACGCTGCCGGAGTACATGCTGCCCGGCGCGTGGGTGGCGCTGGACGCGGTGCCGATGACGCCGAACGGCAAGGTCGACCGCAAGGCGCTGCCGCCGCTCGCGCAGGCGGGTACGCCCGCGGGGGCCGGCCCGCGCACCGCGCGTGCGCCCGCGACGCCGGCCGAACGCCTGCTCGCCGACCTCTGGCGCGAACTGCTGGGGATCGAGGGGATCGGCGTGGACGACCAGTTCCTCGACCTCGGCGGCCACTCGCTGCTGATCATGCGTGCGGTGGCGCTGCTGCAGTCGCGCCACGGCATCGCGGTCGGTCCGCGCGCGTTCGTGTTCCAGACGCTGGGCCAGATCGCGGCGGAATGCGAGCCGCGGCTGGCGTCGACCGCGTCGGACGGGGCGACGCGAACGCCGGCGGCCGCGGCCGATGCGCCGCGCGGCGTGTTCGGTCGCCTGTTCGCGCGGCTGGGCGGCCGGCGCGGGGGCTGAGGCAGGCGACGGCCGACGCAGGGCCCGTGGATTGCGGCCCTGCGGTCGAGTGGAGGCGTCGGAGGGAGGAAGACGACCCGGGCCGGACGCCGGTGGGCCGCTGTGGCGCCGGGCTCAGCCCAGTTGGGTTCAGCCCAGCCCAATCCCGGTCCAGAGCTTGCCCAGCCAGCGCGGCTTGCCCAGCGGCAGGCCGACGGTGCGCGATGCCGGCCGGGGGT
>JAEWNA010000183.1 GCA_023392975.1 Pseudomonadota bacterium | reverse complement strand
GGCTGGACGGGCAGGGCATCGCCATCGATGGCCTGCGCACGCCGCAGGGCGCGCTGGGCTACACGCTGCGGCGCACTTCCGACGCGCTGGAACTGACGCTGTCCGCCGACACGCGCCTGCCGCCCGGCGGCGCCGTGCTGCCGTGGCCGCTGGCCGACGCGAAGCCGGGACGCACGACGATCGATGGTCGCGCGGTGGCCTGGCGCGACGGCGCGCTGCGGACCTCCGAGTCGAATATGCCCGAGGCGAGGATCCCCGAGTTGAAGATCCCGCCGGGTGCGCGCCGGGTGCGCATCGGGCTGCGCTAGTCGAACGCAAAAAAATCCCCGACCGGCTTTCGCCTGATCGGGGGCGCCACCCGTGGAGGGGGAGGGGGAGGCGTCTTGGAAAGCGTCAGTATGGCGAGGGCTCCGCGAGCGTGCCGCCATGGCTGGCGATGACGCCGGAATAGAAGCGGGCGCTGTCCTTCGGCGTGCGCTCCTGGGTGCCGTAGTTCACGTGGACGATGCCGAAACGCTTGGAATAGCCGAGCGACCATTCGAGGTTGTCGAGCAGCGACCAGACCATGTAGCCGCGGATGTCCACGCCGGCCTCGATCGCGTCGCGGATCGCGTTCAGGTGCTTGTGCAGGTAGTTGATCCGCAGCGGGTCGCAGATGCGGCCCTTCTCCGCGACCGGCGGATCGAAGAACGCGGCGCCGTTCTCGGTGATGTAGACCGGCAGGTCGCCGTAGGTGCGCTTGAACCACAGCAGCAGGTCGGTGAGGCCCTGCGGGAAGACTTCCCAGCCGGTCTCGGTGTAGGTGCCCAGCGGCTGGCGCACGGCCGCGGCGTTCAGCGGATACGTCTCCGCCGCCTTCGTCACGCTGCGCGTGTAGTAGTTGATGCCGACGAAATCCAGCCGCTGCGCGATCAACTCGAAATCCTTCGGGTCGAAGTCCGGCCAGGCATCGCCGAAGATCTCCTTCAGTTCAGGCGGATAACGGCCGAGCAGCGCCGGATGCAAGTACTGTTCGTTCATGTAGGCGTGCGCGCGCCGGGTCGCGGCGGCGTCCGCGGCGCTGTCGGTCGACGGGTATTTCGGCTCGATGTTCACCACCAGGCCGATCTCGTGCTTGCCCTCGGCGCGATACGCCTGCACCGCCGCGCCGTGGGCGCGCATCAGGTTGTGTGTGGCGATCGGCGCTTCGTACCTGCTGCGATGCCCCGGCGCCAGCGCGCCGTGCAGGTAGCCGCCGTCGGTGATCACCCACGGCTCGTTGAGCGTCACCCACTTCTTCACTCGGCCGTCCAGCGCGCGGTAGAGCACGCGGCCGTACTCGGCGAACCAGTCGGCGCAGTCGCGATTCAGCCAGCCGCCCTTGTCGTCCAGCGCCGCCGGCAGGTCCCAGTGGTACAGCGTCAGCAGCGGCTCGATGCCGTTCGCCAGCAGTTCGTCGACCAGGCGCGAGTAGAAGTCGAGGCCGGCCTGGTTCACCCGGCCGGTGCCCTCCGGCAGGATCCGCGACCACGACACGCTGAAGCGGTAGGCCTGCAGGCCGAGGTCGGCCATCAGCTTCACGTCTTCCTTCCAGCGCCGGTAGTGGTCGCAGGCAACGTCGCCGGTGTCGCCGTTGAGGGTCATGCCCGGCGTATGCGCGAACCGGGTCCAGATGCTGGGGCCGGCGCCATCGGCAAGCGGCGAGCCCTCGATCTGGTGCGCGGCGGTGGCGGCGCCCCAGAGGAAACCCTCGGGAAACAGTCGGGATGCGGAGGCGGATGGCGACGGCATGGCGGGGTTCCTCGGGACCGGCTTCGGTGGCATCATGTAAACGGTTACATGCGGACTATAGCAGGCCTCGCGCGCCTTGCGCGCAAGCCGGCGATGGTCGCTTCGAGGCCGCTCCGGCCCGTTCCCACGATGAGGACTGCAGATGGCGACCGTCACCCTGGATCGGCTGCGCAAGGTCTACCCGGACGGCCATGTAGCCGTGCACGGTGCCAGCTTCGAGGTCGCCGACGGCGAGCTGCTGGTGCTGGTCGGCCCGTCGGGCTGCGGCAAGTCGACGCTGCTGCGGATGATCGCGGGGCTGGAGGCGATCAGCGACGGCACGCTGCGCATCGACGAGCGGGTCGTGAACGAGGTCGCGCCGAAGGATCGCGACATCGCCATGGTCTTCCAGAGCTATGCGCTCTACCCGCACATGACGGTCGCCGAGAACCTCGCCTTCGGCCTGACCCTGCGCGACATGCCGAAGGCCGAGATCGCCACCCGCATCGAGGCCGTCGCCGACCGGCTGGAGCTGCGCCCGCTGCTGAAGCGCCGCCCCGCGGCGCTCTCCGGCGGCCAGCGCCAGCGCGTGGCGCTCGGCCGGGCGCTGGTGCGGCAGCCGCGGGTGTTCCTGCTCGACGAGCCGCTGTCCAACCTCGACGCCAAGCTGCGCGCGGCGATGCGCACGGAGATCGCGCGGCTGCACCGCAGCCTCGGCGCGACGATGGTGTACGTCACCCACGACCAGGTGGAGGCCATGACCCTCGGCCAGCGCATCGTGGTGATGCGCGACGGCGAGATCCAGCAGATCGACACGCCGATGGCGCTGTACCACGCGCCGGCGAACGTGTTCGTGGCGACCTTCCTCGGCAGCCCGGCGATGAACCTGCTGCGTGGTCGGCTGGTGGCCGGCGAGGGCGGGGCGCTGCTGGCGCTCGGCGACGGTCGTGCGCTGCCGCTGCCCGGGCTGGTGGCGGACCCGGCCTGGGCCGACCGCGAGGTCGAGATCGGCCTGCGTCCCGAACACCTGCTGCCCTGCCTGGCCGGGGAGCCGGCGCAGTTCGAGGCCGAGGTCGAGGTGGTGGAGCCGGTGGGCAGCGAGGCCTTCGTCTGGCTGCGGTTCGGCGCGCAGTCGCTGGTGGCGCGCCTGTCGCCCGAGGCGCTGCCCGCTGCCGGCCAGCGGATCGGCCTGCGCGCCGCGCCCGGCCGGACCCACGTCTTCGACGCCGGGACCGGCCTGCGGCTGTCCGTTGCGGGGTGAGTTTCCCGCGCCGCAGCGTTCTATATACTGCAGGGATGATGCGGCGATTGCGCCGCATTGTCGTCAGCGAAATCAATCGCTTGGCGCTTGTTCCTCAACCGAATCCCTAGCTGCGCCAGCGCCGGTCCGTCCGGTCGGGCCGGCGGAGTTCCCGACAGCGCATGCGTCTTTCCACGATCAAGCTTTCCGGCTTCAAGTCCTTCGTCGACCCGACCACCCTGCACCTGCCGACCAACATGACCGGCATCGTGGGTCCGAACGGGTGCGGCAAGTCGAACATCATCGACGCCATCCGCTGGGTGATGGGCGAAAGCGCGGCCAGCCGCCTGCGCGGCGACTCGCTGACCGACGTGATCTTCTCCGGCAGTTCGGCGCGCAAGCCGGTGGCGCAGGCCTCGGTCGAACTGATCTTCGACAACAGCGACCACACCATCACCGGCGAATACGCCGCGTTCAACGAAATCTCGGTCAAGCGTCTGGTCAGCCGCGACGGCCAGAGCAGCTACTACCTCAATGGCACCAAGTGCCGGCGCCGCGACATCACCGACCTGTTCCTCGGCACCGGCCTGGGCCCGCGCAGCTACTCGATCATCGAGCAGGGCATGATCTCGCAGGTGATCGAGGCCAAGCCCGAGGAACTGCGCGTCTATCTCGAGGAAGCCGCCGGCATCTCCAAGTACAAGGAGCGCCGCAAGGAGACCGAGACCCGCATCCGCCACACCCGCGAGAACCTCGACCGCCTCAACGACCTGCGCGAGGAAGTCGGCAAGCAGCTCCAGCACCTCGCCCGCCAGGCCCGCCAGGCCGAGCAGTACCAGGCCATCCAGGCCGAGCGCCGGATCAAGGACGCCGAGTGGAAGGCGCTGGAGTTCCGGGTCCTCGACAATCGCCTGCAGGGCCTGCGCGAGAAGCTGTCGCAGGAGGAAACCCGCCTCCAGCAGCTCATCGCCGACCAGCGCGAGGCCGAGCGCCGCATCGAGGAGAACCGTGCCCGCCGTGAAGCCGCCGCCGAAGCGCTGAACAAGGCCCAGGCCGAGGGCTACGAGGTCGGCGGCACGCTGGCCCGCATCGAACAGCAGATCGCGCACCAGAAGGACCTGTCGCAGCGCCTGCAGCGCGCCCGCGACGAGGCGCAGCAGGCGCTGTCCGAGATCGGCGTGCACATCGAACACGACCGGCAGCGCCTGGACACCCTGCGCGCCGAGATCGACGACGCCGAACCGCGCCTCGAGGCACTGAAGGACGCCGACGCCGACCGCCAGCAGGCGCTGCACGACGCCGAGGCGAAGCTCGCCGACTGGCAGCAGCGCTGGGACCAGCTCGGGCGTGCCCAAGCCGAAGCCTCGCGCGCGGCCGAAGTCGAGCGCACCCGCGTCGACTACCTCGACCGCCAGTCGCTGGACGCCGAGCGTCGTCGCGAACAGTTGTCCGCCGAGCGCACCGCGCTGGACCTCGACGCGCTGGCCGAGGCCTTCGCCGGCATCGAACTGCAGCACGAGGAGCGCAAGGCCGCGCTCGACGGGCTCAACCTCGACCTCGACGCCCGCAAGCAGGCCGTGGTCGATTTGCAGGACCAGGTCCGCAACGCCCAGGCCGAGCTGGCCGACGTGCGCAAGCAGACCCAGGCCTCGCGCGGCCGCCTGTCCTCGCTCGAAGCGCTGCAGCACGCCGCGCTCGGCCAGGAGCAGGGCGCGGCGATGGCCTGGCTCAAGGCCCGCGGGCTGGATTCGGCGACCCGCGTCGGCGAAGCGCTGCGGGTGGAGCCGGGCTGGGAATTCGCGGTCGAGAGTGCGCTCGGCCAGCTGATCGAAGGCGTGCTGATCGAATCGCCCGAGACGCTCGTCGAAGCGTTGTCCGACCTGGGCGAGGGCCGGCTCGCGCTGGTTGCCGCCGAACGCAGCGACGCGGCGTTCGCAGCGACCTCGCTCGCGGCGAAGGTCGAAGGCCCGCTGGCGATCCGTCGCCTGCTCGCCAAGCTGCATGCCGCCGAGACCCTGGCCGACGCACGCGCCTTGCAGGCGCGGCTGGGCGAGGGCGAATCGGTCATCACCCGCAGCGGCGAGCGCCTCGGCGAAGGCTGGGTGCGGGTCAGCCGCTCCGGCGCCGCCAAGCAGGGCGCGCTGCTGCGCGAACGCGAAATCCAGGAGCTGCGGGCCGCCATCGAGACCCTGCAGCAGCGCGAAGCCGAACTCGACCGCACGATCGCCTCCTTCCGCGACCGCATGCTCGCCGCCGAGCAGCAGCGCGAGGACGCGCAGCGCGCGCTGTACCTCGCGCATCGCAACGTCTCCGAACTCGCCGGCCAGCTGCAGAGCCAGCAGGGCCGGCTCGACACCGCGCGCAACCGCATCGGCAAGATCGACGTCGACCTCGGCCAGCTGATCGAAACCCTCGACGCGGCCGCCCAGCAGGCGAAGGAAGCGCGCTCGCGGCTGGAGGAAGCGGTCGAGCGCATGGCCGAACTCGAAACCAGTCGCCAGCATCTCGAAAACGAGCGCCGCACGCTCGCCGAAGCGCGCGACGCCGCGCGCAACCAGGCCCGCGAGTCGCGCGACGCCGCGCACGCGCTGGCGCTGAACCTCGAATCGCAGCGCGCGCAGGTCGTCGCGCTGGCGCAGGCGCTGGATCGCATGGGCGGCCAGCGCGGCCAGCTCGACACCCGCCTGACCGAGCTCGCCTCGCAGCTCTCCGAGGGCGACGCCCCGGTGCTCGCGCTGGAGCAGCAGCGCCAGGTCGCGCTGGAGCAGCGCGTCATCGCCGAGAAGAATCTCGCCGCCGCGCGCGCGACGCTCGAGGGCATCGACGGCGAACTGCGCGACTTCGAGTCCACCCGCCACCAGCGCGACGAACAGTCGGTGTCGCAGCGCGAGAAGATCGCCCAGCGCCGTCTCGACCAGCAGGCGCTGGCGCTGAAGGCCGAGCAGCTCGCCGAGGCCGTCACCACCGCCGGCTTCGTCGTCGAGGACGTGCTGAACACGCTCGTCGAGGACGCCGACCCGTCCGCGTGGGAGAAGGTCGTCACCGACTTCGACGCGAAGTTGCGCCGGCTGGAGCCGGTCAACCTCGCCGCGATCCAGGAGCACGCCGAGGCCGCGCAGCGCAAGGAGTACCTCGACGCGCAGGATGCCGACCTCACCACCGCGCTGGAGACGCTGGAAGAGGCGATCCGCAAGATCGACCGCGAGACCCGCGGTCGGTTCAAGGACACGTTCGACCGCGTCAACGCCGGCGTGCAGGAGCTCTACCCGCGGCTGTTCGGCGGCGGCCATGCCTATCTCGAACTCACCGGCGAGGACCTGCTCGACACCGGCGTCGCGATCATGGCCCGTCCGCCGGGCAAGCGCGTCTCCAACATCTCGCTGCTGTCCGGCGGCGAGAAGGCGATGACCGCGGTCGCGCTGGTGTTCGCGATCTTCCGGCTCAATCCCGCGCCGTTCTGCCTGCTCGACGAGGTCGACGCGCCGCTGGACGAAGCCAACGTCGGCCGCTTCACGGCCATGGTCAGCGAGATGAGCGAGCAGGTGCAGTTCCTGTTCGTCACCCACAACAAGTCCACGATGGAGGCGGCGCGGCAGCTCAGCGGCGTCACCATGCGCGAGCCCGGCGTCAGCCGCCTGGTCTCGGTCGACCTGGCCGAGGCTGCGCGTCTGGCGGGCGCGGCCTGACAACGCGAGAGGAAACGAATCGATGTCCGACATCTGGATGCTGCGTATCGGAATCGTCGTCGCCGGCCTGCTGCTGATGGCCGCGATCTACTTCTTCGGCCGCCCGCGCAAGCCGGGGCAGGGCCGTCGTCGCCCGGACGAGCGCAGCGGCCGCAGCGAGCCGCGGCTGGCGCCCGATGCACCGCCGATCTCGATCGATCTCGGCGGCCCGTCCGTGCAGGCAGACGCTCCGCCGGAACCCGCTGCGCCGCCGCCGTCCGGGCCGGAAGTCGGCAAGCGCGACCGCGAGGACTTCGACAAGATCGTCACCCTGTACGTCGCGGCGCGCGCCGGTGAAGTGCTGCGCGGGCCGGACATCGTGGTCGCGGCCGAGAAGGCCGGCCTGAGCTACGGCTACATGAGCATCTTCCATCGCCTCGCCGACGGTCGCGCCGACGGCGGGCCGATCTTCAGCGTCGCCAACATCAAGAAGCCCGGCAGCTTCGAGATGGCCGAGATCCAGTCGCTGGAAACGCCGGCGATCGCGTTCTTCCTGACCCTGCCGGCGCCGATCCCGGCGCTCGATGCCTGGGAGAAGATGCTGCCGACCGCGCAGCGCATGGCCGAGTTGCTCGACGGCGTGGTGCTGGACGAGTCGCGCAACGCGCTCGGCCGCCAGCGCATCGCCCACCTGCGCGACGAACTGCGCGCCTACGACCGCCTGCACGAAGCGCCGCCGATCTCGAAAAACACGCGCTGGTGAGGCTTCGCCGCACGGTCGCGTGTCCTGCGACCGGTGCGTGAGACGATTGTCCGGTTCCGCGCGCCGCTCCGGTGCCCGCGGCCGGACCACGAGACCGCCCGATGACCGATTCCGTCGCCCACCGCATCGCCGACCTGCGCCGCCGGATCGAGGACGCGAATTACCGCTACTACGTCCTCGACGATCCGGCGATTCCCGACAGCGAATACGACGCATTGATGCGCGAGCTGGAGGCGCTGGAGGCCGCGCATCCCGAACTCGTCGATCCGGCGTCGCCGACCCAGCGGGTCGGCAGCACACCGTCGGGCGATTTCGCTGAAGTGCACCACGCCGTGCAGATGCTTTCGCTGGGCAATGCCTTCAGCGACGAGGAAGTGCTGGACTTCGAGCGCCGCATCGAGCAGAAGCTGGAGCGGACGCGCCCGCGGTTCTCGGTCGAGCCCAAGCTCGATGGCCTCGCCATCAGCCTGCGCTACGAAGATGGCCGGTTCGTGCAGGGCGCCACCCGCGGCGACGGCGACAAGGGTGAAGACGTCACCGCCAACCTGAAGACGATCAAGGCGATTCCGCTGCACCTGCGCGGCGCCGACTGGCCGCCGGTGCTGGAAGTCCGCGGCGAGGTCTACATGCCGCTGGACGGGTTCCGGCGCTACAACGAACGCGCGCTGAAGGATGGCGGCAAGGTGCTGGCCAACCCGCGCAACGGCGCCGCGGGTTCGCTGCGTCAGCTCGATCCGCAGATCACCGCCCGGCGACCGCTGGCGTTCTACGCCTACGCAGTGGGCGTGGTGGAGGGCGGCGAACTGCCGGAGACCCATTCGGCCACGCTGGAACGCCTGCGCGACTGGGGATTCCCGGTCAGCGCCGAGAACCGGGTGGTCGTCGGTGCCGAAGGCCTGCTCGACTACTACCGCGCGATGGGCGCCAAGCGCGACGGCCTGCCGTTCGACATCGACGGCGTGGTCTACAAGCTCGACGACTACGCCGGCCAGCGCGAAATGGGCTTCGTCTCGCGTGCGCCACGCTGGGCCATCGCGCACAAGTTCCCGGCGCAGGAACAGTCGACGGTGCTGGAAGGCATCGACATCCAGATCGGCCGCACCGGTGCGGCCACGCCGGTCGCGCGGCTGAAACCGGTGCAGGTCGCGGGCGTGGTCGTGACCAACGCGACATTGCACAACGCCGACCAGATCGCGCGCCTCGACGTGCGCGTCGGCGACACCGTGATCGTGCGCCGCGCCGGCGACGTGATCCCCGAGATCGTCCGCGTCGTGTCCGAACATCGTCCAGCCGACGCGGAACCCTGGCGCATGCCGACCGCGTGCCCGGTCTGCGGTTCGGAGATCGTCCGCGAGGAAGGCGAGGCGGTCTGGCGCTGCTCCGGCGAACTGACCTGCGCGGCGCAGCGCAAGGAGGCCATCCGCCACTTCGCCTCGCGGCGCGCGATGGACATCGAAGGCCTGGGTGAGAAATTCGTAGATCTGTTCGTCGACACGGAAGTTTTGCGCTCTCCAGCGGATATCTACGGCCTAATGCTAGATGATCTCCTGCTGGTCAAGCTGGTGCTGGATGCAAGTCCGGAAAGCGTGGCGTCCGATATCGGGGCTCACCTGTCGTTGGACCAGAATGAGGAAACCGTGAAGTTGTTGGCCGAGCCGTCAGCTTTCCGCCCGGAAGCGCTCTCGAACGACGATTGGCGCCAATACGTCATCGGTACGCTGCGCCAGAATGCCGCCCGATTCGAATGGAACAGGAAGAAGGTCGCGACCAAATGGGCCGAGAACCTGATCGAAGCGATCGACCGCAGCCGCGCGACCACGCTGGAGCGGTTCCTGTTCGCGCTCGGCATCGAGCATGTCGGCGAAAGCACTGCGAAGGCGCTGGCCGCGTGGTTCGGCGACCTCGACCTCATCCGTCGCCTGCCGTGGCCGGTGTTCAAGCGCGTGCCCGACATCGGCGGCGAAGTGGCGCGTGCGCTCGGCCATTTCTTCGACCAGCCGGGCAACCAGCAGGTGATCGACGCGCTGCTCGAACGCGGCGTGCGCATCGGCGATGCGCATCCGCCGTCGGCGAAACTGCGGCCCGATCTCACCCTCGCCACGCTGCTGGTCGACATGGAAATCCCGAAGGTCACGCGCATCCGCGCCGACCAGCTGGCGCTCGCGTTCCCCGATGCCGCCGCGCTGCGCGACGCGCCCGAGCATGCGTTCGTCACCGCGGGCCTGCCCGCCGACAGCGCGCGCGCGCTGGCCGCATGGCTGGGCGATGATGCCAACGCTGGCCTGCTGACGAAGGTCGGCGAAGCGCTGGCGACGCTGCGCGAACGACTGCCGGAAGGCGAGGCCGCGCCCGTCGGTCCGCTGGAAGGCAAGACCGTCGTGCTCACCGGTGGCCTCGCCGCGATGTCGCGCGACGAAGCCGGCGCGAAGCTTGAAGCGCTGGGCGCCAAGGTGTCCGGCAGCGTGTCGAAGAAAACCCACCTCGTCGTCGCCGGCGAAGCCGCCGGCAGCAAGCTGGCGAAGGCGCAGGAACTCGGCATCGAGATCTGGGACGAGGCGCGATTGCTGGATTTCCTGGCCAATAACGAGATTTGAAGGAGTGGGCAATGAGAGCGGATTTCTACGTCAAGGGCTCCGAGGATGATCCCTACAAAGTCACGATAGAGAAGCTCGGGAGTGACCTGAATGCTTATTGCACCTGCGCTGCTGGCGTCAACGGGCAGGCATGCAAGCATCGTATGAGAATTCTTTCGGGGAACCCGGAAGGCATCGTGGATGGCGATCTTGATGCACTGAGTCTTGTGGTTGACTGGGTTGCGGGCACGGACGTCGAGTATTTCTTGCGTCAGCTCATCGCAGCAGAAGATGTATTCGAAGAAGCCAAAGCTCGGCTATCTGCAGCTCGAAAGGATTTCGCGGCCTCAATGAGGCATAACAGGTCTGGACTGATCCAAAGTGCTGGTGGTTCTGATCAATCAATTTCCGGCGCCGTGATCGGTAAGTGTGTGGTCATCACGGGCACGTTGATTTCGATGACTCGTGATCAGGTCAGTGAAAGGCTTTCCTCTCTAGGCGCAAATGTAGTGGCCAGTGTTTCAAGAAATACCCACCTCGTCGTCGCCGGCGAAGCTGCCGGCAGCAAGCTGGCGAAGGCGCAGGAACTCGGTATCGAGATATGGGACGAGGCGCGACTGCTCGCGTTCCTGGCCGAGCACGGCGTGGCATGAGCGACTGGCCGCCGAGCGCCAGTCTCGAAGCGCTGCGCCTGCGCGCGCGGCTGTACGCGACGATCCGCGCGTTCTTCGCCGAGCGCGACGTGCTGGAAGTCGAGACGCCGGTGCTGTCGGTCGCCGGCAACACCGACGTCAACATCCAGTCGTTCTCGCTGGAATTCTCGGGCCGCACCGATGGCGCGCCGCGCACGCGCTGGCTGCGGACGTCGCCGGAGTTCCCGCTGAAGCGGCTGCTCGCTGTCGGCGTCGGCGACTGTTACGAGCTCGGCCGCGTGTTCCGCGACGGCGAGGCCGGCGGGCGCCACAACCCCGAATTCACGATGCTCGAGTGGTATCGCGTCGGCTGGGATCACCTGCGCCTGATCGACGAGACCGTCGCGCTCGTGCAGGCGGCGCTCGCGCTCGTCGCGCGCGAGGCCGCGGTGTCGCAGACGACCTTCCGCGACCTATATCGCGACCGACTCGGGCTCGATCCGCTGCTCGCGAGCGAAGCCGAACTGCAGGCCGCGCTCGGCGATGTCCGCATCGACCCGGACGGGCTCACCCGCGACGACTGGCTCGACCTGCTGATGACCCACCGGCTGCAGCCGGCGTTCGCGATCGACGCGATTCTGGTCGTGCGCGACTGGCCCGCGTCGCAGTGCGCGCTGGCGAAGATCCGGCCCGCGCACGACGGCGCACCCGCGGTCGCCGAACGCTTCGAACTGTACCTCGGGCCGCTGGAACTGGCCAACGGCTATCACGAACTCACCGACGCCGCCGAGCAGCGGGCGCGGTTCGAGCGCGATCTCGCGACGCGGCGGGCGAGGGGCGTGGCGTGCCCGCCGGTCGACGAGCATCTGCTGGCGGCGATGGCGTCCGGATTGCCCGATTGCGCCGGCGTGGCGCTGGGCGTGGAGCGCCTGCTGATGGCCTTGCTGGGCACGACGCGCATCGCGGATGCGATCGCGTTCGATTTCGCCCGCGCGTGAAACCGTTTACCTGAATCGACATGTTCCACGCCCGGCCGCGACCGGGAAAATTAGCCGGCCATTCATCCTCGCGGACTACATTGGGAACCACTCATCTAGGGGATGACGCCATGCGCAACGCCTTCGCTCTCACCGCCTCCCTCCTGTTCGTCGGCACGGCCAGCCTGCCGGCGCACGCGCAGTGGAGCAACTACGGTTACAACGGTTCGGACGGCGACATCGTGCGCTGCGAATCCCGCGATGGCCGCACGTCGCGTTGCAATGCCTACGGCGGCGACGCGCAACTGGTGCGGCAGCTGTCGGATACCGCCTGCATCCGCAATCGCAACTGGGGCATCGATGACCAGGGCCTGTGGGTCAGCGGCGGCTGCCGCGCCGAATTCCGCGTGCTCTCGAGCTACAACGACGGCTATTACGGCGGTTACGGCAACGGCTATTACGGCAACGACTACGGTTACGGCGGCAACTACGGCTACGGCAACGACGGCGTGTTCCGCTGCGAATCGAAGGATGGGCGCACCGCACACTGCAACAGTTACGGCGGCGCTCGCCTGATGCGGCAGGTCTCCGACAGCCCGTGCATCCAGGGGCGCTCGTGGGGCACCGATTCCCGCGGCGTGTGGGTCAGCGGCGGCTGCCGCGCGATCTTCCAGTCGGGCTACGGCAATGGGAACTACGGCAACGGCGGCTACGGCAACGCGATCGTGCGCTGCGAGTCGGTCGACAATCGTAGCCGGACCTGCAACCTCAACGCCGGCCGCCGTGGCGATGTCCGCATCGTCCGCCAATTGTCCGGCAAGCCCTGCATCGAAGGCCGCACGTGGGGCTACAGCGGCAGCAGCGTCTGGGTGACGCAGGGCTGCCGCGCGGAGTTCGCCGTCACCCGCAACGGCAACCGCGGCAACGGCGGCTGGCAGCGCCCGCCGGGCGACCTCGGCGACAGCCGTCCGCCGGGGACCTATCTCGACGGCCAGCACGACGTCCGTCGTCCGACCTCGCAGCGGATCGAGTCGCCGGCGCCGGGCGTGCCGGGCGGCGACCGTTCGGCACAGGCACCGCGCCCGCCGGCGGACCTGCCGCCCCCGGGGCAGATCGAACGTCCCCGCCAACAGCCGGCGCCCCGCGCCGTCGTCGCCCGCGCGTCGCAGCCGGCTCAGGTCGAGCCCAGCGTCGAACGTCCCGGTGCCACGGCCGTCCAGGCGGAAACACCGGCGCCTGCCGAACGTCCACGCCCGCTCGAGCGGCAGGGCCGGACGGGCGAGCCGGGCCAGGTCGTGCCCTGAACCCGGTCGCGAAACCGCGCACTGCGTCTCCGCTCGGCAGCGCGCCATCCGCAGAACCCGGCCCGGCCGGGTTCTCGCGCATCGGTCCGGTAAAATGACCGCATGTCCGAATCCCACGATTACGCGCGCTACGACCGCATCCGCCCGATCCGCTGGACCGGCGATGCGCTCGAACTCCTCGATCAGCGCAAACTGCCGTTCGCCGTCGAATACGTGACCTGCCGCAATGCCGCGGCGGTCGCGATCGCGATCCACTCCCTGACCGTCCGCGGCGCGCCGGCCATCGGCATCGCCGCGGCCTGGGGCGTCGTGCTCGCCGCGCGCGAACTCGATGCCGCCTCAGGTGCGGCCACGATCGCACCCGCCGAGGCCGCCGAACGGCTGGAACCGGTCCTGCAGCAGCTGAATGCCGCGCGTCCGACCGCCGTCAACCTGGCCTGGGCGCTGCAGCGCATGCGTCGCGCGCTGGTCCAGACCGCCGTCGGCGACGACTGGCGGGCGGTGCTGTTCGCGGAAGCCAAGGCGATCGCCGCCGAGGACCTCGCCGCGAACCGCAAGATGGGCGCGCTGGGCGCCCAGCTCATCGCCCGCGGCAGCGGCGTGCTCACCCACTGCAACACCGGTTCGCTGGCGACCGCCGGCTTCGGCACCGCGCTGGGCGTGATCCGCGCGGGCGTGGCCCAGGGCCGCATCGAGCGCGTGTTCGCCGGCGAGACCCGGCCGTGGCTGCAGGGCGCGCGCCTGACGGCATGGGAACTGCAGCAGGACGGCATCGATGCCACCCTGATCGCCGACGCCGCCGCGTCGCACCTGATGAAGACCGGGCAGGTGCAGTGGGTGATCGTCGGCGCCGACCGCATCTGCGCCAACGGCGACACCGCCAACAAGATCGGCACCTACCAGCTCGCCATCGCCGCCCGCTACCACGGCGTCAAGTTCATGGTCGTGGCGCCGTCGTCGACCGTCGACATGGCGACGCAGACCGGGTCGAAGATCGAGATCGAGGAGCGCGACCCGGGCGAACTGTTCGGCGTCGGCGGCGTGCGCACGGCCGCCGAGGGCATCCGCGGCTGGAACCCGGTGTTCGACGTCACGCCCTCCGAGCTCATCGACGCGATCGTGACCGAGCGCGGCGCGATCGAGCGCCCGAACCGGGTGTCGATGCAGACCTTCTTCGGCGGCTGATCGACGCCGCCTCGAAAACAGCGGCAGGCACGCGCAAGTGTCTGTTTCCACGTGGGAAAAAAGCGTCTCCGATGAGGCGTCCGACGGCGTTGCGTGATACAATTCCGCTTTCGCGCGAAGCGCTCCGCGCGCCTCCGGTGAACGCCCTGTCGCGACGCCGTTTCCGCTTCCCGCGGGACGACCCGCAGGCGTCCTTCGGCGGTGTTCCGGGCCGCCGCGCCGCCCTCCAGCCGAAGACGTCTGAATGACCGAGACCGCCAAGGAAATCATCCCCGTCAATCTCGAAGACGAGATGCGCCGCAGCTACCTCGACTACGCCATGAGCGTGATCGTGGGGCGCGCGCTCCCGGACGTGAGGGACGGCCTCAAGCCGGTGCACCGCCGCGTGCTGTTCGCGATGAACGAACTGGGCGCGCACAGCAACAAGCCGTACTACAAGTCGGCGCGCATCGTCGGTGACGTGATCGGTAAGTACCACCCGCACGGCGACCAGTCGGTGTACGACACCCTGGTGCGCATGGCGCAGCCGTTCTCGCTGCGCTACCTGCTGGTGGACGGGCAGGGCAACTTCGGTTCGGTCGACGGCGACAACGCCGCGGCGATGCGTTACACCGAGGCGCGCATGGCCCGGCTCACCCACGAGCTGATGGCCGACATCGACAAGGACACCGTCGACTTCCAGCCGAACTACGACGAGAAGGAGCAGGAGCCGACGGTGATGCCGTCGCGCTTCCCGAACCTGCTGGTCAATGGTTCGGCCGGCATCGCGGTCGGCATGGCGACGAACATCCCGCCGCACAACCTCTCGGAAGTGATCGACGCGACGGTCGCGCTGCTCGACGAGCCTGAGATCGACATCGATGGCCTGATGCAGCACATCCCGGGCCCGGATTTCCCCACGGCCGGCATCATCAACGGCGTCGGCGGCATCCACGTGGCCTATCGCACCGGCCGCGGCCGCGTGCGCATGCGCGCCAAGGCCGAGATCGAGGTCGCGGACAACGGCCGCGAGGCGATCGTCGTCACCGAGATCCCGTACCAGGTCAACAAGGCGCGGCTGATCGAGAAGATCGCCGAGCTGGTGAAGGAAAAGAAGCTCGAAGGCATCAGCGAGCTGCGCGACGAGTCCGACAAGGACGGCATGCGCATCTACATCGAGGTCAAGCGCGGCGAATCCGCCGAGGTCGTGCTGAACAACCTCTACGCGCAGACGCCGATGGAATCGGTGTTCGGCATCAACATGGTGGCACTGGTCGACGGTCGCCCGCAGCTGCTGAACCTCAAGCAGATCCTCGAAGCCTTCGTGCGCCATCGCCGCGAAGTGGTCACGCGCCGCACGATCTTCGAACTGCGCAAGGCCCGCGCCCGCGCCCATATCCTCGAAGGCCTGACGGTCGCGCTCGCCAACATCGACGAGATGATCGAGCTGATCAAGACCTCGGCGAATCCGAACGAGGCCCGCGAGCGCTTGCTCGCGCGCACGTGGGCGCCGGGGCTGGTCGCCAGCCTGCTCACCGCCGCCGGCAGCGACGCTTCGCGGCCGGACGACCTGCCGGCCGGCGTGGGCCTGGTCGATGGCGCTTATCGCCTGACCGAGATCCAGGCCAAGGAAATCCTCGAGATGCGCCTGCACCGCCTCACCGGGCTGGAGCAGGAGAAGCTGACCGAGGAATACCGCGAACTGCTGGAAGCGATTCGCGGCCTGATCGAGATCCTCGAGAATCCCGACCGCCTGCGCGAGGTGATCCGCGACGAGCTGCTGGAGATCAAGCGAGACTACGGCGATGCCCGCCGCAGCGAGATCCGTGCCAGCGAGGAAGACCTCGACATCCTCGACCTGATCGCGCCGGAAGACGTGGTGGTCACGCTCTCGCACGCCGGCTACGCGAAGCGCCAGCCGGTCACGGCGTATCGTGCGCAGAAGCGCGGCGGCAGGGGCCGCAATGCCGCGGCGACCAAGGACGAGGATTTCATCGACCAGCTGTGGCTGGTGAACACGCACGACACCCTGTTGACCTTCACCAGCAGCGGCCGCGTGTTCTGGCTGCCCGTCCACCAGTTGCCCGACGCCGGCCCGAACGCGCGCGGCCGGCCGATCGTGAACTGGTTGGCGCTGGAGCCGGGCGAGAAGATCCAGGCCGTGGTGCCGGTGCATGCCTACGACGAGGATCACTTCGTGTTCTTCGCGACCCGCAACGGCACCGTGAAGAAGACGCCGCTGACCGAGTTCGCGTACCGCTTGGCGCGCGGCAAGATCGCGATCAACCTCGACGAGGGCGACGCACTGATCGGCGCCGGCCTCACCGACGGCGAGCGCGACATCCTGCTGTTCGCCTCGAACGGCCGCGTGGCGCGCTTCTCCGAGGTGCACGTGCGGCCGATGGGTCGCACCGCGACCGGCGTGCGCGGCATGCGCCTGGCGGCCGGTGAAGTGCTGGTCAGCCTGATCGTGGCCGACCCGGCGGAAAACGCGCAGGAAGACGACGCGACCGACGCCGCGAACGAGCCGGCGGAGACGGTCGAGGTTGTCGCCGAGGGTGCCGAAGCGATCGACCTGGGCCAGGACGCCGCCGATACGTTCTACATCCTCACCGCCACCGAGAACGGTTACGGCAAGCGCACGCCGCTGGCCGACCATCCGCGCAAGGGGCGTGGCACCCAGGGCGTGATCGGCATCCAGACCACCGCCCGCAACGGCAAGCTGGTCGGTGCGGTGCTGCTGCGCAGCGGCGACGAGGTGCTGCTGATCTCCGACGGCGGCACGCTGGTGCGCACCCGTGCAGCGGAAATCTCGCGGGTCGGCCGCAACACCCAGGGCGTCACCCTGATGCGGCTGTCCGAAGGCGAGACGCTGCAGGCGCTGGAACGGCTGGATGCGTCGATCGACGACGAAGAGGAGGCCGGCCAGCCGGCTGCTCCTTCGTCATCCGCCGGCGAGCCGCCACAGCCTGACGCGACCGCCTGATCGGTCGGCAGGGATTCGAACGGAAGGCGGGCTTCGGCCCGCCTTCCGCGTTTCTGCGTCCGGAGCGCGGCCCGCGAGCATCGCATCCGGGCTTTCCGGGGACATGGCGAAACAATCTCTTACGCAAAATCCCGATCGAACCGGCAAGCTGGGAGCGTCGGGATTTGGCTGCCGTTAAAGTTAAAAAATAATAAAAAAATTGTTCAAAAAAAGTCATTGAATAGCCTGAATCCTGTGTATAGTGCGTCGCAAATCCAGGAGGCCATATGTGTCGCTCGTCGCGGTTCGGGGTGCGGTTCGGGAAGTGGGTCGGGGTGCGTGGTCTGGTCGCGACGGGGGTGCTGGCGGCGCTCCTGATCGGATTGCCGGGATGCGGCGACCGAACGAGCGGGCAACTCCCCGAAGTCAGCGGCGAGGCCATCCAGGCCAAGCGCGAGGAGATCAAGGCGTTCGCGGTGGTCCGGGCATTTCCCGACCAGGACGGCGACACCCTCTCCATCGCGCTGGAGTTCTCCCGGCCGCTGGTCGGCACCCAGGACTTCGACAGGCTCATCACGCTGGACCATCCGCCGGCCGACAAGAGCGGCTGGAAGCTCGACGACGGCGGCAAGATCCTGCGCTATCCGTTCGTGGCGGTGAACACCGACTACGTCCTGAAGATCTCCGGCAAGCTCGCCGCCGCCGACGGCAGCACGCTCGGCCGTGACGATGAACAGAAGGTCTACACCGGCGAACTCAAGCCCGCGGTCGGCTTCGCTTCGCAGGGCAGCGTGCTGCCGGCGCGCGAGAGCCGCGGCCTGCCGGTGGTGTCGGTGAACGTGCCGGAAGTCGACGTCGAATTCCTGCGCGTGCGCGAGAAGTCGCTGCCGCAGTTCTTCCACGAATACCAGCGCGGCGGACGCCGCAGCGGCTGGGAACTGGACAGCGAATACGGCGACAACACCCCGCTGGAGAAGCTCGCCGAACCGGTCTACACCAACCGGTTCGCCCTGGGCGGTGCGCGCAACGAGCGCATGGTCACCTACCTGCCGATCCAGGACATCGGGGAACTGCAGGAGCCCGGCCTCTACTTCGCGGTGATGAAGCGCACCGGCCAGTTCGGCGAACAGTACGAGACCACCTTCTTCACGGTCAGCGACATCGGCCTGCACGTGCGCGCCTACAAGGACAAGCTGTTCGTCCACACCGCGTCGCTGCAGAACGGTTCGGGCCTGTCGGGCATCGAACTGCAGGTCCTCAACGGTCCCGGCGACGTGATCCTCAAGGGCGAGACCGACCGCAACGGCAACGTGCTGCTGAACTACAAGCTCGACGCCACCAACGTGCTGGTCGCGCGCCGCGGCAAGGACGTGTCGATGCTGCCGTTCAACCAGCCGGCGCTGGACCTATCCGAGTTCGCGGTCAGCGGCCGCGAGTCCGCGTGGTTCGACGTGTTCGCGTGGTCGGGACGCGATCTCTATCGCCCGGGCGAGGTCGTCCGCGTGTCCGCGCTGCTGCGCGACAACGACGGCAAGCCGGTGCCGATGAAGGGCGGCAAGGCGCAGCCGCTGTTCGTGCGCCTGAAGCAGCCCAACGGCAAGCCGTTCGTCGAGAGTCGCATCGAGGCCGGCGCGCAGGGCTATTACCGCTTCGAGAAACTGATCCCCGCCGAAGCGCCGACCGGCCGCTGGCAGGTCGAATTCCGCACCGACCCGGCCAGCGCCGAGGCGGTGCAGGGCATGAGCCTGCGCATCGAGGAATTCCTGCCCGAGCGCATGAAACTCGACCTCGACACGGCCTCGCCGACGCTGAAGGCCGGCCAGCCGCTGAGCCTGAAGGCGACCGGCGCTTACCTGTACGGTGCGCCCGCCGCGGGCAACCGGTTCACCGCGAAGCTCGCAGTGGCGGTCGAGCAGCACCCGCTCGAGAACATGCCCGGCTATTTCTTCGGCGACCCGACGATGGCATTGCCGAAGGACGCGAAGGACGTCATCGACGCCACGCTCGATGCGCAGGGCAAGCTCGAAGAGAACATCCCGCTGCCGGACGAAGCCAAGCCGCTGTCGCCGATCGCGGCGATCGTGTCGGGCAGCCTGTTCGAGAGCGGCGGCCGCAGCGTCGATCGCTCGCTCAAGCGCGTGCTGTGGCCGGCCGATGCGCTGGTCGGCGTGCGTCCTCTGTTCGACGACAAGGACGGCGCCGACAGCGACACCGATGCCGGATTCCAGCTCGCGCGCGTCGATGCCGCGGGCAAGCCGCAGCCGGCGAAGGGCCTGAAGGTCTCGCTGGTGCGCGAATTGCGCGACTACCACTGGAACTACGACGACAGCGACGGCTGGGATTACGACTTCACCTCGCGCTTCGAAACAGTCGAGACCCGGACCGTCGATGTCGGCGTGACGCCGGCGAAGATCGCGTTCCCGGTGAAATGGGGCGGATACCGCCTCGAAGTGACCGATCCGGCCACGGGCCTGACCACGCGCTATCCGTTCGATGCCGGCTGGAGCTGGGACGACGACAACCGCGGCCTCGACGCGCGCCCCGACAAGGTCAAGGTCGCGCTCGACAAGACCGCGTATCGCGCCGGCGACACGCTCAAGGTCACGCTGACCCCGCCGCACGAAGGCAAGGGCCTGCTGATGGTCGAGACCGACCGCCTGCTGTACGTGCAGGAGGTCGACGTCAAGCGCGGCAGCACGTTCGAGATCCCGGTGACCAGGGACTGGGATCGCCACGACGTGTACGTCACCGCGGTGGTGTTCCGCGGCGGAAGTGCGTCCAACAAGATCACGCCTGCGCGCGCGGTGGGCGTGGCGTTCGTGCCGATGGATCGCGCCGACCGTCGCGTCGAGGTCGGGCTGTCGCTGCCGAAGCAGATGCGGCCCGAGCAGACCCTCACCACCACGGTCGCGGTGCCGAAGCTGGCCGGCGAAGAGGCCTATGTGACCATTTCCGCGGTGGACGTGGGCATCCTCAACATCACCCGCTTCCCGGTGCCCGACGCCAACAAGCAGTTCTTCGCGCAGCGCCGGCTGGGCGTCGATGCTTACGACATCTACGGCCGCGTGATCGAGAGTCTGGAGGGCGTGATCGGCAAGATCCGCTTCGGTGGCGATATGGCGCTGCAGCCGCTGGCGCAGGCGCGGCGTCCAACCTCGAAGGTGCAGACGGTCGACCTGTTCTCCGGGCCGGTCAAGCTGGATGCCAAGGGCCAGGCGCGGATTCCGCTGAAGGTGCCGGATTTCAACGGCACGCTGCGCGTCTCGGCGCTCGCCTACTCGGCGCAGCGCTACGGCAACGCCGACGCGGAGATCGTGGTGCGCGCGCCGATCGTGGCCGAGGCCAGCTATCCTCGCGTGCTGGCGCCGGGCGACCGCAGCAACGTCACCCTGGACCTCACCAACTTCACCGGCAAGCCGGGCAGTTTCGCCGTGCAGGTCGACGGCATCGGCCCGCTGACGGTCGGCGAGGGCGCGCGCACCGCCAAGCTCGGCGTGGACGGCAAGACCACGCTGACCTTCCCGCTGACCGCCGGCGAGGGCTACACCACCGCGAAGATCCGCGTGCGCGTCGACGGCAACGGCTTCAAGGTCGACCGCCGCTTCGACATGCCGGTGCGCGCGGGCTGGCCGAGCGTGCTGCGTGCACGCACCGTGACCCTCGGTGAGGGCCTGCCGATCGCAATGGGTGCCGACATGGCCGAGGGCATGATGCCCGGTTCGGTGACGGCGCAGATGACGGTGAGCGCGCTGCCGCCGATCCCGTTCGCCAGCGCATTGCAGGGCGTGCTCGACTATCCCTACGGCTGCGCCGAACAGACCACGAGCAAGGGCTACGCCGCGCTGGTGATGGACGCCGACACCGCGAAGATGCTCGATGCGAAGGGCCTGGACGCGGCCACCCGCAAGGCGCGGATGGAGGGCGCGTTCGGCCGGCTGGCGTCGATGCAGATGAGCAACGGCCACTTCTCGATGTGGGGCGACGACGGCTACGTCAATCCGGCGCTGACCCCGTACATCGTCGAGTTCCTGCTCGATGCG
>JAEWNA010000095.1 GCA_023392975.1 Pseudomonadota bacterium | reverse complement strand
ATGGTCCGTGCCTCCTGCTGCGGCGTCAGCACCCAATCCCGGTGCTCCCCGCGCGCCCAAACCTGGTAGCCGGACACCAGATCGCGCGGCACGTTTTCGCCGTTGGGCACATTGGGCTGGTAATGCTGGCCGAGGTCGACCTGGATTGTGCCGATCGTGTACCCGCTGCGGTCTGCCGGTTCGATCGCAGCGGTGCGCGGATTGTCGCCGGCCACCGCGAGTTGATAGGCCTTGTAGCCGCTCTCCGAGGTCACGCCGACGGCGAAATAGAGCGCCGAGCGGATCTCGCCGTCGCTGAGCGCGGGCCGGGCGGGATCCTGCCGACCTTCGTGTCGTTCCGTCATGGCATCACTCCTCGTCGTCGCAATCCGCCGTCGTCGATGCGGGCGCATGCCCGGGACGGTCGAGCGTGACGTAGGCCGCCTGCCGGCGGCCGTCGTCCTTCATCCACACCAATTGATTGCCGCGAAGCACGAAGTAATCGCCGCTGAAACCGGTTGCCGTGCAGGTCTGCACGCGGCCGTCGTCGGCGTAGTCGGTGCCGGTGCACAGGGCGGCATCGAGGCGCCGGCCGACGATCCTGCCTTCGAGCAGGCCGCTGCTGCCGTGGATGACGGTGCCGTCGTCCCAGGCGCCGGTCACGCGATGGCCTCGAGGCGTCAGGGTCAGGGTGACGGCATGGCGATCTCCACAGGTCTCGTGGAAGGCCCAGTCGCCGGCAATGCGTTCGGGCGTGAGGGAGTCCCCTGCTTCGCGTCTTGCGTGTCCGGTGGCTGCGACGGCCGTTCGATCAGTCGAGGGTGCTGCATCGACCGTACGGCCGGCCTGACAGGCGCCCATGCCGAGGAATGTCGCGAGCAACAGGGTCGATGCCGTGATTCCTTTCATGTCGTCACCATTCGGGTTGCGCCGGCGCATCGCGTGCCGTCCACGATGCGGGATGGGATCAGCTTGCAGTGTCGGATCGTGCAAGCAGCGGCGTCAAGCACGTCTCCGGATATCGCGACTCAACCGGGTCGTGCGCTGACCATGGCAGAGTGGGCCCTCGGAGCGCCGAAAGAGCATGCGGCAAACGTCATCCGGCCCCAAACCCCTCCACCGGCGCCACCACCGAATACCGCTCCTTCAGCAGCTTCCCCTCCAGCGGCGGGAAATCCACCGGCGCCATCTTCGTCTCGGTATCCGGCAGGCGGTCGAGCAGGTCGCGGATCAGGGTGAGGCGGCCGCGCTTCTGGTCGTTGAAGTCGACCAGCGTCCAGGGCGCCTGCTTCGTGTGCGTCGCCTTGAGCATGGCTTCGCGGGCCTTGGTGTATTCGCCGTACTTGGTGCGCGCTTCGAGGTCGATCGGCGACAGCTTCCAGCCCTTGAGCGGGTCCTGGCGGCGTTCGGCGAAGCGCTTTTCCTGCTCGGCCTGGTCGCAGCACAGCCAGTACTTGAACAGCAGGATGCCGTCGTCGATCAGCATCTGCTCGAACACCGGCGTCTGCTTCAGGAAGGCCTTGACCTGTCTGTCGTCGGCGAAGCCCATGACCTTCTCGACGCCGGCGCGGTTGTACCAGCTGCGGTCGAACAGCACGATCTCGCCGCCCGCGGGCAGGTGGGTGATGTAGCGCTGGAAATACCACTGCGTGCGCTCGCGGTCGTTCGGCTTCGGCAGCGCGACCACGCGGCATTGGCGCGGGTTGATGTGCGCGGAGATCGCGTCGATCACGCCGCCCTTGCCGGCGGTGTCGCGGCCTTCGACCAGCACCAGGATGCGCTGGCCGGTGTGCAGGGCCCAGCTCGCCATCTGCGCGAGCTCGCGCTGCAACGGTTCGAGCAGGGCTTCGTAGTCCTTGCGCTTGAGTTTTTCGGGTTTGCTCATGGCGGCCGTCTCGGTGTGGTCGGTTGTCACCTCTCCCCTTGCGGGAGAGATCGCCGCGCGATGCGCGGCGGGAGAGGGGAAAGGCGTTGCAGCAGCGGATGCGGGTGATGGCGTGCGGTCCCCTCTCCCCAATCCCTCTCCCGCGAGGGGAGAGGGGCTGACGCGTGGCCTGCGAACAGGGCGAGGTCGCCGCGGCGTGCGCTGGTGCGCAGGGAAAAGCGGGTCCCTCGCTGCGCTCGGGATGACATGAGGCGGCGGACGAGTGCCACGCGCATGGAGGCGTCAGGCGCGCGTCAGGCGCGACGCGTGCGCTTCGCAGGCGCGCGCTTGCGGGCGGGACGCGCGGGGGCGTCGTCCGCGTCGCCGGCGGAGGCGGCCATGCTCTTCGCGACTTCGAGCAGCGCGCCCTGTTGCCGGGTGTTGAGCGCACGGTACGCGGCGAGCAGGCTGTGTTCGCCCTTGGTGCGGGTGGGGTCGAAGGTGCTGGCCAGTTCGGCCAGGAGCGCGCCGGTGGGCACGCCGAAGGTGCGGGCGAGGGCGTCGATCTGGTCGCGCCCGGGCATCTTCTCGTCCTTCAGCCAGGCGCTGACGGTGTTGACGCCGGCGCGCGGGATCGCGGTCGCCAGGTCGGTCACGCTCAGACCGGTGGCCTTGGTCAGCAGGCGCAGGGTGTTGCCGATGGACATGGAGGTCACTCCTTGAGGCGGGGCCGCAGCGTGGCGAGGTTGCACGGCTTCGTGCGGGCATCGAGCTGGGCGCGGACGATCTTCTCCCAGGCGGTGCGGCAGGCGGAGGTGGAGCCGGGCAGCGCGAACAGGAAGGTGGCGTTGGCGAGGCCGGCGAAGGCGCGCGACTGCAGCGTGCTGGTGCCGATCTCCTCGAAGCTCAGCGCGCGGAACAGTTCGCCGAAGCCCGGCATCTGCTTGTCGAGCAGGGGCAGCAACGCCTCGGGCGTGGAATCGCGGCCGGTGAAGCCGGTGCCGCCGGTGACGAGGATGCCGTCGACGGCGTCGTCGGCGATCCACTGCGAAACGAGGGCGCGGAGCTGGTAGCGATCATCGGGCAGCACGGCGCGGGCGAGGAGGCGATGGCCGGCGTCGGTGAGCGCTTCGGCGAGGTAGGCGCCGGAGCTGTCGTCGGCGAGGGTGCGGGTGTCCGAAACGGTCAGCACGCACAGCGAGAGCGGAAGGAAGTCGGGCGCTGCGGTCATGGCCGGCAGGGTAGCCCGAAACCGGGGGGCGGGGAATCGAGGCGCTGGCCGCTCCGCCGTGGGCCGGCCGTTGTCCTTGCGCGACGGCCGCGAGGGCGGCCACGGGACACGCGCATGGCGGCAACTCGGATCGGTTGGCAGGTCGCGGCCTGGGCGCTGCTCGTCGCGCTGCAGGCGTGGTCGCTGCAGCGCATCGCGCAGCTGGAGGCGAAGCTCGACGGGCCGCGTGCCGGTGCGCCGGGCAAGGCGTCAGCAGTCGTGGGCGATCCGCCGCCGTCCACGCCCATGGAAGCCGCGATGGCGGCGTCGCTGGCGCGCATCGAATCGCGACTGGCGGCCGGCGCCGGGCCCTCCACCGCCGCGTCCGCAACGGTGCAGGACCCGGCCCTGGCGATGCCGCTGGCCGCCGCCGATGCGCGGCTGGCCGCGCTGCTGCCGGCGGGCGCGTCGCTGACCGATGTGCAACTCGCCGCGCTGCAGGGACGCATCGACCAACTGCCCGCCGGCGAGCGCCAGGCCGTCGCCCTGGCCCTGGCGCGTGCGATCAACGCCGGCCGCGTCCGCGTCGTCCCCTGAGCGGCCGCGCCGCTCGTTCCCTCGACAGCAGGAGTCGTCCCATGAAGCGCAAGACCGTCCTTCTCGCCCTCGGCCTGGGCCTCGCCGCCGGCAGTGCCTTCGCCGGTTTCAACTACGGCGCCTACGACATCACCGTCAATCCCACGGGCAAGGCCGCGGGCGGCGGCATCAACATGGCCCGCCGCACCGCCGACGGCGTGCAGTACATCGTGTGCGGCGCGGCGAGTTTCAGCGGAAGCACCAGCCAGGGCAGCTGTTACGCCCGCGACAAGACCTACGCGTCCGGCTTCTGCTCGACCACCGACCCGCAGATGATCGACACCATCCGCAGCATCACGCCCAGTGCCTACATCAGCTTCGGCTGGAACGACACCGGCGCCTGCACCTTCGTCAGCGTGAGCAACGGCTCCTCGTACGCCTACTGACCGCGGCTCAGGCCAGCGGCAGGTGGAAGCGCTGCGTGCCGTCGTAGTCGTGCCAGCCCTGGCCGCGATACAGCGCCTGCGCGCCGTGGTTGTCGTGCGCGGTCTCGAGTTCGAGCCGGATCGCGCCTTCGCGCTGGCCGAACTCGGCCGCCGCCGACAGCAGCGCCAGCGCGACGCCGCGACGGCGGGCGTGTTCGGCCACGTAGAGGTCGTTGAGCACGTAGAGCTTGGCCGCGCGCACCGAGGAGAACATCGGGTAGAGCTGCACGAAGCCCAGCGGCGATGCGTGGGCGATGCCGTCGGGCCGGGCCAGGAACACGGTGGATTCGCCGCGGCTCAGGCGCGCGTGCAGGAACTGCCGCGCGGTCTCGGGATCGCGCGGCTGGCCGTAGAAGACGCGGTAGTCGGAGAACAGCGGGACGAGGTCGCCCAGGTCGTCGAGGCCGGCGCGGTGGACCGCGACGGCCTCGCGTGCGTGCGCGCTGCGCGCGAGGCTCACGGCGCCTCGCTGAGTTCGACGAGGTAGGTGCTGGTACCGCCGCCGATGTCGATGCGCCAGCCCTTGTTGTACTCGCTGGTGTCGACGCTGTTCCAGTTGCGCAGGGTGATCGTCGCGTTGGCCGGCTCCAGCACCCGCACCTTGAGCTTGCCGGCGGTGACGGTGCTGCCGCTGACCGTCGGCTGCACCGGCGTCTGCACCTGGAAGATCGCGGTGGTGCCGCTGCCCAGCGAGAAGTTGTCGCGCACGGTGAGCTTGCGGTTCGAGAAGTCGAGTGCGCGGGTCCAGCTCTTCACGTACGTGGTGCCGGCGTAGGCGGGCGTGAGGTTGGAGCTGACGGTCAGCGCGCCGGCGGCGCCGGGGGTGACGGACATCGTCGAGGTGGTGCCGTAGCACTGGTGCACGACCTTGTCGTTGGCCGGGCTGCCGCACTGCGCCGCGCTGGTGTTGCTGCGTTCGAAGCGCAGGGTGTTGTGCACCTCGCTGCCCTGCTGGATGCCGCTGTGGGTCCAGATGTTCTCGGTCACCGCCAGCCAGTCGTTCGCGAACAGGGTGAATGCGCCCTGGTCCTGGTGGGCATGGCTTTCCATGTACGGGCCGGCGACGTAGGACATCCACATCGCGGCCTTGTCCCAGCCGGTGCGCGCGAACAGGTGGCCGGTGCCGCTGCCGAGGTAGTACAGCTCGCTCGGCGGGGTGCCGCCGGTGCCGGCGGGCAGCAGGTCGTAGCGGAAGTTCGCGCCCTGGCCCATCTGCTGGACGCTGATGTTGTTGAGCCACCAGCTGGCGATGCGTTGCGCGGCCGGGTCCTGGGTGAGGTGGCGCGCTTCCAGCACCAGGCGACGGTGGTAGTCGTAGATGTCGGGCACGGAACTGCGCGACTGGTCGCCCAGCGGTGCGAAGCGATCCAGCGTCGGCACGGTGGCGTGCACCCACCAGCGGATGGTGTTGCTCTCGTGCGGGTTGGCGTTGGCGAGGTCGATGCCGGTGGCATCGCGCCACGTGCGATAGATCTCGAACAGCCGCATCTGCGCGGTGCCGTAGCCGGTGCCTTCCTGGCTGCCGCCGGTGGCGAGCGCCCGGTAGTAGGCCTCCAGCTTCGGCAGCTTGTCGCTCTGCAGCAGGCTCATCCAGGTCGGATTGCGCGAGGCCAGCGCCCAGTTCATGGTCGCTTCGAGGAAGCTGTAGTGGTAGTTGTTGCCCGGGTTGCTCACCGACCAGCCGCTCCACGGCGCCGAGCGCGAACCCCACTTGGCATTCTGGTAGTTCCAGACGTTCCACACCGCCTGCTCGGCGTAGGCCGACCAGCGCGTGCGCTGGCTGGCGGTGAGGAAGGCCGAACAGGTGTCGTAGGTGATGGCGAGGTCGCCGATCATCGGGCCGACGTCGAGATAGGAGTCGTACGCGACTTCCGGGTTCTGGTTGGCGGCGATCGCGGTCTCGGCCTTGGACACCTGCTGCTCGACCATGCCCACGGCGTGCGTGCAGTACTTGCCGGCGCGGGTGATGCGGAACATCAGTGCCGAATCGCGCGCCTGGTAGGCGTAGCCCGGGCTGCCGGCGACGGCGTTGTCGACCCAGGTCTTGAAGCGGCTGTACGGGGTGCGCGCGGTGTCGACGAACGTGAGGTTCATCGGCACTTCCGCGACCTGCGCGGAATTCATGTTGCCCTGCAGCCGGGGATTGCGGCGGACGGCCGTGCGGCTGATCCGCGGCTGCGCGGCGGTCACGGGCCGGCGAACGGTGTCGGCCTCGACATTGCGACGGACCAGATAGGCCTGCAGCGGCGCGGCGGCGGCGAATCCGCCGGCGGCAACGGCCGCGGCGATCGCGAGGGTGCGCAGGGGGAGCGGGCGACGGGGAGAGGCGGGGGCACACGGGTGGGGCGACATGGCGTTCACTCGGTCTCGCATCCTGGCGATCGGGTCTGCAGTCCGCGCCCCCTGGTGCGCCCCCATCCGGATCGGGGCGCAGCGCGGTCGGTCGCGGTGAGGCGACCTGCGGGCAGTGTGTGGGGCCATGGCGGCGTGAACTGTGACGCGCCATGCACTCGGCCGGGCCGATCGCTTGAACTGTGAATGCCGTCGCGGTTGGACTTGCGCGACTCAGTTCGGGAGTCGTTCGAACTCCACGACGTAAGTGCCGGTTTTGCCGTCACCCTCGACGCCGCCCTCGATGTCCAGGCGCCAGCCGCCGCGGAATTCCTCGGGATCGACGGTCCGCCAGTCCAGCGCGGACAGGCGCGCGCCCTCCGGGGCCAGTACCGTCACCCGCAGCCCGCCGGCCACGGCGACGTTGCCGTGGATCCCGGGCTCGACCGGGACCTGCACCTGGAACACCGCCCGGGTCCCCGGCGTAGTCTCGTAGCGGTCCTCGACCCGCAGCCGCCGCCCGCCGAAGTCGAGGCGGCGGGTCCAGCGTCGCACCGGCGTGTCGTCGCCGTAGGCCGCGCTGAGGTCGGCCTCGACCTGCAACGCGCCGTCGGGGCCGGGCACGACGGTCATGGTCGAAGTCGTGCCCGGGCACTGGTGGACCACGCGATCCTCGCCCGGCCCCTGACACTGCCGGCCGAGCGGGGCATCGCGTTCGAAGCGCAGGACGTTGTGGGTCTCGGTGCCCTGCTGCAGGCCGCTGTGGGTCCACAGGTTCTCGGGCGCGGTCAGCCAGTCTCCGCCGAACAGGGTGAAGCCGCCCTGTTCCTGGTGCGCATGGCTCTCGTCGTAGGGCCCGGCGACGAACGCCAGCCACAGCGCGTCGCGGGTCCAGTCGGTGCGCGCGAACAGTTGGCCGACGCCGGTGGCGTGGTGCAAGAGGCCGGGGGACCGCGCGGTCGGCGCAGGCGCATCGGCCGGCCCCGCGGGCAGCAGGTCGTACTGGGTGTTGAAGCCGCTGCGCATGCGGTCGATCGCGATCGCATGCAGCCACCCGCTCGCCAGCGCCTTCGCCGCGGGGTCATCGGTCAGCGCGCGCGCTTCCAGCACCAGGCGACGGTGGTAGTCGTACAGCTCCGGCACCGACACCCGCGACTGGTCGCCGATCGGTGCGAACCGGTCCAGCGTCGGTACCGTCGCCTGCGTCCAGTAGAGGATGTCGTCGCGCGCCAGCGTCTTCGCGATGTTCTCGCCGGTGGCGTCGCGCCACAGCCGCGCGAACGCCAGCAGCCGCATGTGCGCGGCGCCGTAGCCGGTACCTTCGCGGCTGCCGCCGCCGGGCAGGGTGGCGAGATAGGCGATCAGCGGCGGCAGCTTCTCGTCGTCGAGGAAGCGCATCCAGTCCGCGCTGCCCGAGGCCAGCGCCCAGTACAGCGTCGCCTCCAGGAAACTGTAGTGGTAGTTGTTGCCCGGGTTGTCGGTGGCCCAGCCGGTCCACGGATGCGGTCGCGCGCCCCAGTGCGCACGCAGCGGATGCCAGACGTTCCACACCGCCTGCTCGGCGTAGGCCGACCAGCGCGTGCGCATGGTGTCGTCGATCCGTGCGCGGCAGCTGTCGAGCGTCAGCGACAGCGCGGCGATGCGCGGGCCGACGTCGAGGTAGGAATCGCCGGCGATCTCCGGCGCGTCGCCCGCGGTGATCGCGGCCTCGGCGGCGGCGACCTCGGCGTCGGTCATGCGGATGGCGAGCGTGCAGTACGCCGGCTGCGGGTCCAGGCGCTGGAGCAGCGCCGCGTCGTAGGCCGAGAACCCGTAGTCCGGCGTGCCCATGACCGCGAGGTCGACCCAGCGTTTGAAGCGCGCGAACGCCGGCGCGTCGCGGTCGACGTAGGACAGGTCCAGCGGGATGCCCGCGCGCAGCGGCGGCAGCGGCGGACGCGCGGCCGCATCGGCGCGCCCGTCGCGCGCGCAGGCACCTGCGCTCAGCAGACCCGCGCAGGCGAGCGCGACGCACAGGCCGGCGCACGTGCTGGCGAAGGTGCGCGCGAGTCGCCGCATCCGGGGTCAGCGATTGCGGTAGGCGAGGGTCACGCCGACCATGTCCTGGTCCGCGTCCTGGCCGGCCACGGTGCTGCGCCGCTGCCAGCGTTCGAACTGCATATGCACGCTCCAGTGGCGGCTGCGCTGCAATCGCGCCCACAGCCGCAGCCGCCGGGTGTCGTCGATCCGGTCGAGCTGGCGGTAGTCGCTGCGATCCAGGCCGGCGTTCGCGCCCAGCGTCAGCGTCGGTCGCGCCCGCCAGGCGAGGTCGAGCACGCCGCCGCGGCCGTCGCGATCGAACTGGTCGTCGCCTTCGTAGCGGATGCGGTTGGCGTGCGGCACGAACGCGATCTGCCAGCGCTCGGTATGGCGGACGTACTCCGCCTCCAGCCGGCGTTCGAGGTACGGCGTCGCGTCGACCACGATGTCGCCGGCGGGCACGGTGTCGGGCAGGCCGGTGTCGGCGCTCACCGCCGCGAGGCGGTCGCTGGCGATGTCGGAAAACTGGCTGCTCAGTCGCAGGCGCAGGCGCTGGCGATCGTCCGGGCGCCAGCCGAACGTGGCGCGCAGCAGCGGGTCGCTGCGACTGTCGGCGCCGCCGGTTTGCGGACGCAGGTCGTGCAGCCGCGACACGCCGGCGTCCACGACGAGGTCGAAGCGACTCAGCGTGCGCGTCCAGCGCGTGAACAGCTGCGTGCGTCGGTAATCCTGTGCCGCGGCGTCGTCGCGGAAATCGACGCGCTGGGTCTCGAGGTGGAAGGCGAGGCGGCTGGTCGGGCTGAGCCGGCGTTCGGCGCGCAGCGCGAGGTCGAGGCGGTCGGCGTTGAACACGTCGGTGACTTCGGCGCGGCTGCGCACCCAGCGTGCGCCGAGATCGCCTTGCCAGCCGTCGCCCTGGCCGAACTGCAGCGTCGGCCCGGCCGAGGTCACGTGCACGCGCTGGCGATTGCCCGGCGCGTCCGGCGCCAGCGTGTCGACCGGCTGCGACGACAGATCGTCGGTGACCTCGAAGCGCAGCCGCTCCGGGATCGCGCGCCAGGCCAGGCGGCCGTTGGCGTTGCCGTCGACGCGATTGTCGAACCGGCGGTCGCCGTAGCGGTGCTGCTCGAAGCGGCCGTCGAGCCGCAGTTGCAGCGCGGGGCCGTCGTGGCGCGCGTCGAAGGCGAGCCCGGGGCGCAGCACGGTCAATGCGAGCGGATCGTGCTCGCTCAGCAGCAGGTTGTCGTTGCGCTCGACGGTGACGTCGGCGACGTAGTCGATGCGCAGCGCCAGCGCCGCGCCCGGGCGCAGCGCGCACAGCGCCAGCGCGAGGCAGGCGGCGGCGTGGGCAGGGCGGCGCATCGCGGTCGCCGGCTCAGGGCCGCCGGTTGAACACCACGCCGGCGATCTTCTCCGGCGGGAAACTGGCGACGGCCTTGTCGATCGCGTCGCTGGGCACCTGGCCTTCGCCGACGACCAGCACGACCAGGTCGGCGAGGTCGGAGAGGATGCGTGCATCGGGCGACCCCTGTACCGGCGAACCGTCGAGCAGGATCTGCCGGTTCGGCTGGGTCGCGCGCAGGGCGTCGAGCGCGGCGCGCATGCGCAGCGAGCTGTAGCTCTCCCCCGGCGTCTCGCGGATGCGGCCGCTGGGGATCAACTGCAGCCGCGGCACGCCGGTGGGATAGACCACGTCCTCCAGCGGCAGCGCGGGGTTTTCGAGGAAGTCGATCAGGCCGCCGCGCTCGCCGCCGACGTTCAGCGCCTCGTGCTGTGCGGGATGGGTGGCGTCGCAGTCGATGAGCAGCGCCTGCCGCGTTTCGTCGAAAGCGAAGGCCGCGGCGAGGTTGCGGGCGACGTAACTGCCGCCGCAGCCGGGGCGCACCGGTGCCACGAGGGTCACGAAACTGCCGCCCTCGGCGTAGCTGCGGCCGGCCATCGACAGCAGTCGCGTGCGCAGTTCGCGGAAGGCATCGGCATGGCGACGCCCGGATTCCTGGCGGTGGATCAGCCCCCGCTCCTCCAGTTGCAGGGTCGTCATCATCACGCCGTGGGCCGGCGCCCTGGCGGGCAGGCTGCGATCGTCGTGCGAATGGCCGGCGCCGTCGTTCATGCGTGCACCTGTCGGATGAAATACGCCAGTCCGTAGGCGATGAACACGGCCATGACCAGGCTCGCGGCGAGCGCCGTGCGCGCGAATTCGCGCCGGCGGTCGCGGCGGGTGCGGTTCGGCGGCACGACGGTGAGCACCGGGTAGTTGCCCTGGCGCTCGATCTGGCCCGGCGCGCGCACGCGCGGGTCGAACTTCACCAGCAGGAACAGCAGCGCCAGCGGCACCACGATGCCGGCACCGAGTCCGCCCAGCGCGATGTGCAACGGGCGCAGGCCGCTCGGCCGCACCGGCATCTGCGCCGGGTCCTGGATGCGCATCGTCAGGCCGCGGCGCTCGCGATCCAGCTCCATCGACACCCGCGCGTTCTCGCGCCGGCGCAGCAGGTCCTGGTAGAT
>JAEWNA010000248.1 GCA_023392975.1 Pseudomonadota bacterium | reverse complement strand
CGGCCCGGGACGGCGGGGACCCGCCCCGGCGGCCCGGGCGCCAGGGTCGATCAGAAGCCGTTGTCGCCGTCGAGCATGCGCCCGAGGCCGCCAAGCACCGAGCCCTCGCCGCGGCTGCCGCCGTTCTGCGGGGCGGCGGCGAGCATGCGCCCGGCCATGCGCGAGAACGGCAGCGACTGCAGCCAGACCTTGCCCGGGCCGGTGAGCGTGGCGAGGAACATGCCTTCGCCGCCGAACATCATGCTCTTGATGCCGCGGATGGTGCGCACGTCCATGCTGACGGTGTCGTGGAAGGCCATCACGCAGCCGGTGTCGACATCGAGGCGTTCGCCCGCGCGCAGTTCGCGTTCGACGATGGTGCCGCCCGCGTGGACGAATACCCAGCCGTCGCCTTCGAGCTTCTGCATGATGAAGCCCTCGCCGCCGAATAGGCCGGTGAGGATCTTGCGCTGGAAGTGGATGCCGATCTGCACGCCGCGGGCGCCGGCGAGGAAGCTGTCCTTCTGGCAGATCAGCCGGCCGTTGTGCTCGTCGAGCTTCATCGCGAGCACGGTGCCCGGATACGGCGCCGCGAACGCCACCCGTGCCTTGCCGCTGCCAGAGTGGGTGTAGACGGTGGTGAATAGGCTCTCGCCGGTGATGACGCGCTTGCCCGCGCTCATCAGCTTGTCGAAGAAGCCGCCGCCCTGGCCGGAGGCGGCGCCGCTGCCGAACACGGTGTTCATCTCGATCGCGGCGTCCTTGTACATCAGCGCGCCGGCTTCGGCGATGGCGCTCTCGCCGGGATCGAGCTCGACCTCGACGAACTGCATGTCGTGGCCGACGATGCGGTAGTCGATGTCGTCGTTGCGCAGCGGCGGGCGCGGGCCGGCCGCTGCGGGCAGGGGCGGCGGCAGGTGTTCCGGCGGCCCGGCGGGGCGCAGTTCGGCGACCTCGGCGACCGGGCGCCAGCCGGTGAAGCCTTCGCGCCAGCACTGGCTGGCGGGGTGCTGGCGCACGTACTGCTGCGCGGCCGCGTCGTCGAGCGGGCCGACGCGTTCGCCGGTGCGTTCGCCGATGCCGGCATGGAAGTACCACTGGGTCATTGCGGGTTCCTCGGGTGGGGGATCGAGTGGACAGGATCGCGCGCACGCTAGCAGGCGGCCCCGGCCGCGCCCCGTGCCGGCGGTCACGGCGGGCGGTCACCGCATGACCTCCGGCGGTTGCCGGCCCGTCGCCCCGGCCCCACAGTCTGCGGTCCCTTCCGTCGTCGAGGTACCCATGGCCCTGCTGGCTCCCGTCTTCCGCACCGCACTGCTGTCCGCCGCGCTCGTGTTCGCGACCGGGAGTGCCGTCGCCGCCGACGCCCCGCAGGACTTCCTCGCCGCCCACCTCGACCCCTCGGTCGACCCCGGTGTCGATTTCTTCGCGTACGCCAACGGCGGCTGGCTCAAGGCGCACCCGATCCCGGCGTCGGAATCGGCCTGGGGCATCGGCAACGAGGTGGACGACGAGCTGTACGCGCGGCTGAAGACGATCAGCGAGGCGGCGGCGCTGGCGAAGACGGCGCCCGGCAGCGACCAGCAGAAGATCGGCGACTTCTGGACGACGGCGATGGACACGGCGCAGGCCGACCGCCTCGGCGTCGCGCCGCTGCAGGAGGCGCTGGCGCGGATCGACCGCATCGCGAACCCGGCCGACGTGATCGACGCGGCGTTCGCGTTCAAGCCGATCGGCGTGGGCGCCCTGTTCCGCATGGGTGTTGGCCAGGACGACAAGGACAGCGCGACAATGGCGGTGATGATCCGCCAGGGCGGCCTCGGCCTGCCGGAGCGCGATTTCTACTTCAACAAGGAAGCCGGGGTCGCGAAGATCCGCGCCGAGTACGTCGCCCACATCGCGCGCACGTTCGAGCTGCTCGGGCGCAAGCCCGCGGACGCGAAGGCGGCGGCCGCCCGGGTGATGGCGTTCGAGACCGCGCTCGCGCGGGCGTCGCGCAAGCTCGAGGACCTGCGCGACCCGGAGAAGAACTACAACAAGCTGAGCCCGGCCGACCTGACCGCGAAGTACACGCCGTCGATCGACTGGACGCAGCGGCTCGCGGCCAGGGGTTTGAAGCCGGACTACGTGCTGGTCGGCCAGCCCGAGTTCCTCGCCGCGGAGGACCGCCTGCTGCGCACGACGCCGGTGGCGACGCTGCAGGACTACCTGCGCTACCACCTCGTCGACGACTACGCGCCGTACCTGTCGTCCGCGTTCGATGACGAACACTTCCGTTTCCACGGCAAGGCGATGTCCGGCCAGCAGGAACCGCGGCCGCGCTGGAAGCGGGTGATCGACGAGGAAAACGACGCGCTCGGCATGGTGCTGGGCCGGATCTTCGTGAAGGACTACTTCCCGGAAGCGTCGAAGCGGCGCTACACGGCGATGGTCGAGGCGATCCGCGGCACGTTCCGCGATCGCATCCAGCGCCTGGACTGGATGGGCGAGGCGACCAAGGCCAAGGCGCTGGCGAAGCTGGCCGCGGTCACGCCGAAGGTCGGCTATCCGGACGCGTGGAAGGACTACTCGGCGCTCACGATCGGTCGCGACTCCTACGCCGCCAACGTGATGGCCGCGCAGCGCTGGCAGTTCGAGGACAACCTGTCGAAGTTCGGCAAGCCGGTCGACCGCACCGAATGGGACATGACGCCGCAGACCTACAACGCCTACTACAACCCGTCGAACAACGAGATCGTGCTGCCGGCGGCGATCTTCATGGTGCCGGGCGTGCCCGACGACCAGGTCGACGACGCGGTGGCCTACGGCTACGCCGCGGCCAGCACGATCGGCCACGAGATCACCCACGGCTTCGACGACGAAGGCCGCCAGTATGACCAGCAGGGCAACCTGTCCGGCTGGTGGACGCAGGAAGACGCCGATCGCTTCGACGCCGCGGCCCAGAAGATGGTCGCCCAGTTCGACGCCTACGAACCGCTGCCGGGCCTCCACATCAACGGCAAGGCCAGCCTCGGCGAGAACATCGCCGACTATGGCGGCGTGCTGCTGGGGCTGGAGGCGTTCCAGAAGACCGAGCAGTACCGCAAGGGCGAGACGATCGGCGGCCTGACCCCGACCCAGCGCTATTTCCTGGGCTACGCGCTGGGCTGGATGAGCCAGCAGCGCGAACAGGTGCTGCGCAGCCGGCTGCTGTCGGACGTGCATGCGCCGGCCAAGTGGCGCGTGCTCGGCCCGATGTCGAACATCCCCGCGTTCTACGAAGCCTTCGGCGTGAAGCCCAGCCAGCCGATGTGGCGCAAGCCCGAGGACCGGGTGCGGATCTGGTGACGGCCGCCGCGCGCCGCGTGAGACCCCGGCCGCACTGCGGCCCCGCGAGGCTACTGTTGTCGCGTTTCGCATAGGACAATGCCCGGGCCCCGACTCCCCGGGCGACCACCGGTGCCCCCCATGCTCTGGCTGCGCGTGATCCCGATCCTGCTGCTCATCGCGGCGAACACCGTGCTGCACGTGACGCCGTTGATGGTGGTGGCGGTGTTCAAGGCGCTGCTGCCGTTCGAGACGGTGCGGCTGGCCTGCAACCCGCTGCTGACCGGGCTGGCGGCAAGCTGGATCGGGGTCAACAGCGGGATGATCGACCGGTTCACGCGCACCCGGTTCGAGGTCGAGGCGCCGGCGGCGCTGCGGATCGACGGCCACTACCTGGTGCTGGCCAACCACCAGAGCTGGGTCGACATCCTGGTGCTGCAGAAGGTGTTCAACCGCCGCATCCCGCTGCTGCGCTTCTTCCTGAAGCGGCAACTGTTCTGGGTGCCGCTGCTCGGGCTGGCCTGGTGGGCGCTGGATTTCCCGTTCATGGGCCGCTACAGCCGCGCCCAGATCGCGAAGAACCCGGCGCTGGGCGTGCGCGACCGCGAGACCACGCGCCGCGCCTGCGCGAAGTTCCGCTCGATCCCGGTGTCGGTGATGAACTTCGTCGAGGGCACGCGCTTCACGCCGGCGAAGCATGACAGGCAGGGTTCGCCGTACCGCCACCTGCTGAAGCCGAAGTCCGGCGGCGTGGCCTTCGTGCTCGACGCGATGGGCGACACGCTGCAGTCGGTGCTGGACGTGACCATCGTGTATCCGGGCGGCCGTCCGACGATGCTCGACCTGATGGGCGACCGCATCCCCGAGGTGCGCGTGGCGGTGCGCGAACGGCCGATCCCAGTGGCGCTGCTCGAGGGCGAAGAGCGGGACGATGCCGCGTACCGGGCCCGCTTCCAGCGCTGGGTCAACGGCCTGTGGACGGAGAAGGATGCCGAGATCGGGCGGCTGCTCGGTCAGGACGACGCGGCGGTCGCCCGCGGCTGACCCGGCTCAGCGTTTGACGCCGAGCACGCCGTCGAGTGCGGGTTCGGCGCGGAATCCCGCCTTTTCCAGCCGTTTCGCGACTTCGCGCGGCACGTCGCGGCCGCTGGTGAGCCGGTTCGGCGTGCCGGTGTAGTGGAACAGGCGGCCGCCGCGGCGCAGCACGCGCGCGAGCTGGTCGTAGAACGCCTGCGAGTAGAGCTCCCCGGCGATGCCGAAACGCGGCGGATCGTGGAGCAGGGCATCGAAGCCGGCATCGGGCAGCATCGCAATGGCCTCGGCGACGTCGCCGTGCTGCAGGCGCAGGCGCCCGCCATGTTCCGGCGCGTCGGGATCGGGCGACCACGGGTTGAGCGTGCGCAGCCAAAGCACGTCGGGGTTCTTCTCGAACGACACGATGCGCGCGGCGCCGGCGTCGAGGCAGCAGGCCGCGAAATAGCCGAGGCCGCCGCAGGTGTCGAGCACCGCCTTGCCCTGCGGCTGCACCAGCGCGACCTTGCGCCGCGCGTCGTCGATCGGCGAGGTCTTCGCCGTCGGCAGCATCTTGATGCCGTCGATCTCGAAGGTCGGCGCGCCCCACTCGGTGGGCACCAGCTTGACCAGCGCGCCATCGAAGCGCGCGACGGGGACGAAGTCGTCGCCGTCGCGATGGTAGATCGTGCGGTCCTTGAGCTTGCCGGGATAGGGATGGCGCTCGCCGCGCCATTCCCACGCGTCGGCATTGGGGATCGCCTCGTCCCGCGTGCGCCCGAGGTCGAACGAGCCCGCGCACGTGCTTGCCCGCGCGTCGCGTGCAGCGAGCAGCGCCTCGCCAAGCGGGCGTGTGAGCAAGGGGCCGATCGAACCGGGCATGGCGTGCGAATCGCGGGGCGGGCGAGCAGGGTACCCGCTGCGCCGCGGCAACGGGAGGCCGCCGGACGTTGGCGGGCGCGACCGTCAACCTGCTGGCACGACCGCCCGCACGTCGAGCACTTCGTCGGCACGCGCCGGCCGCGGGGCGGTGTCGGCGGGTTCGATCCGGATGCGCAGCTGCAGGTGCCCGTCGCGGCCCTCGCGTTCGAGGATCTCCGGCGGGACCGGGACGACATAGGTGCCGGCAGGACTGCCCGCCCGGATGCCATGCGGGGACGCCGTCCCGATGAGCGTGCCGTCGCGCGTCCTCAGGACGATGTCCTGCCCGCTGCCGATCACACCGAGCCTGACTTCGAGCAGCACGCGCTCCCCCGGCCGAGGCTGCCGGGGGAGCGTGAGGTCGTACGCCAGCCCGTCGATGCCTGCACCGTGCCCGTCCTGCCCCTGCACCGCGGGCGGCGTCGCGTGCGCGCAGGCCGCGAGCAGCAGCGTGCAGAGCAGGGCGGTGGCGCGGTGCATGGTGCAGGCCTTCGTGGCGCGACGCTCAGCGCACGGGCACGATGGTGACGCCCAGCACCTTGGGCGCGTCCTTGGCGCGGCCGTTGGACGGTACCAGCCGGATGTCCAGGTTCGCCGCACCCGCTTCCAACTGGGTGAACGCCCGCAGCTTGCGCGGCAGCGGCAGCGTGAACGTGGTGGTGTGCGACATCGCCATGCCCGGCATCCCCGGGCCGAAGAACGAGATCGTTCCGGCGTAATAGGGGCTGTCGGCGTCGACCCGTTCCACATCCGCCGGCGCGTTCACCAGCACGTCGAACTCGCGCGATACCGCCAGGCCGGCCGGCCGTTCGATGGTGATCTCGGCGATCAGCGCCGACGCCTGGGTCGCGGCGAGCTGGCGCTCGACCAACGCCTTGGGTACGGCGATTGATGCGCTGTCCTCGTCGACCATCGCGGCAATCTTGGGCGGGGGACGACGCAGGGTGGGCTTGGGAATGTAGTCGCTGCCGGAGCCCGCCGCGTAGTCGTAGTCGAACGCGGCAGTGTCGAACACCGCGCCTGCGGTGGTCGGCCCGACCGGCGTGCCGTCGGCGCCGATGTAGAACAGGAACGGCTCGTCCATGAAGGCCTGCGCGTCCTCCGTCGGCCCGATCGGCAGCCGCAGCGCCTGCTGCTTGCGGGTCCACACGTCCCACAGCCGGTCCATGTTGGCGTGGTGCAGGAAGAAGATCGGATCGACCGGCGACAGGAAGTTGGTCATGTTGCCGTAGGGGCCCGGATCGATCGCGCCGACGCCGCCGATGCAGTTGTGCACCTTGTTGTGCGGCTGGCCTTCCAGCACCGAGAACTGGGTGCTGCCGTCGGGCTGCATGACGTGGGAGGGGGTTTTCGAACTCGTGAAGCTCAGGCTCGCGGTTTCGTTCTGGAAGTCGAAGGGCGCGAGGCCGGCGATGATCGTGTTCGTATCGACCGCGACCTGGGTCTTGGCGTCGAGCTTCGGGTCGTTCGCCGAGAGGTAACGCGCGCCGCAGGTGATGGCGAAGGCCATGTTGCCCGAGACGCCGGCGTCCTGCTTCGGGCTGTAGCCGGTCACGTCGTTCCAGAGCAGGTCGAAGGTGCTGTAGCCGCGCGCATCGAGCTGCTTGCGCTGGTCGGCCGATAGCGCATTCCAGTAATTCAGCAGCGACGGCTGGATGAAGTCGGTGAACACCGCGAGATTGCGGGTGTACGGCGCGTAAGCCGCGGCCGTCGGCGTGAGCACGCCGTCGAACATCTGGGCGGGGACCTGCGGTTGCCTGGTCCAGTCCCAGAACGGCATCGCGAAGTCGGGATCACCGCTGAGCGAGCGGATGGTCTGTTCGAAATAGCCGACGTAGCCGCGGTGCCAGGCATAGAACCACCAGTTGCCATGCGGACAGTCGAAGAAATGGGTGAAGGCGTTACGGAACCAGTTGCGCGGATCGCTGGGCGACAGCGCCAGCATCGCGCTCACGCCCTTGGCATAGCTGGCGAGCATGCGCTGGCCTTCGGGGCTGGCGACGTCGTAGCGGTGCCAGCGTGCGGTGCTGGCGGATTTGCCCGCAGCGAAGACATTGCCCGTGTGGGCGGCAAGCGCCGAGCCACCCACGGCGGTGGCAGTGGTGGCGAGGAATCTGCGTCGTGTGTACCGCATCCTGTGCTCTCCCTGTGCGATGGGCATCGTCGCCGATGGCACCATGTGTCGGAGCGCGGTCGTTGGCCGCGCGCGGGTCGCCGGCGGCTGTGTGGGGCGTCCATGCCAGCGGAGCGAGTATAGCGAAGGATGCATGCCCGGACGTGCGTGCGCCGCAGCGCGAAACGGCCGTCGCGATGGGCATCGGCGAGGCGAATACGGTCGTTCGGTAGACGGTGGCGATCGGAAGATCGCGATGCGATGCGGGCGCCGGCGCATGCACGCCGGCGCCCGCAGACGGCTGGATCAGCGGTTGAATGCCGGCCCGTTCACGCCGGCGTAGCCGTTCGCGCAGCCGGTGGTGCAGGTGGTCGCCAGCATGTTGTACACGATGCGGCCGGCGTTGGTCTTGGAACGGAAGTGGCCGACGCCGCCGCTGGTGTCGCCGCCGCCGGCGTTGAACGGGCTGCCGTCGGCCCAGTCCCAGTCGTAGGCGTAGGCGCTGCTGCCGAAGCCGATGTCGACCTGCGCCTTCACGTTCGTGGTCGCGTTGAACAGCGCGCCGCTGTTGCAGCCGCCCGCGTAGCTGGTGGTGAAGCAGTGGACCTGGTCGTAGTACCCGGCGGTGATCGTGTAGAAGCCGATCGAGGTGTAGGTCGATGGCATCGCGCGCAGGCTGTCGCTGCCGCTGCCGGTCCAGCGGTTGTAGCCGTAGAAGGTCACGCCGGTGCTGGGGTAGTAGCCGAACGTGTAGTAGTTGTACGGATAGACGTAGGCCTCGGCGTTGCAGGTCGGGGCGTAGGGCGACTGGTAACCGGTGGAATAGCAGGTGTTGAGGCCGCGCAGGCCGCCGCCGATGTTGACGAAGCGGCGCACGCTGCCCTGGTAGCCGTAGTACTTGATCGCCGCCAGCGCCATGCTCGACCCCATCGAGTGCGCGACGATGTCGACCTGGCTGCGCCCGGTGTAGGCCTTCACCGCGTCGATGAAGGCCTTGATGATCTGGTACTTGGACGGGCTGTGGTAGTTGTACTGCGGCGAGCCGCGCTCGCTGGAACTGAGGTAGGTGATGCCGAACAGTTCGCAATCCTTGTAGCCACGCGACTTCAGCTCGTCGTACATCGAATAGGCCGGCGTGGTGTAGCCGCTGACGGCGCCGGGCGGCATGTCGAAGCTGATCGCACTGTCGCCGTTGCCGGGGATGAACACCACCGGCGTGCGCGTCGCGGTGCAGCCGGAGGCGCCGCCGAAGCCGCCGCTGCCCACGCCGGGATTGAAGCCCCCGGCGTATTGCGAGGCGGTGCCGGTGCAGGTGAAGCCGTTGTTCGTGCCGCAGTCCAGCGCCTGCGCGCGGCCGGGCAGCAGCAGCGCGGTCGCGCCGAGCATTGGCAGGGCGAGGGCGAGGAGCGCGGACGCGGCCGCGGAGACGAGGGCCGGGGCGGAAACCGTCCGGAAGGGATTCGGCGTATGGCGCGACATGGGTGTCCTCCCCGGAGTGTCGTGGCGTGGCGGCGGAAGCGGCCATGCGATCGACCGCACCCGATGGTGATTCCGCGCCGGAGTGGCGGCCATTGCACGAAAGGGCATGACGCAGTGCATCATCCGGCCAAGCGAGGGGATCCGGCGGACGGAACGGCGACGCCCGCGGATTCCAGCGCTTCGACGCGCGCGGCCAGATCGCGCCAGCGCGGGGTCGTGCGGCGCTGCAGCACACTGCGCGCATGTGCACGGAAGCCGGCATCGCCCGGTGGCGTGCGCGGCCGATCGATCCCGGGGTAGAGCGTGGCGAGCGCATCGGACAGCGCGTCAGGCACTTCCAGCAACGCATCGAACTCCAGTTCCGCGGCGGGGACGCCCGCCAGCGCGTCGCGGGCGCGCAGCAGGCCGGAGAGCAGGCGGTCGACCTCGTCGCCCCCGGCCTCCGCCGCCCGCGCCGGATAGCGCCAGCCCGCGTCCAGCATCGACCAGGCGACATCCGGCACCGGCCGCCGGATGCGCAGCACGCGCAGGTCGTCCCTCCGCGCCAGCCAGTGTGCGCACACGAACGGCTGCACCACGTCCTTGTAGGCACGCCCGCGTCTCACGACGACGTCGTCGAGGAAGCGCTGCCAGGTGTCGAAGCGAGCGCCGTCGTCCGCGGTGACATAGCGATCGCCGTCGTCCTCGCGCGCGAGCATCCGCCAGCGGCCGGTGTTGAGGATCTCGCCCGCACTGGTCCAGGCCGGCGCGGCCAGCGACAGCGCGGCGCGCGCCGCTTCGTGGACGTGCGTCGACAGCGAGCGCGGCAGGGCGATGACGAACAGCGAGGGCAGGGACTCCGGGAGCGGCGTCATGCGCCGGCCGCGAGGCGATCGGCGACGCGGCGCGCGAGATCGTGCCGGATCGCGGCCAGCGGTGCCCGCCAGTCGCCACGGTCCGTCTGCCGGTACAGCCGCATCGACGGATACCACGGCGTGTCGTCGCGTCCGACGCCCCAGCGCCAGTCGCAGGGCGTCGACAGCAGTGTCCAGACCGGATGGCCCAGCGCGCCGCACAGATGCGCCATCGCGGTGTCCACGGTCACGACGAGGTCCAGCGTGCGCACGATCGCCGCGGTCTGCGTGAAATCGCCGAGCACGGACGAGAGGTCGACCAGCGGCCATGTCTGCGCGCGCGCCATCGCGCCCGCCGCTTCGCCGAACTGCAGGCTGTAGAGCATGACGTCGGGGATGTCCGACAGCGCCTCGAACGCCGCCAGCGGGCAATCGCGACGCGACGCCGCCGGATGGTCGGGCCGGCTGGCGTGCACGAGGCCGACGCGGAGCCGTCCATCGGCAGCCGCCAGCAGCGAGGCGCATGCTGCCGGGCGTTCCGGCGACGCCGCCAGGTAGGGCGCCGCCGGAATGTCCTGTCGCGTGCGGCGCAGAGCATGCGGCAGGCTCATCAGCGGGATCTGCAGATCGAACCCCCGCGGCGTCTCGCCCTCATCGAAGAAGCGCTCGACCACGCCGAGCGTTTCCAGCAGCGGCTGCAGCACACGCGGCGTCTGCAGCCAGATCCGGCCGCCCGCGGCGGCGATGTCCGGGAGCCAGCGGCAGCACTGCAACTGGTCGCCGAGGCCCTGCTCCAGCCAGACCATCACCACCCGGCCGTCGAGCGGTTCGCCGTCCCACACCGGCGCTTCCGTGCCGGGATACCGCGGCACGCGGCCGCCCTCGCCGAAGCGCCAGGCGTACCCCGCCCAGCCTTCCGCGAACCGGCCGGCCTGCAGTTGCGCTTCGGCGAGCGCGACGCGTGCCTGCGCATCGTCCGGCGCGCGGTCCACGGCCTCCTGCAGCAGCACGATCGCCGCGGGCAGGTCGCCGCGGTCGCGCAGGCAGCGCGCCATGTTCAGGCGCGCGGCGTTCCGGCGGGGATCTGCGGCGAGGGACTGGACGAAGAGGGCTTCGGCCTGCGCCGGATCGTCCGGTTCCAGCAGGCCGCCGAGACGATTCAGCGCCGCCGGCCAGTCGGGCCGCAGCGCGACGGCGTGTCGTGCCGCCGGGATCGCGGCATCGCGGTGTCCGCCGCGGGACCACAGGCCGGCGAGCCGGTACCACGCCTCCGCCGACGCGGGCGTGTCAGCGACGAACGCCGTCAGCCGCTCGATCGCCTTGTCGATGGCGCCCTGCGCTTCGTGCAGATCGACCAGCGCGGCGGTCAGCGGCCAGTGATCGGGATGCCGTCGCAGGCAGGGCAGCAGCGTGGCGACGGCCTCGTCCAGGCGCCCGCTGCGCGCCTGCTGCGCGGCATGGGCCAGCGCGCTGTCGGGCGAACCCTCGACGGTCGCGGACGACGGGC
>JAEWNA010000233.1 GCA_023392975.1 Pseudomonadota bacterium | reverse complement strand
ACCCGTATCCGCGCCGCTGCCCGCGGAGGCCATGGCGCTGATCGTCACCCCGCTGGTCGGCTTCGACGCTGACGGCCATCGCCTCGGCATGGGCGGCGGCTGGTACGATCGCAGCCTCGCCTTCCGTCGCACCGCCGCCGCACCGCCATGGCTGGTCGGTGCCGCATTCGAGGCGCAGCGCGTCGACGCGCTCGCGGCCGAGGCCTGGGATGTTCCGCTGGACGCGGTCTGCACCGAAACCGACACGTTCCTTCCGCACACTCCTACGCCATGAGCCGCAAACACTACTGGCTGATGAAGTCCGAGCCAGAGGACTTCTCCATCGACGATCTCGCCCGCGTCCAGGTCGAACCCTGGACCGGCGTGCGCAACTACCAGGCGCGCAACTTCATGCGCCAGATGCAGCTCGGCGATGGCGTGCTGTTCTACCACTCCAATGCCGACGTGCCCGGCGTGTACGGCATCGCCGAAGTCGCCAGCGCGGCGTATCCGGACCCGACCCAGTTCGACCGCAAGTCGAAATACTTCGACGAGAAGTCGACGCGCGAACAACCGCGCTGGGACCTGGTCGACGTGCGCTACGTGCGCACCCTCAAGCGCGCGATCACGCTGGACGACATCCGCGGCCAGGTCGAGCGCCTGGGCGAGGAGTTCGCGCTGATCCGCAAGGGCAACCGCCTGTCCGTGCTGCCGGTCACCGCCGCGCAGTGGAAGATCATCCTCTCCCTCGAATAGGTCCCCCATGTCCGAAGCGAAACGCCTGGCCGCCGAGAAAGCCCTCGACTACGTCGAGGACGACATGATCGTCGGCGTCGGCACCGGTTCCACCGTCGCCTATTTCATCGACGGGCTCGCCCGACGCAAGGATCGCATCAAGGGCGCTGTCTCCAGTTCCGAGCAAAGCACCGCGCAGCTGCGCGGCCACGGCATCGAGGTGTTGGACCTCAACGCCACCGGGCCGCTGGCGCTGTACGTGGACGGCGCCGACGAGTGCGACGGTCATCGCCGCCTCATCAAGGGCGGCGGCGCCGCGCTCACCCGCGAGAAGATCATCGCCGAGGCCAGCGCGAAGTTCGTCTGCATCGTCGACCCGAGCAAGCAGGTCGGCATCCTCGGCCGCTTCCCGCTGCCGGTGGAAGTGATCCCGATGGCGCGCAGCCTGGTCGCGCGCGAGATCCTGCGGATCACCGGCGGCCAGCCGGTATGGCGGGACGGCGTGGTCACCGACAACGGCAACTGGGTGCTCGACGTGCACGGCCTGGCGATCACCGACCCGGTCGGCATGGAGCGCGACCTGAACCAGATCCCGGGCGTGGTCAGCGTCGGCCTGTTCGCGCGCCGCCCGGCGGACGTGGTGATCGTCGGCGGCGAACCGCCGACGGTGCTCTGACGCCGACCGCGATCGGCAGCGATCCTCAGCGGATGTTGCCGATCGCGTTCTTCGCGGTGTCGTGCTTCGTCTTCAGCACGTTGCCTTCCACGGCGAAGACCAGGTCGATGCGGATGCGCTGCGGCGCAGCCATGCGCACCTGCGTCTTGAGCGTGTCCTTGAGGCCGCTGGTGGCCTTCTCGACCACCACGCTCAGCATGTAATCGCCGTCGGCCAGCGGCTCGGTCACGTCGACGTCGCCGTTGGCGCGACGCTGGCTGGCCAGCGGGGCTGCGGCGGCGGTGCGCGCGTACGAAGCGGCCGCCGCCCCGCTGCCACCGCCCGCGAGGCTGCCGACCGACGACACCGCGGCCGACACGATGCCCGCGCCAGGACCCGCATCCGCTGCGGAACCGGCCTGCCCCGCCTCCAGCGGCGCCAGCGTCATCGCCTCCAGATCGGCGCGGTAGCCGCTGCCGTCGGGCAGCACCACCACGCAGACCGTGACGCCGCACGTGATGGTCAGGCTGGCGCCTTGGGCCATGGCGCCGGCGGCGGCATGCAGGCCGGCGTTGACCTTCTCGCCGAAGCTGGTGTTCGGCGTCTGCTTCGCCACCGTGACGTTCATGGAGATGCGGTTGGGCATCCCGCCGTTGATCCTGTTGATCCCGCTCGCCGCGGCGGCACCCGCCGCCAGCAGCCCCATCATCAGCACGACCGCACGCAAGCCCCTGGACATGGCACGCCTCCTCTCGTGGATGAGGGCCGAGTATGGGCACGCCGGCGAAGCGGCCTCCAGCCGGCGGCGGCCACGACCGGCCCGCCGTTCATCTTCGTCCTCCGGTCGGCGGTGGCATCGACGCCCGGCCAACGGTGCCATAATCCCCTTCCCGGTCCGGCGACCGGGCCCGGGGCCCGCCCCCCACCGAACCACCCGCACGCCCGTTGGGGCGGACGTGCCGCAGCCTTCCTGCGACCCGCCCCATGACCCTGCGCTGCCTCTTCGTCGACTTCAATTCGTACTTCGCCTCGGTGGAGCAGCAGGACGACCCGCGCCTGCACGGCCGGCCCGTGGGCGTGGTCCCGGTGATGGCCGACTCCACCTGCTGCATCGCCGCCAGCTACGACGCCAAGGCCTTCGGCGTGAAGACCGGCACGCCGGTGTGGGAGGCGAAGCAGCGCTGCCCGGAGATCGTGCTGCTGCAGGCGCGGCCGGCGCGCTACGTCGAGGTGCACCACGCGCTGATGGACGCGATCCAGGACTGCATCCCGCACGGCACCCCGGAGTCCATCGACGAGGTGCCATGCTGGCTGATCGGCCGCGAACGCGTGCGCGAAAATGCCATCGAGATCGCCGAACGAATCAAGCGCACGATCGTCGACCGCGGCTTCGACGCGATCGGCTGCTCCATCGGCATCGCGCCGAACAAGTTCCTCGCGAAGACCGCGTCCGACATGCGGAAGCCGGACGGCCTGACCGTGCTGGAGCAGGACGACCTGCCGCATCGCCTGCACGCGCTGGAATTGCGCGATTTCTGCGGCATCGGGCCGTCGATGGAAAAGCGCCTGAAGCGCGCCGGCATCCACACCGTCGAGCAGTTGTGCGCCGCGACCCGCGAGCACCTGCGCGCGGCCTGGGGAAGCATCGAGGGCGAGCGCTACTGGCTGCAGTTGCGCGGGTTCGAACTGCCGGAACGCAAGAGCGAACGCGGCTCGGTCGGGCATTCGCACGTGCTGGGGCCCGAGCTGCGCAGCTACGAAGGCGCGCGCTCGGTGCTGTTCAAGCTGCTGGCGAAGGCGGCGATGCGCCTGCGCCACGAAGGTTTCCTCGCCGGTGGCCTCGCCATCCGCATGCGCTTCGTCGGCCGCGACGAACGCTTCGAGCGCGACCTGTCGTTCGCGCCGATCGACGACACGCCGACCTTCCTCAAGCTGCTCGGCGACAGCCTGCGCCCGCTGGAACGCGCCCTCGGCAACGGTCGCTGGAAGGAACAGCGCCATCCGCCGCTGTCGGTCTCGGTGACATTGGTGCATCTGGAACCGCGCGGCGCGGTCAGCGGCGAACTCATGCCCGAACGCCACCGCAGCCGCGAGATGAGCGCCGTGCTCGACAAGATCAACCAGCGCTACGGCAACAACGCCCTGTACTTCGGCGCGATGCAACACGCGCTTGCCGAGAAGGCCGCGCCGATGCGCATCGCCTTCGGCCAGATCCCGAAGACCGCCCTCGAAGAGGACGTCGGCCTCGCGCAGGAAGCGCTCGACGGCCACGAGCTGTGGCTCAAGCGCGAACGCCAGTTCAAGGCCATGGCCGAAACCTCGCATCGCGAAGCGCGGGAGAAATCGCGGCGACCATCGCCGCGCCCGTGATCTCGACATGGATTCCGCTAGAGCGACGTGAGTCGCGACCCCGCATCGGATGCAGACAGGCGCCCGGGCCGTCCGTCAGT
>JAEWNA010000179.1 GCA_023392975.1 Pseudomonadota bacterium | reverse complement strand
CCTCACCACCGTGCTCGGCGCGCTCGGCACCAGCGAGATCGAACTGCTCGCGCTCAACGTGCTCAGCGATTCGGCGCACGCCGGCCTGTTCAAGGTCGCCAACGCGCTGGCCGGCGGCGTCGCGCTGCTGGTGCCCGGCGTGCTCAGCGCGCAGCTGCTGCCGATGATGGCGCGCGCCCACGGCAGCGGCGGCGGCGAGGCCGCACGACGTTTCGTGGCGATGACGGTGTGGCTGTGGATCCTCGGCGCGCCGCTGATCGCCGCCGGGAGCGTGTTCGCCGACCACGCGGTCGGCCTGCTCTACGGGCCGGCCTACGCCGACGCGGCGCCGGTGCTGGTGGCGCTGCTGATCGCGCGCACCGCGCTGGTGCTGGGCCAGGGCGCGACCGCCTACCTGCTCAGCGCCGACCGCCAGACCACGCTGATGCGCCTGACGCTCGTGTTCACCGTGCTGCGGGTGGTCGGCGTGTTCGGCGCGACCTGGGGTTGGGGCCTGCCCGGTGCGGTCTCGGCGACGGTGGTGCTGTCGCTGTTCGCCACGATCGCGACCGGCCGGCTGGCGATGCGCGATGCCGCGACCTCGCTGCCGTGGGCGCGGCTGCTGCGGATCGCCGCCGCCGCCGCGGTACCGGCGACGGTCTGCATTCCGCTGGCGCAGCGGCTCGGCCCGCTGACCGGCCTGCTGGCGGGCACCGCGGTGTTCGCGCTGCTGTATCCGGTCTGCGCCTGGTGGTTCCGCTGCCTCAGTGACGAGGACGCCGGCTACCTGCGCGCCATGGGCGCACGCCTGCGCGCGCGCCGCAGCGCGACCTGACTGCCCACGTTCGGCTCAGGCGCGCTCAGGCGCGCTCAGGCGGGTGCATACGCGAGGCCGTTGTCGCGCACGCCGCGGCCCAGCATGCGGCGCACGGCGCGCTGCGCGCCGGTGAACGGCGTCAGCACCGCCGCCTTGAAGCCGTCGCGCGCGGCGGAGACACCGACCGGCATCGGCGACAGGCCCATGCGCCGCAATTGCGCATTGCCGCGATAGAGCAGTTCGCGGCGGCGGGTCGAATCGGTGTAGTAGGTGAAGCTCGCGGTGATCGACGGCTCGTCGCCGTTCTCGACCATGTGCGGCGCGGTCGACGGCATGTAGCCGCCCATCCCGGGTTCGAGGTCGAACACCTGCGCGCGGCGGCGGAAGGCCTCGTCCCAGACCACGCCCTCGCGCGAGTGGCAATCGTGGAACAGTTCCTGCGCGCGCTCGGACACCACCTCGCGATCGAACGGATCCCACACGTACAGGCGCTTGCGCCCGGCGATCTGCAGGATCACGTTGTGCTCGTGGTCGATGTGGAACGGCGTCACCGCGCACGGCGAGCTGAGGAAGATCCAGCCGGCGCGGAAGCACATGCCCGGGTCGCGGCGTTCGATCGCCGGGCGCACCGCGTCCAGCACCTCATCGACCAGCCCGCGATGGACCGGGTCCGCCTGCACGTTGAGCAGCGAGGTCCAGGCGTGCGCGTTCGCCAGGTCCGACAGCGTCGTCGCGGCATCGCGCCGGTTCGGATGCAGGTTCGGCGCCTCGGCGAAGCTGCTGCCGGCGGTGGCGGCATCGCTGTGCGACCGTACCAGCCGGCGCGCCTCCAGCCGCTGCGCGAGCGCGATCAGCGCGTCGATCCGCAGCAGCGGGTGGTCGCACAGCCGGTGACGGACTTCGCCGATGCGCCACGGATCGAAGGCATCGGCGTCGAAGGTGACGGGTGGCGTGGCGTCGCGCATGGCGGAAAACCGTTCTGGTAGGCTCTTCGGATGGGACTGATCGACTTCGCCGAACGCGCCGGCCGCAACGCCTGGCGCCTGCCCCTCCTGGGCCGCGTGCTCGCGGCCGACGACGCCCGCAGCTTCGCGAAGATGCCGCGCGGCCGCTTCCGCGGGGTCTACCGCGATTTCGCCGAGGCCGAAGCCGCGATCCCGCGCGGGAAACCGGTCGGCTACGACAACGACGGCATGACCGGCATGTATCGCGATCGCATGCGGAAGCCCTGCGAGAGCGACTACGCCGTGCTGTTCTGGATGCGCGACCTCGTGCAGCGGACAACGCGCGTTTTCGATTTCGGCGGCCACGTCGGGGTGAGCTGGTACGGCTGGCGCGAGCACCTGGGCCTGCCGCCCGGCCTGCAGTGGATGGTCTGCGACACGCCGGCGATCGTCCGCGAAGGCGAGGCGCTGGCCCGCGAACGCGGCGCGGACGGCCTGTCGTTCACCAGCGACCCCGCCGACGGGCGCGGCGCGGACATCCTGCTCGTCGCCGGTTCGCTGCAGTACGTGGACCTGTCGATCGCCGACCTGCTGGCGCGCATGGGCAGCCGCCCGCGCCACCTGTTCGTCAACAAGCTGCCGCTGTACGACGGCGAGACCTTCGTGACCGTGCAATCCACCGGCCGCGCCTTCCACCCGTACCGGATCGAGAATCGCGACGCGTTCGTCGCCGGCGTGACCGCGCTGGGCTATCGGGTGGTCGACGACTGGGTCAACCACGAAGTGTCCTGCCGCATCCCGCAGACCCGCGGCCGCGACGTCGAGGCCTACAGCGGCTACTACTTCGTCCGCGACGGAGACTGATCGGCGCGGCGCGCCCGGACGCGGTGGCGCCGCCCGGGACGTGCGATCGGCTTCAGTTGAAGACCGCCTGGTACAGGAAGCCGGCCCGCTCCTGCGCCACCGGCACCAGGAAGATGCCGACCTCGCCCACCTTCGGGTGGCGCATGGCGTAGATCTGCTGCGGGAACAGGATCGGGGCGGTGTTGCGGAAGAGCAGCGAGAACGGCGCGCGGGCGGCGTCCGGGCGCTGTGCCGGCAGCGGCCGCGCCTCGACCAGCACGAACTCCACCGACATGTCGTTGAGATCGGCGGCGAACGTCTCGTTCAAGCAGCCGGCGAAATGCTCCAGCGTCAGCAACTCCATGGCGACTCCATGCTCCCGGCCCCCTGCGGCCCGCGCTGCGCGGCTCGCAGCGCGGCCATCCTCGCCGCTGCGGGCGCCCGGCACAAGCCGCGGAACACGCCGTTGCCGCCCCGGCGAGACAGGAGCGGGCTCCGGCATGGACAATGACGCCCCCGTCGGCGGGCCCGCCGGCTCCCGTGCGATTCAGCCTGCTCACGCCATCCTGAACAGGTTTTTGCGCCCGACCGTTCGCCCGTCCCCGCCGATCTCCCGACCCGATCCCCAGCCAAGTCCCCCTGCCCACCTCCTCATGTCCGCCGCCCCCGCCATCGTCAAGGTCACCGGTCTCCGCCTCGATCGCGGGACGCGCACCATCCTGCGCGACATCGACCTGACCGTCCCCCGGGGCAGCGTGACCGCGATCCTCGGCCCGTCCGGTTGCGGCAAGTCCACGCTGCTGTCGGCGCTCACCGGCGAACTCGCCCCGGCTGCCGGCACGGTCGAGGTGCTGGGCCGTCCGGTGCCGGAGCGCAAGCGCGAGCTGCTGGAGCTGCGCAAGGGCATCGGCGTGCTGCTGCAGGGCAACGGCCTGCTGACCGACCTCACCGCCGCCGAGAACGTCGCCCTGCCGCTGCGCACCCACACCGACCTGCCGGCCGAGGTCATCCGCCGCCTGGTCGAGATGAAACTGCACGCGGTCGGCCTGCGCGCCGCCGCCGACCTCTTCCCGCGCGAGCTCTCGGGCGGCATGGCGCGCCGGGTCGCGCTGGCACGCGCGCTGGCGCTGGATCCGCCGGTGATGCTGTACGACGAGCCGCTGACCGGGCTGGACCCGATCGCCAGCGGCGTGATCATGAGCCTGATCGCGCGGCTCAACGCCAGCCTCGGCCTGACCAGCCTGATCGTGACCCACCACGTCCACGAGACCCTGCCGATCTCTGATCGCGCGGTCGTCATCGCCAACGGCGGCATCGTCTTCGACGGCACCCCGGCCGAACTGGAGGCGACCGACGACCCGCTGGTCCGCCAGTTCCTGCGCGGCGAGCCCGACGGCCCGATCCCCTTCGACGCCGTCGCCCGCCCGGAGGCCGCCTGATGGCCCTGGCCGAAACCACCCGCAGCGTCGGTCGCGCCGGCCTGTTCTCGCTGGCGGTGTTCCGCGCCAGCCGCCCGACCCGCGACTTCTGGCAGGAACTGACCCGCGAGATCTACAAGATCGGCGCGCGCAGCCTGCCGATCATCGCGGTCGGCGGCGCCTTCGTCGGCCTGTCGATCACCCTGCTCGGCTACCGCGCGCTGCAGACCTACGGCGCCGCCAACCAGATCAGCGCGCTGATCGGCCTGGGCATGTATCGCGAACTGGCGCCGGTGCTGACCGCGCTGCTGTTCGTCGGCCGCGCCGGCAGTTCCATCGCGGCCGAACTCGGGCTGATGCGCGCCACCGACCAGATCACCGCGCTCGGCCTGATGGGCATCGACCCGGTCGGCAAGGCGGTCGCGCCGCGGTTCTGGGCGGCGGTGATCACGGTACCGCTGCTGACCGCGATCTTCTGCAGCCTGGCGATCACCGCCAGCTGGTTCCAGGGCGTGCAGGTGCTGGGCATCGACAACGGCGCGTTCTGGCAGGTGATGAAGGACGCGGTGGATTTCCACGAGGATTTCCTGCCGGCGTTCCTGAAGTCCGCCGTGTTCGGCGGCACCGCGGCGCTGGTCGCCTCCTACGTCGGCTTCCACGCGGAACCGACCATCGAGGGCACTTCGGTCGCCACCACCCGCGCCGTGGTCAACGCCTCGCTGCTGGTGCTGATGTTCAACTTCGTCCTGTCCGCCTTCCTGTTCCGGTGAGCGGCATGCGTTTCGCAAGCACGCTCGCCGGAAACATGTCCTCCGCAAAGGTATACGCCCCATGAGTGCACGCGGTCCCCGCCTCGAATTCGCCGTCGGCGCCTTCCTGCTGCTCGCCCTGGGCTCGCTGCTGGTGCTGGCGATCGCCTCCACCAACGGCAAGTTCGGCTTCGGCGCCGACACCTACCCGCTGAAGGCCCGCTTCACCAACCTCGGCCAGCTGCGGCCGATGGCGCCGGTGAAGATCGGCGGCGTCGCGATCGGCAAGGTCGCCTCCATCGAGCTCGACCCGCAGCGGCTCGACGCGGTGGTCGTGCTCGACGTCGACAGCCGCTACAAGGACCTGCCGATCGACACCTCGGCCAGCATCCTCACCGGCGGCCTGCTCGGCGAGAGCTACGTCGGGCTTTCGCCCGGCGGCGCGCCGGAGATCCTCAAGCCGGGCGACGAGATCGCCTACACCTCCCCGGCGGTCGACCTGATCCAGATGGCCGGCAAGTACATCTTCGGCGGCGGCGGAACCAAACCCGCCGACGACACGTCCGATTCAGGTTCCGCCGCCGATCCTGCCCCCGCTTCTTCCCCCAACGACAAGACCACGACGCCATGATGCTCCAGACCCGGATGCTCCAGACCCGTCTCCTGCCCGTCCTGGTCGGCGCCGCGCTCCTCGCCGCGCCGCCGGTGTTCGCCCAGCAGGCCGCCGCCCCGGCCCGTGCCGCCGCTCCCGCTTCGGCGATGATGCAGGGCACGCCCAGCCAGCTGGTGCTCAACAACAGCCAGCGCGTGCTCAGCACCCTCGAGAAGCGCCGCGCCGAGTTCACCAAGAACCGGGCCGCGCTGCGCGATTTCGTCAGCACCGAATTCAACGCGATGTTCGACCGCGACTACGCCGCCCGCCTCGTGCTGGGCCGCCACGGCCGCGGCGCCTCCGACGAGGACATCAAGCTGTTCGCGGACGCGCTCGCCGACAACCTGATGCAGCGCTACGGCTCCTCGCTGCTCGACTTCAACACCCAGTTGCGCGTGCGGGTGAAGTCCGAGCGCCCGCTGGCCCAGGGCCAGGGCGTGAAGGTGTCCAGCGAGTTCCTGCGCCAGGGCGGCGAGCCGATCCCGGTCGACTACTTCATGCGCCGCAACGGCAACCAGTGGAAGGTGTTCGACGTGATGGTCGAGGGCGTGTCCTACGTGCAGACCTTCCGCAACCAGTTCGACGCCGAGCTGCAGCGCAAGTCGATCCGACAGGTCGCGACCGAGCTGCGCAGCGGCCTGCTGCAGGCGAGCGCGGACCAGAAGTGAGCGCCGTGGACGCCGCCTCGGTCGCGCTCGCCGATGGAACCCTGCGTTTCACCGGGGCGCTGCACCGCGATGCGGTCGCGGCGCTCTGGACGCGGCTGCCAGCCGCGCTGGATGGCGTCCATCGCATCGATCTGACTGCCGCGACCGGCATCGACAGCGCCGGCCTGGCGCTGGTTTCGCGGGTCGCGGAACGCTGCGCCGCGGACGTGGCGGTCGACGGCCGGCCGCCCGGCTTCGACGACCTGCGCACCGCTTACCGGCTAGGCGACGACCTCGGCTTCGTCCGCGACTGACCCGGGTCACGACGACCCGCCCACGCATCGCCACGCGACAACGGACTACACTCGCGCCATGACGTGCCTCCCCCCCCTCTCCCGCGCCGCGCTGCTCGTGCTGGCGCTGCTGACCGTCGGCTGCGCCGCGCAATCCCCGCGGCCCGATGCCCCGCCGGAAACGACGATCGTCGAACCCGCCGCCGAAGCGCCGACGATGCCCGCGCCGGCAGACACGGCCGTGGACGCCGCCGCCGCGAACGTCGACGCCGAAACGATGCCGAACGCCGCAGACGCCGGAGGCGATGTCGCCACCGAAGCGCCGGCGGCGGACGCCGTCGTCGACGCCGGCAGCGCCGCGGACCAGCCGACCGACGCCGAACGCGACTACGCCGCGATCTACGGCACGGCGGCCCCCGAGACCTACAACCCGATCGCCGATCCCACGCTGCCGCCGCCGGCCGAAATGCCGACGAGCTTCGATCCGTGGGAGCGCTACAACCGCCGCATGCACCGCTTCAACATGGCGGTGGACCGAGGCGTCGCCAAGCCGCTCGCTCGCGCGTACGTGCGCGTGGTGCCGCGTCCGGTGCGCCTGGGCGTGAGCAACTTCTTCAACAACCTCGGCCAGCCGGTCAGCGCGCTCAACGCGCTGTTGCAAGGCAAGCCCAAGCAGGCCGGGCAGACCGTCGGCCGGTTCCTGCTCAACAGCACCCTCGGCATCGGCGGGCTATTCGACCCGGCGACCTCCGCCAACCTGCCCAACCGCGGCGAGGACTTCGGCCAGACCCTCGGCGTGTGGGGCTGGAAGAAGTCCCGCTACGTCGAACTGCCGCTGTTCGGCCCGCGCACCGTGCGCGACGTGTTCGGGATGGCCGGCGACGCGCCGCTGTCGCCGACCCGGCAGATCGAGGAAGACAAGGTCCGCATCTTCTTGCAGGGCCTGCAGCTGGTCGACGTGCGCGCCCAGCTGCTGTCGACCGACAGCCTGCGCGAAGGCGCCGCCGACGACTACGCCCTGGTCCGCGATGCCTGGCTGCAGCGCCGCAACTACCAGATCCGCGGCGACGAGGCCTCCGACGACGACGACACGCTGCCGGAATACCTGCGCGAAGGCGACGACGCACCGACGGTGCCGGCCAGCGCGATGCCGCTGCCGAGTCCGCCGTAAACCCACGTACACTGGGTTTCCCGTCCGAGCCCCGCGTGCCGCATGAATGCCTTTCTGCCATGGCTCGTCGCGTTGTTCGCGTGCCTGGCCCTGATCATCATCTGGTGGTCCTTGGCTGGCAGCGCGAAACGTCTGCGCGCAGAAGCCGAAGCTCTGCGCGAACAGATCCGTAGGCTGGAAGAAAAGAATGACACTCTGCGCGATGCGGCGGCGCGTCTGCCAGACATTGGCGAACGTGCTGCACGCGCCGAGGCAGACGCCGAAGCCAGATTGCAGCGCCTGAACGACGCATCGGCTTTGAATGCTTCGCTCGCGGCGCGCGAGCAAGCAGCGCTGGAGATGACGCAAGGCCTGAAGCAGAGGCTGGCCGAAGAACAGAATAATGCTCTCGAACTACGCACGCAGAACGATCGACTGCGCGACCAAATCTCCGCAGCGGAAGCTGGGCTGCAGGCCGCGAACACCCTATTGGCCGAGGTCCGCGAACGCAACGACCGCCTCAAAGCAGCGGGCGAGACCTTGTCCATCGAACTCGCAGAAGCCCGGCAGATAGCGTCCCGGGCGGAAGCCGACCGGGATGTGGCCCGCGCGCTGCAGGAACGCACCCATCAGTTCCTCGTCGAAGCGCAGGCCGCACTGCAGACCGCATTCACCGAAGCTGCCAGCAAAGTGTTCGACGAAAAGTCGATCTCGCTGGAACAGAGGATTTCCGCAACCGCCGATGCGTCGAAACTCAGCCTCGAGACCACACTGAAACCGCTCGCCGAGCACATCACCCAGTTCCAGCAGAGACTGGAGACGATCACCGGCGAAAACGCCAAGGCACGCTCCGAGCTCACGGGCAGGATCGATACGTTGGTCCATCTGAACCGGGACATGGCAGCCGCAGCGGATTCTCTGACCAAGGCGCTCAAGGGCAACGCCAAGGCACGAGGCGACTGGGGCGAAATGGTGCTCGACAGCGTCCTGACCGCCTCGGGTTTGATCGAGGGCAGCCACTATTTCCGACAGGCACATGGCAGGGATGAGGATACCGGCGACGCACTGCGTCCCGACGTGGTCGTGACGCTTCCGGACGCGCGCAAGGTGATCATCGACTCCAAAGTCAGCCTCGTGGCATGGACGGAGGCACTCAACGCCGACAGTGACGATGTTGCCCACACAGCCTTCCAGCGGCATGTCACCTCGCTCCGCACCCACATCCGCCAGTTGTCCGACAAGAATTATCCGGCCCTGTATCCGGGTGAAGCGCTCGAAATCACCATTGCTTTCGTTCCGATCGAAGCTGCGCTTTCAAAGGCGCTCGAACTATCCCCGCAACTGCAGCGGGAAGCTTTCCAGAAGGGCATCGCCTTCGCTACACCAAACACGCTCATGGCGATGTTGCAGGTCGTGGAGCGACTGTGGGTGCGCGACCGGCTCCAACAGCAGGTTGAGACTATCGGCGAGGAAGCCGCCAAGCTTCTGGACAGCGTCAGTGCATTCCTTCGCGAATTCGGCGAACTCGAACAGAGTTTCGAGAAGGCGAACACGCAGCTCCGGCATGTGCGGACCCGCATGGAAACATCGAAGCAGTCGGTGCTAGCGCGTGCACGTCGTCTGGTGGATGCCGGAGGGCGGGGGAAGAAGAAGCTGCATGCATCGCTGACGGCCACGACTGTCGCAGCGGAGGCCTTGCCGTTGGCAGAGGATTCAGACGCCGCCTCGGCAACAAGCAGAGCAAGCGGTGGCGATTCCACTTTGGTCGACACCGATCCCGTCGACGCCGATTGATTCTCAATCCCCTCACGCCAGTAGACGGCTGCGATTGCAGTGGGAATTGAACGTCAGCAACGTCTCGCGGACACGAGGCGGTTGCGCCTCAATCCACCACGCGGCAGAACACCGCCTTGAGATAACGGCTTTCCTGCACGTCGGTCAGCCACGGGTGGTCGGCGCCGGCGCCGGCGACCTTCAGCACCTGCACGGTGCGGCCTGCGTAGAACGCGGCGCGGCGCAGCATGTCGAGGAACTGCTCCTCGCTGACCAGGCCGGTACACGAGAACGTCGCGAGCAGGCCGCCGGGCTTGACCACGCCCATCGCCAGCTTGTTCATGTCGAGGTACTTCTTCAGCGCCGGGATCACCTGCTCGCGGTCGCGGGTCATCTTCGCCGGGTCGAGGATCACCACGTCGAACCTTTCGCCGTTGTTCGCGGCATCGCGCAGCCACGGGAAAATGTCGGCCTGGATGAAGCGCGGGCGCACGCCGCTGGCGAACGGCTGGTTGAGCTTGACGTTGCCCTTGGCGATCTCGATCACCGCCTCGTCGATGTCGATGCCGACCACCTCGCTGGCGCCGCGCGCGGCGGCGTACACGCCGAAGCCGCCGGTGTTGCAGCACAGGTCGAGCACGCGCTTGCCCGCGCACTGGTGCGACAGCCATTCGCGGTTCTCGCGCTGGTCGGCGAAGAAACCGGTCTTGTGCGCGCCCGCGGGATCGGCGCGGAACCTGATGCCGTATTCGGTGATGATCGCCGGCGCCGCGGGTTCGCTGCCACGGAAATCGAAGCTTTCCTGCTTCTGCACGTGCTCGTCGGCGAAGGCGTGGAAGCGGCAGCCGGGGAACTGCGCGCGCAGGGCGTCGTAGATCCATTCGCGATATCGGAACATGCCGGCGCTGAAGTATTCGACCACCAGCAGGTCGCCGTAACGGTCCACGACGAGACCGCTGAGGCCGTCGCCCTCGCTGTGCACCACGCGCCAGGCGTCGCTGACGTCGTCGAGCTTCAGCACTTCGCGGCGCAGGCGCACGGCCTCGGCGATCTTCGCCGCGAACCAGTCGGCGTCGACCGGCACGTCGGGGTCGCGTTCGAGCAGGCGGATCGCGATGCGCGAATGGCCGTTGTAGAAGCCGCGGCCCAGCCAGACGCCGTCCGGGCCCACCACCTCGACCAGGCTGCCGGGCTTGGGCCGCTGCGTCGGCTTCTCGACCAGCTTCTGGAAGATCCACGGATGGCGGGAGGTCCAGGCGTTGCGGAGGCGGATCTCGGGGAGCGGGGCGGCGTGCGCTGCGTTCGGCGGTCTGTTCATCCGCCGTATTGTAAGCGGCTTGACGCCCCCGCCCGGCTCGCGGAGACTCGCCGCTCCAGAAGGGGAGTAGCTCCCGAACGTTCCGGTCGTCAATACGGGCCCAGGCCCCGGCCGGACGGCAGTCGCAACAGCATCAACCGATGCCGCGGCTGCGAGCGAGACCTTCGCCGCCACGGCGAAGCCTCGTTTCTTCCGGTCGCTCCATGCCTTCCGACCCGATACGACGCCCAGCCCCGCGGTTGGGCGTTTTTCGTTTCGGGAGAAGAAAAGTGGAGACCATCGGCAATCCGTTGTTGTGGAGCGCGTTCGCCGCGCTCGTCGTCGTCGCCCTGCTCGTCGACCTGGTGCTGATGCGCCATGGCGGCCCGCACAAGGTGACATTCAAGGAAGCGCTGTTCTGGAGCCTCGGCTGGATCGGCCTGGCGCTGGCGTTCAACGCCGGCCTCTGGTGGTACGCCAGCGACACCCTCGGCCAGGTCGCCGGCGACCGTGTCGCGCTGGAATTCCTCACCGGCTACCTGGTCGAGAAATCGCTGGCGGTCGACAACATCTTCGTGTTCCTGATGCTGTTCACCTACTTCGCCGTGCCGGAGGAACAGCGGCAGAAGGTGCTGGTGCTGGGCGTGCTCGGCGCGATCGTGCTGCGCGCGATCATGATCTTCGCCGGCGCGTTCCTCTTGGCGAAATTCCACTGGATCCTCTACGTGTTCGGCGCGTTCCTGGTGCTCACCGGCATCAAGATGCTGCTGGCCGCAGGCCAGGCGCCGGACCTCGAGAAGAACCCGCTCCTGCGCTGGATGCGTGGGCACCTGCGGCTGACCGCCGACTACGCCGGCAATGCGTTCCGGGTGATGCGCGACGGCAAGGCGTGGTACACGCCGCTGTTCGTGGTGACGGCGCTGATCGGCGTGACCGACCTGATCTTCGCGGTGGACTCGATCCCGGCGATCTTCGCGATCACTGCCGACCCCTTCATCGTGCTGACCTCGAACGTGTTCGCCGTGCTCGGCCTGCGCGCGATGTTCTTCCTGCTGGCCGGCATGGCCGACCGCTTCCACCTGCTGCCCTACGGCCTGGCCACGGTGCTGCTGTTCATCGGCGCGAAGATGCTGCTGATCGACGTGGTGAAGATCCCGATCGGCTGGTCGCTGGGCGTGGTGGCGCTGGTGATCGGCGCGACCGTGGTGCTGAGCCTGCTGCGGCCGGCGAAGGCCGCCCCGGAGGCCCGCCCGTGATCGCCGGCGTCCCCGATGCGGTGGCCTGGTGGGTCGGCGGCGCGATCGCGCTGGTGCTGCTGGCACTGTGCCTGCGCTGGCTGCACGGCTGGCTGACCGGCGAGACACGGGGCAGCGTCTGGGACTGGCTCTGGGGCCTGATCGACCTGTTCTTCTGACGTCCGCCAGTCGACAGTGTTCCATGCGCGTCGCCGACCGCCCCGCCCGGCGGCCTTGATCGCGCCGTCCACCGGCTCCAGAACTCCCCGATGCGACTGCCCACCCCCGACGACGTCCCCGACACCCCGGCGCAGCGCGCCGCCGACCGCCGGCGCCTGCTGCGCGCGCTCAACGCCAGCCTGGCCTTCGTGCTGCTGCTGGCGGTGGTGTTCTGGTGGCAGCACGGCACCGCGTTCGAAGCGTTCACGGTGACCCCGCGCAGCGCCGCCGGGCTGCTCGGCATCCTCACCGCGCCGCTGCTGCACGGCTCGCTGGGACACATCGCGGCCAATGCCGCCTCGCTGCTGCTGCTCGGCACGCTCGCACTGGCGGTGTACCCGAAGGCGACGGTCCGCGCGCTGCCGCTGCTGTGGCTGGGCTCGGGACTGGGCGCCTGGCTGCTGGGCGATCCCGGCACCCACCACCTCGGCGCCAGCGGCCTGACCCACGGCCTGATGTTCCTCCTGTTCGTGCTGGGCCTGCTGCGCCGCGACCGGCCGTCGATCGCCGCGGCGATGATCGCCTTCTTCCTCTACGGCGGCATGCTGATCACCGTGCTGCCGCACGAGCCGGGCGTGTCCTGGCAGTCGCACCTGGGCGGCGCGGTGGCCGGGGTGCTGTCGGCGTTCCTGTTCCGGCACGCCGACCCGCTGCCGCCGCGCAAGCGCTACAGCTGGGAGGACGAGGAGGACGCGCCCGCCGACGCCGACCCGCTGGAGCCGGCCCGGCCCGAGGACGTGCCGGTGCTGTGGCACCGGCCGGAGGCGCCCCGCGGCGTGGTCCTCCCGTTCCGGCGACGCCCGGACGACGCGTCTTCCGACTGATCTCCCGGCCCGTCGCGGCGGCCCGGGCCGCCCGTCCGGCCGGGATTCCGACGAGCGGTTGCGGCATCCCGCCCGCCGAAATGCGCGCCGTCGCCGTCGGCGCGCCGGAATAGCCGTTCAGAATCATGGATTTGGGCGCTCGACCCCAGACCCGGACGAGCGACCGGCCCCGAAGGCGGGGGTCCGGCCGCGCTTTGCAAAGTGTCGCGGAACTCCGTTAACCTGAACTGGGGCTCCTGCCGCCGCAGAACCCGATCCGGGGGCGGCGCAACGTCGAGAGTGGGGGCACTGGAACTTCGGGGATCCGGCAGGGCCGGATTCCGGCAGACGAAATACGGAATCGTCGGTGGCGACGGTTCTTGCCTTTGCCAAATTGACCACGGAGCGAAGTCAGATGAAGAAGAACGCGATCTCGATGGCCCTGGCCGTCCTGCTGCTGTCGAGCGGTGCCGTCCTCGCCCAGGACGCCGTGCCCGACACCATGGACACCGCCACGACCCCCGACCTCCAGGGCCCGGACGTGCAGGCTCCCGATGCCCAGACGCCGAGCACCGGCGCCGACGGCGGCCTGTCCCCGGACCTGCAGCGGGCACTTGACGACATCAACAACCAGGAGAAGCCGAAGGAGCTCGGTGGCGACGAGGGTCTGGCCTGCCAGGCCATCCTCTGCCTGTCCAGCGCCACTCGCCCGGGCGAGTGTGCGAAGTCGCTGGCCCGCTACTTCAGCATCAACCTGAGCAAGCCCTGGAAGACCATCCAGGCGCGCATCAACTTCCTCAAGATGTGCCCCAGCTCGTCCGACACGCCGCAGATGAACAGCCTGGTCGAAGCGATCGGCAACGGCGCCGGCCGCTGCGACGCCGCCACGCTGAACCAGGTCAATCGTCGCTGGATCGGCGACGGCGAGTACGAGATCAGCGACGTGATGCCGTCGTACTGCGACGCGTACTTCAACCACGAGTACACCGACATCAGCGGCCTCAAGCCGCACTACGTCGACCGCTTCGTGGTCCGCACGTACACCGACTGGGAAGGCAACACGATCACCGAATACGACGGCGGTTACTGGGTCGACGGCACCACCCAGCTGCCCTCGTCGGTCGCGGCCACCAGCGGCGCGATCCCGGCGTCGAAGGATTCGGCCGGCGTCGGCTTCTGATCGTCGCACGACACCTTCCGCGGACGCGGACATGAAGAAGGCGGGGGCGACCCCGCCTTTTTCGTGCCCGGCGCACCGGATCCCGACGCTTCCCGCACCCTGTCGAATCCGACAGGTGGACGACAGGCGTCCGCATCCCTAGCATGTGCCGCCCCCGGGACCGGGGGCATTACTTTCCAAGACACATCACAGGGGTTTTTCGATGAAGCATCACGTTCTTCTGGCCGGCCTCGCCGCCGCATTCATGGTCGCTCCCGCCTTCGCGGCCGAGGGCTCGGGCGGCTTCATCCGCGCCGAAGCCGGCAACAGCAACCTGTCGATCAGCGGCAACGACGACAACGACACCGCCTACGGCGTCCGTGGCGGCTATTTCTTCAACGGCAACGTCGGCGTCGAAGGGTTCTACACCAACTTCGGCAAGGATTCCGGCGGCGGCGTCTCGGCGGAACTCGACGCCTACGGCATCGGCATCGTCGGCAAGAAGAACATGACCGCCGCGCACCAGGGCTTCTTCGTCGGCGGCCGCATCGGCGTCGCCCACACCACGCTCGACGTCTCCGTCAGCGAGATCGGCTCGGCCAGCGACAGCAACAATCGCGTCTACATCGGCGGCGCGATCGGCTACGACTTCAACGAGCACATGGGCCTGAGCCTGGACGTGAACCATGTGCGTCCGCAGTTCTACGGCGAAACCATCCGCGTCACCACCACGACGCTGGGCTTCGAATACCGCTTCTGATCCCGACGCGGCCACGGCCGCGCCCGCGATCCGCACGCAGGCCGCCTCCGGGCGGCCTGCGCCGTTTCAGTCGCCGTCGCGATCGACCACCGCGCGGCCCAGCTGGCGATCGTGCAGGCGCGACCACAGCAGCAGCGACAGCGCCGCGCCGCACAGGCACAGGAACATGTCCCACTGGGTGTCCCACTGGTCGCCCTGGGTGGCGAGGAAGGCGTCGGCATCGGCACCGTAGATCAGCGCCGACCACCATTCGATCAGCTCGAAGAACGCGCTGAAGCTCAGGCATGCGGCGAGCACGAGGTACACCAGCCAACCGCCGCGGCGCAGCGGGGTGAGCCGCAACAGCAGCTCGCGGGCGAGGATCGCCGGGACGAAGCCCTGCATCAGGTGGCCGAGCCGGTCCCACGGGTTGCGCGTGACCTCCAGCCCCAGCGCCGTGAACGTGTCCCGCAGCCAGAAGCCCAGCGGCGTCTGTGCGTAGGTGTAGGCGCCGCCGTGGATCAGCACCAGCGCATGCGCGACCAGCAGCCAGCACAGCAGGCGGGTCAGCGGGAACCGCCGCCAGTTCAGCGCGAGGATCGGCAGCGCGATCATCACCCAGATGATTTCGAGCAGCCAGGTGAGGCGGTCGGCGGGCGAAAGCCCCGACACCACGAGCGCGACGAGGACGATCGCGAGCTGCAGCCGGCGTTCGAGGCGCCCGGGCGGGGTGGCGATGGCGGCAGGCATGCGGCGGCTCCCTCTGTCGTTGGTGCATGGGACGTTGGCGCATGGTACGTCCGCGATGCCCGGCGTTGTCGCGACGCGGCGCCGATGCTAGCGTCCGCCATCCTCCGACCGGAGCCGACGATGGCATTCCCGAAGTCCCTGCCCGCGATCGTGTCAGCCAGCCTGCTCGTGGCCTGTCTCGCCGCCTGCCACCATGAAGCGTCGGCGCCGTCGGCCCCCACCGTTTCGGCGCCCGCCATCGACACCGCGGCGCCGATCCCGGCGAACGAGGCCGAACAGCGCATCGCCGACGACGTGCGCACGCTGGCCGATGACCGTTTCGAGGGCCGCGAGGCCGGCACCCGCGGCTACGACCTCGCCGCGGACCATGTCGCCAAGCGCTTCGCCGCGATCGGCCTGGCGCCGGCCGGCGACGACGGCACGTTCTTCCAGGCGGTGCCGCTGCTGAAGGCGACGCGCATGGAGGACGGCGCGGCGCTGGCGGTGAAGCGCAACGGCCGCGAGATCGCGCTGCGCTTCCGCGACCAGTTCCTGCCGGCGCCGGACTTCAACGCTGCCGGGCACGATCTCGAAGCGCCGGCGGTGTTCGTCGGCCAGGGCGTGCATGCGCCGGAGCTCGGCCAGGACGATTTCGCCGGGCTCGACCTGCACGGCCGGATCGCCGTGGTCTTCGGCGGCGCGCCGGCCCGCTTCGACAACGACCGCCGCGCGTTCTACAGCTCAAAGCGCGAGAAGCTGCGCGCGCTGGCCGAACGCGGCGCGATCGGCGTGGTGCTGGTCAACACGCCGCAGGACGAGGCCGACCGCCCGTGGGCGCAGAGCGCGGACAACTGGCAGCGCCCGGAGATGCGCCTGCGCGGCGCGGACGGCAAGGGCGTGGACACCTTCCCGTCGATCCGCGGCATGGCCACCGTCAGCGCCGCCGCTGCGGACCTGATCTTCGCCGACGGCCCGCGCACCGCGGCCCAGTTGTTCGACGCCGCGCAGGCCGGCACGCTCGCGGGCTTCGCGCTGCCGGGCACGCTGCGCCTGGCCGCACGCACGAAGATCGAGCCGGTGGAATCGCGCAACGTCGTCGCCGCGTTGCCCGGCAGTGACGCCACGCTGGCCGCGGAACACGTCGTCTACACCGCGCACCTCGACCACATCGGCATCGGCGCGCCGGTGAAGGGCGAGGACGGCCGCGAGGACCGCATCTACAACGGCGCGCTCGACAACGCGCTGGGCGTGGCCATCCTGCTGGAAGCCGCGCGCACGCTGAAGGCCGAATCGCCGGCGCCGAAGCGCTCGATGCTGTTCGTGGCGCTGACCGCGGAAGAGAAGGGCCTGCTCGGCGCGGAGTGGTTCGCGACCCATCCGACGGTACCGGCCGCCGGCCTGGTCGCGAACATCAACCTTGACATGCCGGTGCTGCTGGCGCCGAGCAAGGACGTGGTCCCGATCGGCGTCGAGCATTCGACCCTCAAGGCCACGCTCGATGCCGCGGCGAAGGACATCGGCGTGGCGCTGTCGCCGGACCCATTCCCCGAGGAAGCGGTGTTCGTGCGCAGCGACCAGTACGCGTTCATCCGCGCCGGCATCCCCGCCGTCTACCTCGACGGTGGCATCGAATCGGCGGACGGCGTGCGCGACCCGAAGCTCGCGTTCCGCAAGTTCCTGCGCGACCACTACCACCGCCCCAGCGACGAGGCGATGCTGCCGATCTACTGGCCGGACGCGGTGCGGCTGGCGAAACTCAACGCGCGCATCGGCCGGCGGGTCGGCGACGCCGCGGAGCGGCCGCGCTGGAACGACGGCGACTTCTTCGGCGGGAAATTCGCCCGCGGCAAATAACGGCAGGCGGCGCGGCAGTCAGTCCGCCGCCGCCGGGCGCCCGTCCGCGGCACCGGCGCGGTCGGCGTCGGCCTCGAACAGCTGTTCCAGCTCGCTGCGGGCGCGTCTCGTGCTTTCCAGCAGCGCCGATTCGTCGTCGTAGATCAGGTGCTGGGTGGCGAGCAGGCTTTCGTCGTGGCGACGGAACCGCTGCATGCGGTCCTCGGCCTGGTCGCGGGCCACGCCCAGCGCCACCAGCACGTCGCGCCCCATCTCCAGGCCGGAAGCGAAGGTCTCGCGGGTCACGTCGGCGCCGAGGTCCATCAGCTGCCATGCGTGCCGGCGGTCGTGCGCACGCGCGAACACGCGCAGGTGCGGGTAGAGCCTGCGCACGACGCGGGTGGTGCGCAGGCTGGCAGCCGGGTCTTCCAGCGCGTTGACGAACACCGCCGCGTTGGCCGCGCCGGCCGCGCGCAGCAGGTCCGGGCGCGCCGGATCGCCGTAGTAGACGCGGTTGCCGAAACGGCGCATCACCTCCAGCTGCTCGCTGTCGGTCTCCAGCGCGATGAACGGGATCTTCTGCGCGACCAGCATGCGCGCGACGATCTGGCCGAAGCGCCCGAAGCCGACGAGGATCACCTGCGGCTGGTCGTCGGGGATCGTGTCGAAGTCGCGCTGCGGCTGGCGCTCCGGGTGCGCCCCGAGCCAGCGCGCCACCGCGATCGTCGCCAGCGGCGTCAGCGCCATCGACAGGCCGACGATCGCCACCAGCCGGCTCTGGGTCGCGGCATCGACCAGATGCACCTTCACCGCTTCCGACAGCACCACGAACGCGAACTCGCCGCCCAGCGCCATCACCGCGCCCAGCTGCAGCGCCTCGCGCCACGGCAGCCGCGCCGGACGCAGGCCGATGGCGAACAGCACCGCCGCCTTCAGCGCCAGCAGCGCCAGCGCGCCGGCGACGATGACCGCGGGCTCGGCGGCGATGCGGTGCAGGTCGATGCTCATGCCGACCGACATGAAGAACAGCCCGAGCAGCAGGCCCTTGAACGGCTCGATCTGCGATTCGATCTCGTGGCGGAATTCCGAATCCGCCAGCAGCACGCCGGCGAGGAACGCGCCCAGGCCCATGCTCAGCCCGGCGAGCGACACCAGCCAGGCCGCGCCGAGCACGGCGAACAGGGCGCTGGCGGTGAGCATCTCCGGCACGCCGATGCGCGCGGCGGTGCGGAACAGCTGGCGCAGCAGCACGCGGCCGCCGAACACCACCGCGACGATGGCCGCCACCGCCTTCAG
>JAEWNA010000063.1 GCA_023392975.1 Pseudomonadota bacterium | reverse complement strand
CACCGACATCGCCCGCGACGGCATGCTGCAGGGACCGAATCTCGACCTGTACCGCGCGATCCTCGTCCGCGGCGACGGCTTCGCGCTGCAGGCCAGCGGCGGCGTGCGCGATGTCGCCGACGTGGCTGCGGCCCGCGATGCCGGCTGCGCCGGCGCGGTGCTCGGCAAGGCGCTGCTCGAAGGCCGGATGACGGTCGCGGAGGCGCTGGCATGCTGAGCCGCCGCATCGTGCCCTGCCTCGACGTGCGCGACGGCCGCGTGGTCAAGGGCGTGCGCTTCCGCGACCACGTCGACATGGGCGACATCGTCGACCTCGCCTGCCGCTACCGCGATGCCGGCGCCGACGAACTGGTGTTCTACGACATCTCCGCCAGCCCCGACGGCCGCTCGGTCGACGTGGGCTGGGTCGAGCGCGTGTCGTCGGTGATCGACATCCCGTTCTGCGTCGCCGGCGGCATCCGCACGCTGGAGACCGCGACGCGCGTGCTGTTCGCCGGTGCCGACAAGGTGTCGATCAACACGCCGGCGCTCGAGCGCCCGGACCTGATCACCGAGATCGCCGAAGCCTACGGCCGCCAGTGCGTGGTGGTCGGCATCGATTCGATCCGCGAGCCCGACGGCGTCTGGCGCGTGCGCACGCATACGGGCGATCCCGACCGCGCGCGTGCGCCCGGCCGTGCCACGCTCGACTGGGTGCGCGAGGCGCAGGCCCGCGGCGCAGGCGAGATCGTGCTCAATTGCATGGACAGCGACGGCGTGCGCCGCGGCTACGACATCGCGCAGTTGCAGGCCGTGCGTGCGCTCTGCGAGGTGCCGCTGGTGGCGTCCGGCGGCGCCGGCACCGTGCAGCATTTCATCGACGCCTTCCGCGAGGCCGACGTCGACGCCGCGCTGGCCGCCAGCGTCTTCCATTCCGGCGCCATCGCCATTCCCGACCTCAAGCGCGACCTGCGCGCCGCGGGCATCGAGGTGCGTCCATGACGACGGCATCCGCCGAGACCGCTTCCATCACTGCGCCGTCGCTCGACGTCGACTCGCTCGCCTGGGACAAGCAGGACGGCCTGCTGCCCGCGGTCGTGCAGGACGCGGAGACGTACCGCGTGCTGATGCTCGGCTACATGAACCGCGAGGCGCTGGCGAAGACGCTGGCGACCGGGCAGGTCACGTTCTTCAGCCGCAGCAAGGGCCGGCTGTGGACCAAGGGCGAGAGCAGCGGCCACGTGCTGTGGCTGGTGGCGATCGAAACCGACTGCGATGCCGACACGCTGCTGGTGCAGGCGCAGCCGCAGGGCCCGACCTGCCACCTCGGGACCACCAGTTGCTTCCCGAATGCGCCGGGCGACGTGCTCGGCGAACTCGATGCGCTGATCCGTCGCCGCGAGGCCGAGCGTCCGCCCGGCAGTTACACCACGAAGCTGTTCGAGAGCGGCGTGAAGCGCATCGCGCAGAAGGTGGGCGAGGAGGGCGTGGAGACCGCGCTCGGCGCGTTGGTCGACGACGACGACGGGTTCCTCGGCGAAGCCGGCGACCTGCTGTACCACCTGATCGTATTGCTGCGCGCCCGCGGCTTTTCGCTGGAAGACGCCAAGCGGGTGTTGAAGCAGCGTCGCGGCTGATCTCGCGGTTTGGCCGATCGCAACGCGGCGACGGGTGCGCTCAGCGTCCCTTGCGGCGCGATTTGTAGACGTCCGGCCGCGGCCGCCGCTTTCGGTTATCGCCATCGTGCGGCGGACAGCGCGCGCAATGGCCACCGGCGCTTTCCAGCTGCATGCGACGTCGCTTGCGGTCCGTGCCGCTGTCGATGTCGAGCGAAGCGTGCGGCTGCGCGTTGGCGTCGGGATCGATGTCGTCCGTCATCAGCATGGCCCAGGATGGCCGCGGTACTTCTCAAGCCGCCGTGATCGACGTGCGCACGCAGTCGCGGCCGTTGGCCTTGGCGGCGTACAGCGCCTGGTCGGCGACCGACAGCGCGGCGTCGGAATCGACGTCGGCGCCCGCGTCCACGGTATGCACGCCGATGCTCGCCGACACGCGCAGCTGGTGCTCGCCGCTGGGGCACGTGTCCTCGACCAGCCGCTTCCGCAGCGACTCGGCGACGGCCACCGCGCCGCCGAGGTCGTGGCCGGGGAGCACCACCACGAACTCCTCGCCGCCGAAGCGCGCCAGCAGTGAGCCTTCCTGCGTGCGCAGCGCCTGGCCGATGCGCTGCGCGGCCCAGCGCAGGCAGTCGTCGCCGGCGAGGTGGCCGTAACGGTCGTTGATCGACTTGAAGTGGTCGAGGTCGATCATCAGCAGCGAGACGGGGCGGTCGTTCTCGCGGCCTTCCCGCAGCAGCGCCTCGAAGGTCTCGTGGAAGTGCGTGCGGTTGTAGAGGCCGGTCAGGCCATCGCGGCGGCTGGAATCGCGCAGCCGGCGATGCGCGTCCTCCAGCTGCATCAGCGTGCTGCGCACTTCCTGCGTGCGCTGCGCGACCTTGCGCTCGAGTCGCTGGTTGGCTTCGGCGGCGATCCGTTCGTTCTCGTTGCGCAGTGCGGCGTAGCGGTGGCTCAGCGCGATCGAGAGCAGCAGCATCTCCATCGCCGAGCCGATCTGCACGCCGTACTCGGTCAGGATGTTCTTGGGCAGGATGCCGAAGGCGAGCGCCGCGATCATCGCGGTGCCGGCCAGGAACAGCGCCCATGCCAGCAGGAACAGCCGCGCCGGCATGTAGCCGCGGCGTACGCCGACGATCGCCGCGGCCACCACCCACAGCACGCCGACGATCACGATGCGCGTGGCCCACGGCGTCGCGACGCTGTAGGGGATCCACATCGACGCCAGCCCCAGCGCGAAACACACGACGATGAAGCCGATGCTGACCTTGTTGCCGCGCGGGAAGCGCGTGGGCATTTCCAGGAAGGCGCGCGCGAACTGCTGCATGCCGACCATCGCCAGGCAGATCGACGCTGGGACAGCCACGTTCGCCAGCCACGGGTTCTCCGGCCAGAAGTATTCGAAGCTGTAGCCGTTCAGCGTGAACAGCACCAGCCCGAACGCGGTGATGTGGAACAGGTACCAGAAGTAGTTGCGGTCGCGCAGGGTGATCCACAGCACGAGGTTGTAGACGAACAGCGCGATCAGGATGCCGTAGTACAGGCCCATCACGAACTGGGCGTCGCGCGAGAGCGAGGTGAAGGCCTGCGGCGTGTAGAGGTCCAGCGGCACCTGCATCGAGCTTTCGCTCTGGGTGCGCACGAGCAGTTCGACCGGTTCGCCCTGCGGCAGGTCGATGCGGAAATTGGGGTGGCGATAGGCGATGCTGCGCGAATCGAACGGCAGGCGATCGCCGCCGGCCTGGTGCACGATGCGGCCGTCGGCGTAGCGCACGTACACGTCGATGCGGTCGAGCAGGGCGAAGCTCTGCACCAGCATCCAGTACGGCTGCCGTGCGTTGCGGTTGTCGAGCGTGGCGTGGAACCAGAAGGCGCCGGGCTGGAAGCCGAAGGCGGTCTTGCCAGCGGGCACCGGCGCGAACTTGCCGCCGTCGCTGAGGCGCCAGGCGTCCTCGGGGTCGTCGACCGCGCTGGCGTCGTGGTAGTAGCTCAGGTACGGCGTCAGCGACAGCGCCGAGGTGTCGTTGCCGAGCACGGCCGGCGGCGGCGCGGCCTGTGCGGCGGCCCATGCCATGCCGGACAACGCCAGCAGGACCAGCGTCGCGACGATGCGGCGCCAGGCGCGTCGGAACGGCATTCGGCTCCCCCTCGGACGGATCAGGCGCGATCTTACTGCAAGGGGCCGCCGGCCGCCCGCACGGGCGTCGGGCATAATCCTGTACCGATGCGGACAGGAATGAGGTGGTCATGCGTTCGATCCTCGTGTGGACAGCACTGGGATTCGCCTGTGCGGCCGCGATCCTGCCCGGGCGGGCGGACGCGAAGACGCTGTCGGGCGTCGTGTTCGACGACCGCAACGGCGACGGTCGTCGCCAGGCCGGCGAGCCCGGCGTTCCCGACGTGGCCCTGTCCGACGGCCGCAGACTGGTCGTCACCGATGCCGGCGGGCGCTACCGGATCGACGCCGCCCCGGGCAGCACGGTGTTCGCGATCAAGCCCGCCGGCTGGCGCCTTCCGGGCGACGATCCCGCGCGTCCCGGCGCGTGGCGGCACGTGCCCGCGCCCGCGCGGACCGCGCCGAAATACGGCGGCATCGTCGCCGCGTCGTCGTCATCGACGTTCGACATCGGCCTGCAACGTGCGCCGGCCGTCGCGGGACCGCTGTCGGTCCGGATCTTCGCCGATCCGCAGCCGAAATCCCGCGTGGACGTCGGCTACTACGGCCGCGACATCGTCGACAGCGTGCGTGCGGAGCAGGCCGCTGCGCCCGGCGCGGGCCTGCCGCCGCCGGTGCAACTCGGCGCGAGCCTCGGCGACATCGTCCAGGACGATCTGTCGCTGTATCCGGCGATGAACGCCGAGACCCGCCGCATCGGCGTGCCCTGGCTGCACGTGCCGGGCAACCACGATCTGGATTTCGACGTGGCCCGCGACGAGGACTCGCTGCTCGGCTTCCGCAACGTCTACGGCCCCGACACCTTCGCCTGGGAGGAGCCGCAGGCGACGTTCGTCGGGCTGGACGACGTGATCTACCGGCCCGGCCCGTCGCCGTCGTACATCGGTGGCTTCCGCGAGGACCAGTTCGCGTTCCTCGAAGCCTACCTGCCGCGCGTGCCGAAGGACCGGCTGCTGGTGGTGGTGATGCACATCCCGCTGTTCGAGACCCAAGGCAAGGACAGCTTCCGCGACGCCGATCGCGAGCGCCTGTTCGCGCTGCTGCAGGACTTCCCGCATGTGCTGGTGCTGAGCGGGCACATGCACACGCAGCAGCACTGGCGGCACGACGCGTCCACCGGCTGGCACGGCGCCGCGCCGCTGCACGAATACAACGTGGGCGCGGCCTGCGGCGCGTTCTGGAGCGGGGTGAAGGACGCCGCCGGCATCCCGGACACGACCATGGCCGACGGCACGCCCAACGGCTACGCCAGCCTCGTGATCGAACCCGATGCGCGCTATGCGCTGCGCTGGCACGTCGCGCGCGCCGCCGGCGATCCGGCGATGGCGCTGCATGCGCCGACGGTGCTGCGGCGCGGCGCCTACCCGG
>JAEWNA010000046.1 GCA_023392975.1 Pseudomonadota bacterium | reverse complement strand
CGCATCTTCGCCAGCGCATCGTCGAACGCGGCCTGCTGGGCGGGATCGAGCTTGAGCGACGCCGCGATCTTCGGCAGGTCGTCGTTCATGCCGCCGCCGCGCTGGCCGGCCGCGGCGTCGGGCGTCGCGGCCGCGGCGGCGGCCTCGCCGGTCGGCTTGTAGCGCAGCGCGGCGTTCGGCACCTTCAGCACGTCGTCGCGGCGGCTGACCTCGATCTCCGCGTTCGTGGTGAGCCCGGGCAGCAGCGACTGGTCGGCGTTGTCCACCGAGACCACCACCGGATAGGTGACGACGTTGTTGGTGTTGGTCGCCGACAGCCGCACCTGGCGGACCTCGCCGCGGAACCGGCGATCCGGGAAGGCGTCGACGGTGAAGCTCACCGGGAGACCCGGGCGGACCTGGCCGATGTCGGATTCGTCGACCGCCAGCAGGATCTCCATCCGCGACAGGTCCTCGGCGATCTTGAACAGCACCGGCGCCTGCAGGCTGGCGGCCACGGTCTGCCCGGGCTCGATGGCGCGGGTCAGCACCACGCCGTCGACCGGCGAGCGGATCACGCTGCGGGCGAGGTTGAGGTGGGCGTTCTCGGTGGACGCCTGCTGCTGGCGGATCTGCGCCTCGTTCTGGGCGACCTGCGCCCGGGCCTGGTCGCGCTGCGCCTGGGCGAGGTCGAGGTCGCTCTTCGCCACGAGCTTGCGCTGGGCCAGGTCGCGCTTGCGGGCATAGTCCGCCTCGGCGTTGCGCAGCGCGGCCTGGGCGTTGGCGAGCGCGGCGCGGGCGCTGGCGATGGCGGCGTCGCCCTGGGCGATCTGGGTGGTGAAGGTGTCCGGATCGATCCGGGCGATCACCTGGCCCTTGCGGACATGGTCGTTGTAGTCGACCAGCACCTCGGTGACCTTGCCGGACACCTCGCTGCCGACGTCCACCGTGGACAGCGCGCTGAGCGTGCCGGTGGCCGAGATCGCGACGCGGATGTCGCCGCTCTCCACGGCGGCGGTGCGGTAGCGCTGCTCGCTGCCGGCGTCGCGCCCCTTCCACCACCAGAACGCGGCGGCCGCGAGGGCAAGGACGACGATGACGGGGAGCAGGCGGGAAAGGCGGAAACCGGAGGGACGAGCTGCGGGCATGGGGGCGTCGATCGCGGGGTCGAAAGGGGTGAACGCATCCGGACACCTGCCGTTGACAGGCGAAATGCACGACGGTTCCCCGCGGGATCCACGGGGTTCACGCGCGGCTTGGCGTCCACGAAGCGGAGCCGCATCATCGCACGACCTCCCCGGACACCGCCCCCATGCCATTGGTCACAGAGCGCTTCGCCCCCGTCCTCCTGCTGCTGTGCTCGAACGTCTTCATGACCTTCGCCTGGTACGGCCACCTGAAATACAAATCCGTCTCGTTGCCGCTGGTGATCCTCGCCAGCTGGGGCATCGCCTTCTTCGAATACCTGCTGATGGTGCCGGCCAACCGGATGGGCAGCGCGGTCTACTCGGCGCCGCAGCTCAAGGGCATGCAGGAGGCGATCACGCTGGTGGTGTTCGCGGCGTTCTCGGCGTGGTTCCTGGGGCAGCCGCTGAAGTGGAACCACTGGGCGGGGTTCGCGCTGATCTTCGTCGCGGCGCTGCTGATCTTCAAGGAGTGAGACAGGTCATGCCACGGTAGAGCGGGCTTCAGCCCGCTGCTTTCTTACCGGACGCAATAGTGAGCCGAGGCTTGAGGCATTTCAGATTTTTATCGCGATTGATCATCGTATTGGCTCAGTTCGACCCAGCGGCTGTCATCCCGAGCCGCAAGCGAACGACCTGCTTGCGGCGAGCTTCACTTGCTTGGCCTTTGGTTTCGCTCGCTGCCGCGAGCGAGTCACCTTTCTTTGCTTGTGCACTGCGCCGCTTGCGGCGCGAACGGCGAAGCCGGCCCGAAGGGTGAGCGCCAACGGCGCGAGTCAAGAAAGGGTGACCCAAAGAAAGCATTTCCGGCCCATGCGCATGGCGCATGGGCGCTCAGCCGCCCGCGCGCCATTGGCGCGCAAGCGGGCGTCTTTGCCCCGTCGGTCGCGCTCGGCGCGTTGCGCCGGGTGCACGGGATTCGCGGGGTTTTTCGACAGCGCATCCGTGTGCTGGTCGAAAAACGCGCGGCTTCCTGTCGCGCGCCCTGCGGGCCTGATCCGCGAATCCCGTCGCGACCAGGGGCCCCGGAAGATTCAAGACCAGCACCGGCTCACGAATGTCATCGGAACATGGATGCCTAAGGATTTCTGGAAATTCATGGGGAAACCTCAGCCTGAAGTCGCTCTACCGGGAAAGGCGATCAGAACGGGATTCGCCCGATCAGGATGTCCTTGAACATCACCCAGTCCCCGGCGAACGAATAGAACGGGTATTTGAAGGTCGCCGGGCGGTTCTTCTCGAAGAAGAAATGCCCGACCCACGCGAACGCGTAGCCGCAGACCAGCGCCCCGAGCAGCCACCAGGCGTTGCGCTGGACGATGGCGGTGGCGAGGAAGCCCAGCGCACCGAGGCTGCCGACGAAATGCAGCCGGCGGCAGACGCGGTCGGAATGCTCGCCGAGGTAGAAGGGATAGAACTCGCGGAAACTCGAATAGCCGGCCATCGGAGGCTCTCCCGGTATCAGGGCGGCGGCGCGTCGTCGGCGCCGCGGCGGGCCATGCGCTGCAGCAACAAGACCGCACCGTACCAGACGAACAGCATGCCGAGCAGATTGGGCACGCTCATCGTCCACTCGGAATAACGATACCCGTAGACCAGCAGCGCCACCAGCAGCAGCGACCAGACCGGCGACACCGGAGCGTCGCCGTGGGTCTCGCGTCGGCGCAGGCGTCGCGCGCACGTCGCATCGCAGTGCAGCCCGTGCGCGCCATCGTGTGCGCATTCATCGCCGCACAGCCCCTTGCCGCAGGCGGCGCAGACGCCGACGGCAGGGCGGTCGCGATGGCGGAAGCAGTTCATGCCGGATCGCTCCCGCGCTCGGCCGCCTTGGCGCGATTCCAGTAGCCGTCCTGTGCGTCGAGCGGCAGATCCGCCAGCGACACGCCGTCGGCAGCGGCCATCGCCTCCATCGCGCGGAAGCGGCGCTCGAACTTGTGGTTGGCGCGGCGCAGCGCGGCACCGGGGTCGACCTTCGCATGCCGCGCCAGGTTGGCGGCGACGAACAGCAGGTCGCCGAGTTCGTCCTCCAGCCGATCGCGCACCGCGGCGTCGCCGGGCGCGGCCGCGAGCGCATCGAACTCGGCCTGCACTTCGTCCAGTTCCTCGCGCAGCTTGGCGATGACCGGCGCCGGCCCGGGCCAGTCGAAACCGACCGTCGCCGCCTTCTTCTGCAGCTTCACCGCGCGCTGCCACTCGGGCAGGCCGCGGGCGACGCCGGCCAGCGCCGAGGCGTCGTGCGCGTCGCCGTGTTTCGCGAGCCGCTCCTTCTTCTTCTCGGCATCCCACATCGCGTTGAGCGCATCGCTGTCGGCGATGCTCATCCCGGCGAACACGTGCGGATGTCGGCGCTCCATCTTGTCGCTGATCGCCGCGGCCACGTCGGCGAAGGCGAACGCGCCCTGCTCCTCGGCCATGCGCGCATGGAACACGACCTGGAACAGCAGGTCGCCGAGCTCGTCCTTGAGATCGTCGAGGTCGCCGCGATCGATCGCGTCGGCGACTTCGTAGGCTTCCTCGACGGTGTACGGCGCGATGGTCGCGAAGGTCTGCTTCACGTCCCACGGACAGCCGGTCTGCGGATCGCGCAGGCGGGCCATGATGGCGAGGAGGCGTTGGATGGAATCGGTCATCGGCAAGCCTTCCTTTGTCATCCCGAACGCACGTGAGGGATCTGCTTCTGCTTTCGATGCTTCGGGAAAAAAGCAGATCCCTCCTCGGGCGTTGCCCTCGTTCGGGATGACATCGAAGGGGTGTTCACCCGCACCAGCTCGCCCACGGCAACCTTGCATCGCCCAGCGCCACGAAATCGCCGTTGAGCAGCGTGTCGCGCTGGTTGTAGCGGAACGGCCGGCCCTGCGGGTCGAGCACGCGGCCGCCGGCGGCTTCGACGATGGCCTGCCCGGCCGCGGTATCCCACTCGCTGGTCGGGCCGAACCGCGGGTAGATGTCGATCGCGCCTTCGGCGACGCGGCAGAACTTGAGCGACGACCCGACGCCGATCGTCTCGATCTCGCCGGTGTCGGCGCTCATCCGCGCCATGAACGCCTCGGTGCGTACGTCGCGGTGCGAGCGGCTGGCGGCCACGCGGAGCGGCGCGACCGCCGGCGTGCGGGTTTCGAGCGCGATCTCGTCGTCGCCCAGGCGGCGATACGCGCCATGCGCGAGGTCGCCCCACCACAGCACGCCCGGCACCGGCGCCTGGATCACGCCGAACGTCGCCACGCCGTCTTCGATCAGCGCGATGTTCACCGTGAACTCGCCGTTGCGCTTGACGAACTCGCGGGTGCCGTCGAGCGGGTCGACCAGCCACAGCCGCGACCACGCCCTGCGCGTCGTGACCGGAAGCTCCGCGGATTCCTCGGACAGCACGGGGATGTCCGGCGTGAGCCGCTGCAGGCCGGCGACGATGCGCCGGTGCGAGGCGAGGTCGGCCGCGGTCAGCGGACTGTCGTCGGCCTTGTGCTCGACATCGAAGGGCTGTTCGTAGACCGCGAGGATGTCGTCCGCGGCGGCCTGCGCCAGCGCGATCACGCCCTCGCGGACGGTTTTGTCAATCAAATCGGCCATGCCGCAGCAACTCCCTGACCAGGAACAGGGCGGCGATCGACCGGCCCTCGGAAAAATCGGGTTCGAGCGCGAGTTCGTGCAGCGCGTCCAGCCGCCATGGCACCACCTCCAGCGGCTCCGGTTCGTCGCCCGGCAGGCGCTCCTCGTACAGGTCGCGGGCCAGCACCAGCACGGTCTCGTGGCCCATGTAGGTCGGCGCCAGGCTGATCCGCCGCACCACGCGCACGTCGCGCGCGCCGTAGCCGATCTCTTCCTTGAGCTCGCGGTTCGCGGCCTCCTCCGGCGTCTCGCCCGGGTCGATCTTGCCCTTGACCAGCCCCAGCTCGTAGCGATGGGTGCCGGCGGCGTATTCGCGGATCAGCAGCGCGGTGTCGGCGTCGCGGAGTGGCAGCACGATCACCGCGCCGTGGCCGATCGCCGGCGCGCGGTGGTAGCGGCGGCGTTCGCCGTTGCTGAACTCCAGGTCCAGTTCCTCGACCACGCGCTCCGGGTCGCCGCGTTGCCGGCGGACCTCGTGGATGGTCGGCAGGGGGCGGCTCACGGCGCACCCGCGCCGCAGGCGATAATGCAGGCATGACAAGGCATCCGCCGATGATAAACGACGCCGACGACTGGCGGTCGCGCGACCTCGCCGTGCTCTGGCACCCCTGCACCCAGATGCGCGAGCATCCGGACGCCCTGCCGCTGTTCCCGGTCGCCCGCGGCGACGGCGCCTGGCTGGTCGGCCACGACGGCCGGCGGGTGCTGGACGGGGTCAGCAGCTGGTGGACCAACCTCCACGGTCACGCCGAGCCGCGGATCGCCGAGGCCATTGCCCGCCAGGCGCGGACGCTGGAGCAGGTGATCCTGGCCGGGTTCTCGCACGCACCGGCCGTGGAACTGGCCGAACGCCTGCTCGCACGCGCGCCGCGCGAGCCCGACCGCGCGCCGCTGGCGAAGGTGTTCTACGCCGACAACGGCTCGTCGGGCGTGGAAGTCGCGCTGAAGATGGCGTTCCACTGGTTCCGCAATCGCGGCGACGCCCCGAAGCGGACCAAGTTCGTCGCGCTGACCAACAGCTACCACGGCGAGACCGTGGGCGCGCTGTCGGTCGGCGACATCCCGCTGTATCGCCGCGTGTACGCGCCGCTGCTGCTGGAGGCGCTGTTCGCGCCCTCGCCCGATGCGTTCGGCGCGCGCGACGCGGCGGACGCCGAGCAGCGCGCGCATGCCGCCGCCGACGCCCTCGCCGCCCTGCTCGACGCGCATCCCGACGAGGTCTGTGCGCTGATCCTCGAACCGCTGGTGCAATGTGCCGGCGGCATGCGCATGCACCACCCGGCCTACCTGCGGCGCGTGCGCGAACTCTGCGACGCGCACGGCGTGTTCCTGATCGCCGACGAGATCGCGGTCGGGTTCGGGCGCACGGGCACGCTGTTCGCCTTCGATCAAGCGGGCGTGCAACCCGACCTGATGTGCCTGTCGAAAGGCCTCACCGGCGGCTTCCTGCCGTTGTGCGCGGTGCTGGCGACGCAGGCCATCTACGACGGCTTCCTCGACGATTCGCGCGAACGCGCCTTCCTGCATTCGCACAGCTACAGCGGCAACCCGCTGGCCTGCGCCGCCGCGCTGGCGTCGCTGGACATCCTCGAAGGCGACGACGTGCTGGCGCGCAACCGCGACACCGCGGCGAAGATGGCCGCACTGGCGGCGCCGTTCGCGGCGCACCCGATGGTCGCCGAGGTGCGGCAGACCGGGATGATCCTCGCCATCGAACTGCACCCCGAGCCGGACAACGCCGAGGATGGCCACGCGGTCGAGATCGCAGGCCGTCGCGGCCTGCGCATGTACCGCACGGCGCTGGATCGCGGCGTGCTGCTGCGCCCGCTCGGCGACGTGCTGTACTGGATGCCGCCCTACTGTATCGACGACGCGCAGTTGGCGCTGCTCGCCGAGACCACCGCCGCCGTGCTGGAGGAAGCCGCCCGATGCGCCTGACCCGTGTGTTCGTCGACCTGCCGCTCGCGCCCGGCGCGCGCGTGAGCCTGCCCGAGGACGCGGCCGCGCACCTCGTGCGCGTGCTGCGCCTGCGCGAGGGCGAGGCCTGCGTGCTGTTCAACGGCGACGGCCACGACTACGACGCGACGCTGGCCTCGGCGACGAAGCGCGGCGTCGATGCCGAGGTCACGGGCATGCGCGCGATCGACAACGAATCGCCGCTGCGGATCGTGCTGCTGCAGGGCATCGCCCGCGGCGAGAAGATGGACCTGATCCTGCAGAAGGCGACCGAACTCGGCGTGGCCGCGATCGCCCCGGTGTTCGCCGACCGCACCGAAGTGCGGCTCGACGGCGACCGCCTCGACAAGCGCACCGCGCACTGGCGCAGCGTCGTCGTTTCCGCCTGCGAACAGAGCGGGCGGGCGCGCATTCCCGAAGTAATGCCGGCACGCAATCTCGCCGAGGCCGCCGCGGCGCTGCCCGCGGACGCGCTGAAACTCACCCTCGATCCGCAGGGCGAACATCGCTCGGAATCGATGGCCGCGCCAGAATCTATGACGGTCGTGATCGGCATCGGCCCCGAAGGCGGCTGGTCCGAGAAGGACCGCATCGTCCTCCGCGACCGCGGCTTCACCGGCCTGCGTTTGGGCCCGCGTGTGTTGCGCACGGAGACGGCAGGGCTGGCGGCGATTGCGGCGTTGCAGGCGCGGTTCGGGGATTTGTAGGGGGGGGCCTAGCCTACCAGCCGGGATCGATGTGTCGTTTCGATGAAAGCGTTGTATCAACTAGATGTTAGGGATTTTGTGCCGCTGTCCTCACAGCGATGGGCGCCAAGGTGGCCACCACCTATGAAATGAGTGCTTTGAACTGTTGATAAAGCAACGTCTCACCGTATCCGTACATCAGCGTCTGCCGCTGATTAATCAACTCGGCAAGGTCGACGTCATCTAGTACAAGAATGAAGCCGCGCTGGTCGTTCGCCGTGTCCTTGCAACGCTTCAGCAGCAGGGCTTTGTCTTCGACAGATCGGACTATAAGGATGCCGAGTTTTCCCCGAGATGGCGAGAATCGACCGGCCAGCTGATCGATTTCAGGGTTCCCAATTTCTTTGCCGTAGTTCTTACACTCAACGAAGACATGAGAGGCGGGGTAATTCCTGGAAACCCAGCTGAAAAATCCATCCTTAGCATCGTTGACATAAGTAATATCGATACGCTTTCTGCCTTCATGTATCTTGTCCTGCTTCACCGGGAACGCCAAGGCCGGATAGAACAGTGCAGAGAGCAGTTTTTCGATCGCATTCTCGTAAGCCGAAGCATCCTTCTGGCCAGGCTTGAGCGATGTGACGTCTTTTAGTAGGCCGTCGAAATTCGGCACCGGGACATTTTCAATTTCCGCAAAAGCACCGTGATCCAAAGGTCGCGATGGCGTTGAACCCTTTGTCTCACGATAGTTCGTTAAAGCTTGAGGGTGTTCTCCTGTCAGCTTGGCCGAGGCCAACTTGTCCACGCCATATAGGTCGTACAGATCAGTCTTGTATACCTTTTTGACCCCCTTGTTTTTTTTGCTTTGAAGGACGTGCACCAAAGACGAATTGATGTCTTTGTGGTACTGCTGAAGAACGGGCATCAAGAAGTGGCGGTAGTACTCATGATGGCCGTAAGTCTGCTTCACACGAGCAATAATCTTTGGGATCAAAATAAGAGAGCCATACCTCGTCATTGGCAGCTCAATCAGATGACTCTCCCATTTCTCGTCACGCGTGTTCCACACCGGGCCTGAGTCAACCTCTGAAGTGAGTGGAATGCCGTAATAGGCGCAAGCTTGTTGCGTGTACTGGATCAGTGGCCCACGAATGATGTTGCAAACCGCGTCAGACAGCATATCTGGACCTACCCCGTCAACGAATAGGATCGTGTCTTCAAGGTCGTGGAGAACTCCAGTCTCAGCTGCCTTGCTCTTGACTAGGGACTCCCAAATTTTCTCGGCAGATACAGCGCCAAGTGCGCTGCCGCGAGATCTGTCCTTTGAGTAGCCTATGTGGAACTCGTTCCTTTCGTTTAGACAAGCAAGCAACTGCTTTGCTCGATCATGATTGCCCATGCGGATTGCCGTCAGGACCGACTCAAAATAGCTTTGCAGAAGGGAAACGCAATGGTGTCCCCAGTCTGTCTGTAATGAACGGAGGGCAGCCGGATCTACGAAAACCGGGATGTCCTTATCGATATGAACATCAAGGAAGTCGAGCGTTGCCTGATTTCGCCCCAACTTAAAATAGCGAGACACGAGCATCGTTAATCCATTTGTTGCCTTTATATCCCCTACTTTATAGACATCCGTCTCAATCTGCGCAACCAGTTGGCGCGACCCTGTAAACTCCAACACACAGACGCCGCCTATGTAAAAGCCGATTAAACATAGCGTGCACCTACTGCGGCATCCGTAAATAAAAGGCCTTCCTGGTTAACCCTACAGCTGCGTAAGCAAGTAGGTTGGAGTATCCGCGGAGGGTGGTGGTGAGCGCAGCGAACCCCACCACGAACCACGGCAAGCGTTTTCGCAACGCCTACTCATATCGCTTTTCTTGCCTCCCCGCCACGTAAACGTCGTGATGGTGGGGTTCGCTGCGCTCACCACCACCCTACTTCGAGCGCACCTCACAGGGCAGAATGACATCTGGTTCTTTTCGAGCACCCGCGACATGCCCAGCGACGAAGCCCAGATCCGCGCCCTCGTCGACACCTGGCAGGCCGCGACGCGGGCCGGCGATGTCGACACCGTGCTTGACCTGATGACCGACGATGCGGTCTTCCTCGTGCCCGGCCGCCCGCCGATGGGCAAGGCCGAGTTCGCAGAGCTGTCGCGCGTACCGCCCGGCGCACCGCGCCCAACGTTCGAGAGTACGTCCGACATCATGGAGATCGAGGTATCGGGCGACATGGCCTGCCTCTGGAGCCGGCTGTCGGTGCGCGTGACGCCGCCCGGCACGGATCAGCCGATCGAGCGCGCGGGCCACACGCTTACGGTGTTCCGGCGTGTCGATGGTGGTTGGTTGTTGGCGCGCGATGCGAACCTGCTGGTCGTCGTGCCGCGGCAGAGCGCGTGAGGTCGCTGACGCGCGTGCGACACGTGGCATTCTTCGCGGCAGCCCATGCGTTCGTAGGAGCGACGTGAGTCGCGACGAATCCAGGAAAGCCTTTCCGCGGTCTGTCGCGACTCACGTCGCTCCTGCAAATGCGCGGGACCTTGGACTTCAGGGATCGCGGCAATCGCAGATCCCGCCAATGACGTTCGCGGTACGCCTTATGCCGCAGCCGCCGGCCGCAGCACGTCCGCCAGCATGCGTTCGGTACCGTCGAGGTCGGGCACGAGCGCGACGTCGTCGTTGAACATCACGCGCAGGCGGATGCCGTCGGGCAGGGTCTCGTCGTGGGCGGTGGCGACGATCATGTTCTCGCGGGTGATGGTGACCAGGCGCGGGAAGCCCTGCGCCACCAGCGCGAAGTACGGCATGCGCGGGTCGCCGCCGAGGGCCTTGAGCACGATGACCTTGGTGCCGACCGGCGAGCCCGGGGTGTGGGTGCCGGCGATGCGGGCGTAGGACACCAGCGGCAGGCGCCAGCCGCGCCAGCGGATCTGGCCGAGCAGCCAGTCCGGGGCGTGCTCGACCGGGTCGGGATCGGCGTAGGACAGCACTTCCACCGTCGCGGCGTTCGGCAGCAGCAGCTGCGAGCCGGCGATCTGGATGAGGACGCCTCGGATGTCGTTGAGGTGTGCGGTGTTCACGGGTGGGCTCGATCCGGGAAGGGGGCGATCACGCCTGCGAGCGGCTGGGCCAGCGCGCGGCGAGCTTGGCGGCGAGTTCGGTCGGCAGGCCCGCGCCGGCGCCGCGACGGCGCAGCTCGGCGCAGGTTTCGCCGTCATAGCAGTCCTCGGGCGCCTGCGCGAGGACCAGTGCGCCGGCCGCGGACGCCGCCATCGCGGCATCGACCAGCTGCGCGTCGCCGCCGCTGAGGAAGATCAGCGCGGTGCGCCCCGGTGCCAGCGTGGCGAACAGCTGCGCGCCGGGCGCGGGATCGGCGATGAAGCCCAGGCCGTCGCTGCCGGGATGGACGTCGATGCCTTCGGGCAGGAAGTAGATCGTGCCAGGCGACGCGATCGCGCCGGCTTCCGCGAGCGCCACCGGCATCGCGGCCGCACGCTGCATCTGCGCGACCAGACGGTCGTAGCGGCCGCCCTGCAGTCGCAGCCGCACCAGCACGACGGCGGGGAATTCGGGCGGCAGTGCGGCGAGCAACTGGCGGGTCGGATCCGGCCCGCCGAGGCCGGCCTCGATCACCACTGCGCCGTGGCCGCCGGCAGCGTCGTCGTCGAGGCCGCCGCCGGAGGCGGAGCCGCTCTCGAGATCCACCAGCGAGAGTCCGGAGATCCGGGCTTCCAGCGCAGACAGGTCGTGCGTGCGCGGCGCAACGCGCGGCGCCTCCACCGGCGCGACCGGGGCGTCTTCGGGCGCCAGCGACAGGCCTTCGAACGAGAACGTCGGCGCGACGGCCGGCGGGGCGACATGGGCGGAGCTTTCCGTCGAAGGCAGCGTGGTGCGCTGGGTCGCCTCGGGCACGTCGCGCGCAGCTTCGATGCTGCTGGCGAACAGCGCCTCCAGCGACAACACGTCCTCGGCCGGCGACGGCGCGGCGGGCGCAGGCGACGGCGCATCGAAGCTGATATCGAAGCCCGGATCGGCGGGTGGCGGCGCGTCGGCGGCGTTCGACGACATCGAGAGTTCTTCGAGGAAGAACGCATCGTCGTCGAAGCTCATCGGCGCGACCCCGGTCGACGAAGCGGCCGGGACGCTTTCCAGCGTGACGTCCTCGATCGTGGCGTCTTCGATCGTGGCCTCCTCGATGCCGAGGCTGTCGAAGGCACTGGCGTCCAGGGTGACCGCTTCGATCTCGACGTTCTCGAAGGCATCGACATCGAGCGTGTCGCGCTCGAGGGAGACCGCTTCCAGATCGACGCTTTCGAGCGAGACTTCGGCCGCATCGTCCTCGAACGGCGGCATCGGCGGCGGTACGGGCGCGGCGGCCGGCGGCGGCTCGATCGGTTCCAGCGACAGGCCGGCGAAGGAGATCGGTGCCGGCGGCGGCGCGACGGGCGCGGCCACCGGCGCAGGCGCGAAGGCCGGCGCGGGCGGCATCGCATCGGCGGGGAGACCGTCGACGGGCACCTGGCCGGCGTGCTGTGCGGCTTCGCGCGCAAGCGCATCGAAATCGAGTTCGGTGAACGCCCGCGCCGGCTTCGGCATGGCGCCGGGCGAGGGATGCAGCTCGTCCTGCTCGGGTTCGCCGCCGGGCGGCAGCACGTTGTCGTCGCGGCGCAGCTTGGCCGAGAGGTGGCGCACCCAGCGGGCCGCGTCCCAGCCGGCGCGGTGCGCGGCGAGATCGGCCTCGTCGAAGATCACGGTCAGGCCCGGGTCGGTGAGCAGTGCGTCGAGCCGGTCCAGCGCCGTTTCGATACTCGGCTCCAGCGCAACCAGCACCGCCTGCAGGTCCAGCGCACGCAGCGCGGCCTCGTCGGTGTCGGCCGGGTCGACCGCGATGAGCAGTTCGGCCCCGGCCTGGCGCAGCGCCTCGGCGAGACTGTCGGCGGCCTTGCCGGCGCGCGCCAGCAGGGCCACCCGGGGAGCGGCAGCAGCGAACTCAGGCATCGGACCTCACCGGCTCCAGCAGCGAGAAGACGTTGCGCATGAGTTCGTTCTCCTGGTACGGCTTGCCGAGATACCGGTCGACGCCGATGTCCATCGCGCGCTGGCGGTGTTTGTCGCCGGTGCGCGAGGTGATCATGATGATCGGCACCCGGGCCAGGCGCGGATCGGCCTTCATCGCCGTCGCCAGCTCGTAGCCGTCCATGCGCGGCATTTCGATGTCGAGCAGCATCAGGTCCGGGACCACGTCGACCATGCGCTCCAGCGCGTCGAGGCCGTCCTTCGCGGTCAGCACTTCGAAGTTGTTGCGCTCCAGCACGCGGCCGGTGACCTTGCGCATGGTGATCGAGTCGTCGACCACCATGACCAGCGGCACCGCGCGCTGCTCGACGGCCGGCGCTTCCTCGATCTCTTCCGGCTGCGCGGCGAGACGGCGCACCAGCGGCGCGACGTCGAGGATCACCACGACGCTGCCGTCGCCCATGATCGTCGCGCCGAAGATGCCCGGGATCGACGCGACCTGCGGGCCGATCGGCTTCACCACGATTTCGCGGTTGCCGACGATCTGGTCCACGGTCACGGCGACGTGCAGGTCGCCGGAACGGGTGAGCAGCAGCGGCATCTGCAGCTGGCCTTCGGCCTTGGCCGGCGCGTGGCCGATCAGCTTGCCGAGGTCGTGCAGCACGTACTCCTCGTTGCCGTAGCGGTAGGTCGCCGCGCCCTTGGCGAGTTCCTCGCGCGGGATGCGGCCGACGCCGCGCACCGAGGCGATCGGCACCGCGAAGGTGGTCTCGCCGATGCGCACGAACGCCGCCTGGGTGACCGCCAGGGTCTGCGGCAGGCGCAGCAGGAAGGCGGTGCCCTTGCCGGGGTCGGACTGGATGTCGATGGTGCCGCCGAGCTGGCGCACTTCGCTGGACACGACGTCCATGCCAACGCCGCGGCCGGCGAGCCGGGTAACGGCTTCGGCGGTGGAGAAGCCGGGCTCGAAGATCAGCGCGTCGAGCTGGGCGTTCGACAGCGCCACGCCCGGACGGACCAGGCCGCGGGTCTCGCCGCGTTCGCGGATGGCGGCGCGGTCCAGGCCGCGACCGTCGTCCGACACCTGCAACACGACTTCCGACCCTTCCTTGCGCACGGCGATGGTGACGGTGCCCTCGGGGGTCTTGCCGGCGGCGCGACGCTGGTCGGCGGTCTCCATGCCGTGCGCGACCGAGTTGCGGAGCATGTGCTCCAGCGGCGCGGTCATGCGCTCCAGCACGTTGCGGTCGAGTTCGCCCTGCGCGCCTTCGACCTTCAGCTGCACCTGGCGGCCGGTGTCCGCCGCGGCCTGGCGCAGCACGCGGCGCAGGCGCGGCACGACGGTGTCGAACGGCACCATGCGGGTGCGCATCAGGCCTTCCTGCAGCTCCGAGCTCACGCGCGACTGCTGCAGCAGCAGGGTTTCGTACTGCTGGGTCAGGTCGTCGAGCGTGGTGTGGAGGCTGCCGAGGTCGGCCGCGGTTTCGGACAGCGCGCGCGAGAGCTGCTGCACGGTCGAGAAGCGGTCGAGTTCGAGCGGATCGAACCCGGCGTCCACCTGCTCGCCCTCGCGCTGGTAGCGGGCGATGATCTGCGCTTCGGTCTCGATCTCGAGGCGACGGAGCTGGTCGCGCAGACGCGCGGTGGTCTGCTCCATTTCCGACGTCGCGCCGCGGAATGCGCCCAGCTGCTGTTCGAGGCGCGAGCGGTAGATCGCGACTTCGCCGGCGTAGTTGACGAGGCGGTCGAGCAGTTCGGCGCGGACGCGGACCTGCTCGTGGCTGCCGCGCAGGCTGGCGTCCTCGTCCTCGCGCTCGCCGAACGCCATCGGCGCGGACAGCGGGCGCAGGCCAGGCAGCGGCGCGTAGTCGGCGGCGGCCGGCGTTTCCAGGGTGGCTTCGACGAACGCCGTCTCGGCCGGCAAGGCCTCCTCGGCGTGCGCCGGTGCGGCCACGTCAAGCTCGGGCAGATCGACGAAGGCGGCCTCCGGGACCACGGCCTCGATGCCGATCTCCCCGGCGGGCCCGGTGTCGGCGACGGTCTCTTCGGCCGGCGTGGCGGTTTCGGGCTCGACCGGGGTCGCGTCGAGCGACGCCGCATCCAGCGCGATCTCCTCGATCTCGAAGTCGGCGAATGCGGCCGGGGCTTCTGCGGCCGGAGCCTCGATGGCCTCGGCGGACGGCACGGCCTCGATCGCGTCGAAGTCCGCGAACGCAGGGGCTTCTTCGATCGTCGGAGCCGGAAGCTGCGGCGCAGCGGCCGGCAGCTCCAGTGCATGGCCGAGGGCGCGCGTGTCGAACGCCGCGACCAGCGCTTCCGGGATCGCGACCGCGCGGCGGTCGCCGACGCGGGTGACCATCGTGTGCAGGCGGTCGAAGCCGGTTTCCAGCAGCGGGAAGTCCTGGCGGCCCAGCGACAGCCGGTGTTCGGCTGCGGCTTCCAGCAGCGACTCCATCGCATGGCCGAGTTCGCCGATCGGCATCACGCCGGCCATGCGCGCACCGCCCTTGAGCGTGTGCAGGTCGCGCTGCAGGCCGGCGATGACCTCGCGGTCCTCCGGTGCTTCGCGCAGACGGACCAGCAACTGGTCGGAGTGATCGAGCAGGTCGCGGCCTTCCTCGACGAAGATGTCGATCAGGTCGGCATCCAGGTCGGCCATGTCCAGCGCTTCATCCGGATCGGAGACCGCGGAGTTCGCCAGCAGCAGCGACACCACCGAGCCCTCGCCCGCCGCGACGGGCGCGGTCTCGGCGATCGCCGGTTCGGGTTCGGCCGGGAGGTCGAAATCGGCGAAGGCCGGCAATTCGACATGGGCTTCCGGCGCGGCATCCACGCCCTCGGCGAGCAGACGCTCGGCTTCGAGCAGTTCGGCCTCGCGGCGCTCGGCTTCCAGACGCTCGTCCTTGATGCGGATGAGGTCCTGGCGTTCCTGTTCGCGGAGCGCTGCCTCGGCACGTTCCGCTTCGAGACGTTCCGCTTCGAGGCGTTCCGCTTCGAGGCGTTCCGCTTCAAGGCGTTCCGCTTCAAGGCGTTCCGCTTCGAGACGCTCCGCTTCGAGGCGTTCCGCTTCGAGACGTTCCGCTTCGGCACGCTCGGCTTCGAGGCGTTCGGCTTCGAGACGCTGGTTCTCGAAGCGCAGGAAATCCTCGTGCTCGGCGAGGCGCAGCGCGGCCAGCCGCTCGGCTTCGGCGCGTTCGATCTCGGCCCGCTCCGCCTCGGCACGCTCGGCTTCGAGACGTTCGGCTTCGAGACGCTCGTTCTCGGCGCGTTCGGCGTCCGCGCGTTCCGCTTCGTAGGACTCCATCAGCGCCAGCAGGCGGGTGGCGTCTTCCTGGCGGGTCGGGATGCCGTCGTCCGACAGCGTCGCGGCGGGTGCTTCGGCCGGCGCCGGCACAGCGGGCGCTTCGGACGGCGCGCCGAGCAGGCGCAGCAGTTCGGCCTCGAAGTCGGCGTCGGACTGCCCCGGCTCCGGCGTGTCGGCGGCCGGTGCGGCCGGCGGCGCGGCATCGAAATGGCCGTAGGCACTGAGGTCGAGTTCTGTGAGTTCCACCGGCGCGTCGGGCATGGCGGCCGGCGCTTCGGGATGCAGGTCGACGACCTGCACCGGACCCGCTTCGGGCAGGCTGTCGCGCAGCGCGACGAGGCGTTCGGCCAGCGCGTCGCAGGGCTGCACGCGACCGCCGGAGACGGCGATCGCCGCCACGGTGTCGCGCACCCGGTCGGCGAGTTCGCCGATGGCGGCGACGCCTTCCGCCGGGACCGGGCCGCCCAGGGACAGCTGGCGGCGGACGTAGCCTTCGGCCGGGGTCAGCGCGTCGGTGATGGCCGGCACTTCGGTCATCGCGAACGCGCCGTTCATCGTGTGGATGGCGCGCAACAGCGGATCGTCGGCCTCGGTCGGCGCGCTGCGGGCGCGTGCGAGCCAGGCGTCGATGCGGGTGAGGTGGCCGCCGACTTCGGTCTGCAGGATCTCGAACAGCACCGGGTCGACGCTGACCGCGATGCCGGTCTCGGCTGGCGCGGGCGCCGCCGGTTCGACCGGCGCGACGTCGGTCTGCGCGGGTTCGGTCGTCTCGACGGGGCCGGTCGCGACCGGCGCGACCGCCGCGAGCACCGGCATCACGTCTTCGCCGCCGGCGATGCGCTCGGCGAAGGCTTCCATCGCGCGCAGGTCGACCGTGACCGGGCCGTCGCCGCGCAGTGCCGCGTGCAACTGCGGCAGCGCGCCGTAGGCCTGGTCGACCATCGCCACGACCGGGGGCGTCGCCGGCCGCAGGCCGTCGCGCACCTTGTTCAGCATGTTCTCGATCTTCCAGCTGAACTCGCCGAGGGTCTTGGCGCCGACGAGGCGACCGCTGCCCTTGAGCGTGTGGAAGACCCGGCGGACCGGCTGCAGCAGCTCGATGTTGTTGGGATCGGCCTTCCACGCCGGCAGCAGCTGGGCGAGGTTGCCGATCTCCTCCTCGAATTCCTCGAGGAAGATTTCGCGGATTTCGTCGTCGATGTCGTCGCTGGCGGCGTCGAAACCGGCATCGACCGGTTCGGGCGCAGGCGCAGGTGCGGGAGCGGCCACGGGCGGCGCGACCTGCGCA
>JAEWNA010000366.1 GCA_023392975.1 Pseudomonadota bacterium | reverse complement strand
GCCCCCAGCGGGTTGCCGTCGCCCGGGCGTTCGGCGAACACGTCCATCTGCAGATAACGCAACGACATCATGGCGGGCGGTCCGGTTCGCATAGAATTGAGGGCTCCGGCCGCGCGCCGGCCCCCTCAGTCTATCCGCCCCCTCCCGATGCCCGATACGCATTCCGCCGGCCCCGCCTGGGTCGTGCTCAAGTTCGGCGGCACCTCGGTGTCGCGTCGCCACCGCTGGGACACGATCGGGCGTCTGGCGAAACGCCGCGCCGACGAGGACGACGCACGCATCCTCGTCGTGGTCTCCGCGCTGTCGGGCGTGACCAACGAACTCACTGCCATCGCCGATGGCGACGGCATCGCCGAACGCATCGCCGCGCTGGTCGAACGCCACCGCGCGTTCTGCGCGGACCTCGACCTCGATCCCGACGTCGTGCTCGGCGAACGCCTCGCCACGCTGCAGGCGCTCGCTGCCGACGCGCGCGCCGCGACGCGACCGCTGGACTGGCAGGCCGAGGTGCTGGGGCAGGGCGAACTGCTGTCGTCGACCCTCGGTGCGGCCTACCTGCGCGCGCAGGGCCTCGACGTCGGCTGGTGCGACGCCCGTGGCTGGCTCGACGCGGTGTCGCTGCCCAACGCCAGCGACTGGGCGCAGCGGCTGTCGGTGAACTGCCGCTTCCAGGCCGACGCCGCGTTCCGCGACCGCTTCGCGACGCAGCCGACCCGCATGCTCATCTCGCAGGGCTTCATCGCGCGGCATGCCGACGGCGGCACCGCCATCCTCGGCCGCGGCGGTTCCGATACCTCGGCCGCGTACTTCGGTGCGCTGCTCAAGGCGAAGCGGGTCGAGATCTGGACCGACGTGCCGGGCATGTTCAGCGCCAATCCGCGCGAGGTGCCCGAGGCGCGGCTGCTGTCGCGCCTGGACTACGCCGAAGCGCAGGAAATCGCGACCACCGGTGCCAAGGTGCTGCATCCGCGCTCGATCGCGCCCTGCCGCGACGCCGGCGTGCCGATGGCGATCCTCGACACCGAACGCCCGGACCTGCCGGGCACGCGCATCGACGCCAGCGTCGCCACCGTGCCGGGCGTGAAGGCGATCAGCCGGCGCAACGGCATCGTGCTGGTGTCGATGGAATCCATCGGCATGTGGCAGCAGGTCGGCTTCCTCGCCGACGTGTTCGAGCGCTTCAAGCGCCACGGCCTGTCGATCGACCTGATCGGCTCGTCGGAAACCAACGTGACGGTGTCGCTCGACCCCAGCGAGAACCTGGTCAACAGCGATGTGCTCAGCCGGCTCTCGGCCGACCTGGCCGAAGTCTGCCGGGTGAAGGTGATCGCGCCCTGTGCGGCGATCACGCTGGTCGGCCGCGGCATGCGTTCGCTGCTGCACAAGCTGTCGGACGTGTGGGCGACCTTCGGCCGCGAGCGCGTGCACCTGATCTCGCAGTCGTCGAACGACCTCAACCTGACCTTCGTCGTCGACGAGGTCGATGCCGACGGCCTGCTGCCGCAGCTGCACGGCGAGCTGATCCGCAGCGGCGCGATGCCGGTGCAGGACGCGGCGGTGTTCGGCCCGAGCTGGACCGAGCTCGCCCACGGCATGCCCGAGCGCGAGGCGCCGTGGTGGCGCGCGCAGGCCGCCGCGCTGGTCGCACGCGCGGGCGAGGGCACGCCGACGTATGTCTACGATCTCGCGACCGTACGCGCCCGCGCGCGTGCGCTGCGCGGCGTGGCCGCGGTCGACCGCCGCTTCTTCGCGCTCAAGGCCAACGCGCACCCGGCGATCCTGCATGCGCTGGCGGCCGAGGGCTTCGGTTTCGAGTGTGTGTCGCTGGCCGAGGTCGAGCACGTCATCGAAACGCTGCCCGGCCTCGATCGCGCGCGCATCCTGTTCACCCCGAGCTTCGCCCCGCGCGCCGAATACGCCGAGGCGCTGGCGCTCGGCGTCCACGTCACCGTCGACAACGTCGAGATGCTGGACCGCTGGGCCGAGGTGTTCCGCGACCGCCCGCTGTGGTTGCGCATCGACCTCGGTCGTGGCGACGGCCACCATGAGAAGGTCCGCACCGGCGGCAGCGAGGCCAAGTTCGGCCTGCCGATGGCGAAGGCCGGTGATTTCGTCGAGGCCGCGCGCGGGATCGGCGCCCGCGTGGTCGCGCTGCATGCGCACCTCGGCAGCGGCATCGACAACGTCGCGCACTGGCGCGAGGTCTATGCCGATCTCGCCGCGCTCGCCGAGCAGATCGGCACGGTCGAGACCATCGACATCGGCGGCGGTTTGCCGGTGCCTTACACGCCGGACGCGCGGCCGTTCGACGTGGCCGCCTGGGCGGAAGGGCTGGCCGGCATCAAGGCCGCGTATCCGCGCTTCGCGCTGGCGATCGAACCTGGCCGTTACCTCGTCGCCGAAGCCGGCGTGCTGCTGGCGCGCGTCACCCAGGTGGTCGAAAAGGACGGCGTGCGCCGCATCGGCCTCGACGCCGGCATGAACACGCTGGTGCGTCCGGCGATGTACGACGCCTGGCACGCCATCCACAACCTGTCGCGGCTCGACGACGAGGCGGTGCTGCCGTTCGACGTGGTCGGCCCGATCTGCGAGAGCAGCGATGTGTTCGGCCACGCCCGCATGCTGCCGGCTGCGACGCAGGAAGGCGACGTGGTCCTGATCGCCGACGCCGGCGCCTACGGCATGGCGATGGCCAGCACCTACAACCTGCGGGCGCTGCCGCTGGAAGAGGTGATGGGGTGAAACCGCATCGCCTCCGCGTCCGTCGATCCGTTCACACCTGCAAGGCCGGGAAGTGCGCATCGCCCGCGCTTCCTTCTGGAGTATCCCCGTGAGTTCTGAATTCAACCGCGACGTGATCCGCGCCTTCCGTTTCGTCCGCTGCGACTTCAATGCGCAGAGCGGTGTTGCGCAACTGGTCTACGCCTTCGATGAGGGTCCGGAGCTGGTCGAAACGATCACCGTGCCCGGTGCGCCGTTCGTTCTCGAAGGCGAGCGCGCCGCGGCGGCCGGGCGCGCGCTGCGCCTGCTGCACCTGATCGCCGGCGTGAGCTACTACAAGGCCGCGGTGCCGCCGGAGATCCGCATCGACGATTACGCCATCGACGCCGACATGGCGGCGCTGCTCGATTCGATCTACCTGCACGGCCTCGGCGAGTTCGCGTACCGCAACGGTCTCGATCTGCACGGCCGCATCCGCTTCCCGGCGGGTGCCGATGCCACGGCCGATGCGCCGGCGCTCGGCCTGCGCGAGCACGCCCTGGTCGCCATCGGCGGCGGCAAGGATTCGCTGGTCAGCATCGAGGCGCTGCGTGGTGCCGGCGTCGCCCAGACCGTGACGTGGATCGGTGGTTCGCAGCTGATCAAGGCCTGCGCCGAACGCACCGAGCTGCCGACGCTCAACCTCGGCCGCCAGCTCGCGCCGGAGCTGTTCGAGTACAACCGGCAGGGTGCGTGGAACGGCCACATCCCGGTCACGGCGGTCAATTCGGCGATCCTGGTGTTCGCGGCGGTGCTGCTGGGCGTCGACCAGGTCGTGTTCTCCAACGAGCGCTCGGCCAGCTACGGCAGTCTCATCA